>JACKEA010000004.1:660403-990605 GCA_020633235.1 Polyangiaceae bacterium | reverse complement strand
GCCGTCGACTCGTACTGCTGCAGCTCTTCCGGCTCCTGGGACAGCATCTGCGTGGGCGAGATCAGCAGCGTGTGCGGGCTGAGCTGTCCGCTCGCGGCCAATTCCTGGACGCAAGCCTGCGTGTACGCGGTCCAGTCCGTGTGCGGCGCCAAGTGCGGCACGGCGCCCGTGGCGCCCGCGGCGTGCTCGCACAACCCGTGTACGCAGGGCGGCGCGCTCAACCCAACGTGCAACAGCTGCGTGGCCTCCGTGTGCGCCGCCGACTCCTACTGCTGCAACAACACCTGGGACGCCAACTGCGTGAGCGAGGTGAACAGCGTCTGCGGCCTGGGCTGCCCCATCGCCAACGTCCCGCCGCAACCTGCCCCGCCGGAATCCGGTCAGTGCAAGGGCTGGTTGCCGGGCCAGACGGACCCAGCCTGCACCGGCGCGGATCTCTCCCTGGGCGTGCCCTGCGACGACACCATCTTGGTCTGCAATCACGGCCAAACGGCGGCGCCCGCCGGCGTCGACATCATCGCCTTCCCCGGTAACTCCGGCCAGTACCCCAAGTGCGCTCCGGACCAGACCCAGGTCACCAAGACCTGCACCACGACGGCGCCCGTCCCACCGGGCGAGTGCATCAGCGTGTCGTGTCCCGCCATCACGGATCTGTCGGAGCTGATGGTCAATCCGCCCGGCGGCAACCACAAGGCCGAGTGCAAGTGCGAGGACAACTGGAGCGTCTACAAGCAGGGCGTCAGCTGCGGACCGCCGTCCTGCGCGGGCGACGTGCAGACTGCGACGTTCAAGCCCGTGAACCTCTACTTCATGGTGGATCGCTCGGGCTCCATGGGTGGCAACAAGTGGACCGGCGCGACCAACGCCCTGAAGGGCTTCTTCCAGGATCCCGGCTCGGCGGGCATCGGCGCCGCTCTCGAGTTCTTCCCCTTGGCGAGCGGTGGAACTTTCGGCGACGGTTGCCCCAGCTCGAATGGCACCGGCTGCACCGCGACTCCGTGTTCCAACCCGATGGTCACGCTGAACAAGCTGCTCGCAGCAGGCGCCCCGACGGACACTCAGGAGGCAGCGCTGGTCACCGGCGTCAACGCTGTCGCTCCCGGCGGCAATACGCCCACCTACCCTGCTCTCGATGGCGCGCTGACCTGGGCCATCAACAACCAGAACTCGAACGCGAACGAGCAGTACGTGGTGGTGCTGGTCACGGACGGTGACCCGACTCAGTGCAACACCAGCAACTCGGCGATCGCAACGCTGGCCGCCAACGCCTTCAACAACAGCGGCATTCGCACCTACACCATTGGCATGCAGGGCGCGAACATCGCCGCGTTGGATCAGATCGCCCAGTCCGGTGGTACCGGCCAGGCCTTCGTGATTCAGGGCACCAACAGCAACAACGTCGAAGCGCAGCTCATCGCGGCGTTCCAGGCCATCGCCGGACAGAACGTCTCCTGCTCCTTCTCCATGCCGCCCGCTGGAAGCTACGACCCCAACGACATCACCGTCAGCTTCACCCCGAGCTCGGGTCCGCCCGCAACGGGGTTGGCGCAGCGCACGGACTCGTCCCAGTGCGGCACCGGCTGGTACTACGACAACAACGCGAACCCGACCGGCATCACGCTGTGCCCGTCCACCTGCGCGGCGGCTCAGGGCGATCCGGGCTCCAAGGTCGACTACGAGATCGGTTGCCCCAAGGCCCTCGACACCACGGCGTACACGCAGATCTACGAAGCGAACTGCCCTGTTGGTACCAAGCCCCAGTGGGGCTACTTCGCCTACGACAGCACGGACCCCGGGGACTCCAACATCGTGTTCCGCGCTCGCACGGCGGATCTGCAGACGGGCCTCGCCTCTGCCACCTTCGTGCCCCTGGTCACCGCCCAGTCCGCGCCCACCGACACGCAGGTCTGTCCCATGTCCGGCCCCTCACCGTGTCCCGTGGATCTGTACATCAAGATGGGAACGCCGGATGCTAAGCGGCGATGGCTCGAGCTCGAGGTCACGCTCAATCCCACCAGCAACAAGCTGAACAGTCCGACGCTGAACGACTGGAACATCACCTACTCGTGTCCCCCCGGCGAATGAGGACGACGCTGTTTGGGCTCGCGGTAGCGGGCGCCCTGGTGGGCGCCTGCTCCAGCGGCAACAACAAGGCGAGCCCTGCAAGCGGCGGCGGCTCGGGACTCACGGGCGGCAAGGACGGCGGCACCGGCGGAAGCACGGGTGGCGCGAGCGGTGACGGAGGAACCGCGGGCGGCACCGGAGCCACCGGCGGCACCGCCGGCACCGGCGCCACGGGCGGTGGCGGCACCGGCGGTGGCGGCACCGGCGGCACGGGCGGCACTCCGGGACAGTGCGGCAACAACGTCGCGGAGCTCGGCGAAGCCTGCGACGGCAGCGACTTCGCGGGGCGCACCTGCCAGAAGCTCGGCTTCTCCGGCGGCACGCTGAGCTGCACGTCGGGCTGCACCTTCGACACCAGCGGCTGCACCAGCTCCGGCGAGATCTGCAGCGACGGCATCGACAACGACGGCGATCAGAACGTGGATTGCGACGACAGCGATTGCGCGGCCGCCTGCGCCGACGCTTGCGCCGCCCCCACGGCGGTGGGCGACCCCACCACGGTGTTCGGCAACAACGGCGGGCACGCCGCCAAGCTCGATCCCTCCTGCGGCAAATCCGGTCAGTCCACCGGCCCCGAGGTCGTCTACGAGATCACCGCCGCGAACACCGGCGTGTTGGAAGTGACGCTGGACTCCACCACGCCGCTCTTGGTTTCGGTCCGCACGGGCTGCGGCAGCGCCGGGACGGAGCTCGCATGCCGCGGCGCGGGTACCGTCAAGGTCAGCTCCACAGCTGGTCAGAAGTACTACGTGGCCGTAGACGGCGTGAATGCGACGGACACCGGCGCCTTCAGCCTGAACATGGAGAGTCGCACCATCACCTGCGGCGACGCCCACACGGATCCCGGCGAGGAATGCGACGACGGCAACAAGCTGCCGAACGACGGCTGCAGCGCGACTTGCACCATCGAATCCGACGAGTCCGAGCCCAACGGCACGACGTCCACCGCTGACGCCCTGGTCCAGCCGTTCCACGCCGCCATTTCCCCCGCTGGTGACATCGACGTGGTCGCCGTCACGGTTCCGTCGAACGGCACCTCCATCATCGCGGACACCTTCGACTACGGCGACGGCGCCTGCTTCCAGCAGCTCTTGGACAGCACCGTGGAAATCATCGGGAGCAACGGCTCCACGGTGCTCGCTTCCGACGACGATTCCGGCGCCGGTCTGTGCGCCCACGCCGCCGTGGCGAACCTCTCGGCGGGCACCTACTACGTGCGCGTTCAGGCTGCGTCCGGCGCCCCGGTCGCCAGCTTCCCGTACGTGCTCAACGTGGTGGTGGACAAGTGCGGCAACGGTAACCCGGTGGAGACCGAGCAGTGCGACGACGGCAACAACCAAAGCGGCGACGGCTGCAGCGCCACCTGCCAAAAAGAGTGAAATGATCGCCGTCTGAGGGGCTCTCGCGACCTCGGAAGAACCGTGGTACTCCCGGGCCCATGCCGGAGATCCTGCACGTCAGCGCTCGCGAGATCCTCGATTCTCGCGGCAACCCCACCGTAGAAGCAGAAGTCCACACCGAGAGCGGCTTCGGTCGCGCCGCGGTGCCCAGTGGCGCGTCCACGGGAGAGCACGAGGCCCTCGAGCTTCGCGACGGAGACAAGAAACGTTACCTCGGCAAGGGCGTGCGCACCGCCGTGGACAACGTGAACGACAAGCTCGGCCCTGCCATCGTGGGCATGAGCGCCCTCGACCAGGTGGGCGTCGACGGCCAGCTCCTCTCCTTGGACGGCACCAAGAAGAAGGAGAAGCTCGGCGCCAACGCGATCCTCGCGGTGAGCATGGCCGTGGCCCGCGCCGGTGCGGACACGCTGGGCGTTCCCCTGTGGCGCTATCTGGGTGGCATTCAGGCGCGAGTCCTGCCCACGCCGATGATGAACATCCTGAACGGCGGCACCCACGCGGACAACGGCCTGGAGGCGCAGGAGTTCATGATCGTGCCGCTCGGACTGCCGACCTTCGCGGAAGCGCTGCGCTGCGGCGCCGAGGTGTTCCACGCCCTCAAGGCCAACTTGAAGAAAGACGGCCTCACCGTGGCGGTGGGCGACGAGGGCGGCTTCGCGCCGCGCCTGGGCTCCAACGAGGAAGCCATTCAGCGCATCATGACGGCCATCGAAGCGGCAGGGTACGCGCCGGGCAAGGACGTGAGCCTGGCCATGGATCCCGCCGCCAGCGAGTTCTTTGCCGACGGCAAATACACCTTCGACAAGAAGCCGCACACGCCAGCGGAGATGGTCGACGTGTACGCAGCCCTGTGTGACAAGTACCCGATCGTCAGCATCGAGGACGGCCTGGCAGAAGACGACTGGGACGGCTGGGCGCTGATGACCCAGAAGCTGGGCGACAAGATCCAGCTCGTGGGCGACGACCTGTTCGTCACCAATCCGGAGCGTCTGAAGATGGGCATCGACAAGGGCATCGCCAACTCGATCCTCATCAAGCTCAATCAGATCGGCACCCTGACGGAAACCCTGGAAACGATCCGCATGGCGGGTCGCGCCGGCTACACGTCGGTGATCTCGCACCGCTCCGGCGAGACGGAAGACGCGTTCATCGCGGATCTGGCGGTGGGCACCAACGCCGGACAGATCAAGACCGGCAGCTTGTCGCGCAGTGATCGCATTGCGAAGTACAACCAGCTGCTCCGCATCGCGGACGAGCTGGACGACACGCAGATTTACGCTGGCCGCGGCGCGTTCAACCAGGCGTAGCCTGGCCCCTGCTCACGGCTCCCTCAGTCGAGGGAGCCGTGCAGGCCGAACGCCAGCCAGTAGTGCATCTCTTTGCCATCAACCGAGCCGGAGTCGGTTTCGTCTCCCGCCGGGTCCTTCCTCGTCCGAATCTTGCTGCCGAACTGTCCCAGCGAAAAGCTCACGAAGGGCCCCGCGTAGCTGCGGGAAGTGAGGAAATCCACACCGGCCTGCACGTCAGCAAGTTGGAATCCGTGATAGGCGAAGCTCACGCTGCTCTCGCCTCCGCTGTACTTCTGTACGAAGTACTCGTACCCCACGCCCAGTCCGGCCCAGGGCACGACGGCCTCGAACGGCTGGAAACGATAGATGAGCTCCGGACCGCCCCGGAAGTCCCAGCCAGTACATGTCGCTCCACCACCGCAGTTCTTGGGAAAGACGTAACCAGCGCCGAGGTAGACACCCAAGAAGATGCTGGGGTTCAGCCGATAGCCAATGTCAGCGCCGATCGCCAAGAGCCCGGTTGCTCGTTCAGACATGTCACCGAGGATGCTGGTCGTCTCGGTCTTGCCCATTGGAAACGCCCAGCTCACCTTGAACCCGAGTCCGAAGCCCGGCTCGAAGCGCCGCCGCCGCGCGTTCACCGCGTCCGGCTCCGTGGTGGCGTAGGTCTTGTCGGAGACTTCGATCTTCGCCGGCTCTTCGCTCTCTTCTTCCGTGCCGAACACCTTGTCGAGCTTCTTCGGCTCCTTCTTCTTGGTGTTGTCGAGCACCGTCTCGGGCTCGCCGGGCTTGGCCACGGCCGTGTTGCTTGCAAACAGCAAGGAAGCTCCGAGAGCGCCGAAAGCGAGTGCGCGGGTCAGGGTCATCATTCCTCCTTGATCTGCGCAGCATGATAGCGCGACCTTCATGTACTGCGGATCCCCGATGAATCTCCAGAGAATGCGCTTTCCGAGAGGGTGTCGGTTCGCCGCGGAAGCTCGCGGTCCGCGCCGCAAATCGCGGAGACGGGCCACGCGGGAGGCCACCGAGATGCACTATCATCGCCCACGGAAGGGAAGGGTGATGAAGAGAGCGATAGCGACCCTCGCCGTGCTGGCGCTTATTTCTGGCTGTGACGATCCCCCGGCGCAGAAGGCCGCCCCGAGCGCGACGGCGACCGCCGCCGCGGTGACGCCCAGTGCGGCGCCCGTGGCGTCTGCCGCGCCGCCCAAACAAAAAAAGAAAAAGAAGACCGCGGCGGATTGTGGCGACGGCCCGGTGGTGAAGTTCGATGACGAACAGCTGGAGGCCGCGGTGCGGCTCAAGCTGCAAAAGCCCGAGGGCGACGTGACGCGGGCGGAGCTCGGCAAGCTCACCAGCTTGAACCTCTCTCAGGTGGAGTCGGATCAGATCGACCCCTGTGTGGTGCCCTACGCCAAGAACCTGAAGGAGCTGTTCCTCGGGCCCGGCGGCATCGACGACCTGTCGCCCATCGCGGAGCTGACCAAGCTGGAGACGTTGCGCGCGTCCATCAGCAAGGTCAGCGACCTGAAGCCGCTCGAGAACTTGGTCAAGCTGGACCGGCTGGACTTGGGACGCACGCAGGTGCGGGATCTGAAGCCACTCGAGAACCTGGTGAACCTCACGGAGCTGGCGCTGGACGACACGCCGGTGTCGGACATTTCGCCGCTTTCCAAGATGACGAAGCTCGAGCGGCTGAGCCTGCAGCGCACCCGGGTGAGCGATCTTTCGCCCCTCAAGGACATGAAGAACCTGAAGTTCCTCTACGTGCAGGACTCCCCCGCCTCGGATCACACGGCGGTGCTGGCGCCGCTGCGCAAGAACGGTCTCAAGATCTTCGAGATCTAGCAGGTGCAGCAGTTGAAGAACGGCGCGCAGATTCCGGGGCTGCCGGTCTGCAGCGTGCAATAGAAGATGCACACCGCCTGAGACGCACCCTGAGACGGATCACAAGGGGCCGCGCAGCCGGTACTGCCGCCGGTCCCACCGCCACCGCCGCTGCCGCCACCGGTTCCGCCGCCGCCCTGCAGCACACAGCTGTTACCGCTCTTCACGTAGCCGCTGATGCAGTCGAAGTCACACAGCGAGCCGACGCACGTGGACGTGGCGTTGGGAACGGCGGGGCAGGGAGTGCAGTCCGTGGGACCGCAGCCGACACCGGGGCTCGGCTTGATGCAGATGCCGCCGCAGCTCTTCTCGCCCGACGCGCAGCCGCCGGTGCCGCCCGTTGCGCCGGTGCCCCCCGTGGCGCCGGTTCCCCCGCTAGCGCCCACGCCGCCGGTGTTGCCCACGCCGCCGGTGTTACCGGTGTTGCCCACGCCACCGCCGCCCGCCAGGCCGCCGGTGTTGCCTTCGTTGCCGCTGCCGCCGGCGCCGCCATCCCCTGCCGTGCCACCGGTGGGGTTGTCGACCTTGCCGGCAGAGCCCGCGGCGCCGCCACCGCTGCTACCCCCCGATGACGACGTGCCGCCGCCCACTCCATCCAGAGTCTCACCAGTGGCGCATCCGGCCACGACGCAAAGTACAGCGAAGAGCTGCAGACGGCGCATGTCGCGAAGTTCCTCCCGAAAGTAGCCCGGTCCGAGGGCCGAGGTACTGTACCGCATCAAGCGCGTCGGGACCCGTCGTTTCGTCGCTGGCTGAGACCGAGCACCGTGAGCGGTTCGTCGGACAGCGTGAAGCTCGCGACGTCTCCCAAACCCAACGCGATGCGTCGGTAGGGGCCGTCGAGGAACATGCTCGCGTCCGTCATCATGCTCTGCGCCACGACGCGATCACCAGGATCTATGGTGAAGCGCAGCAAACGGTAGCGACGACCGAAAGAAGTGTACGGCTCGCGCACAGCGAGCTGCAGCTTGCGCGAGCCGAGAGCCAGCACGCGACCCCCCGCGCTGCGCACGGCGCCCGTGGAGCCGGCAGCGGGACCGACCCAAAAACCGCTGGATTTCTGCTCTTCTCGCAATCGGCGGTAGCTCAAGATGTAGCGCGAGGTGGCCGCCGGGGAGGCGTGGCAATAGAGGGCCTCGTTCAACACGCGGCGTGATCGCACACGTCCATTCAGGCTCACCGCCATGCGCGCGAGCTTCACCTTGGAAGCGGTTCCGTCGAGCGCTTCCGCGAGCATCCGGCGCGCGTTGCTGCGACGAGCAGCACAGAAGAAGCCAACGCTGAAGCGAGGTGCGCTGTTCACGCCCAAGATGGGAGTGGCACCCACATTGTGTGACGCTGCGAGCAAGGTTCCGTCGCCACCCACTGCAACCACCAGCGCCGCGCCGTTGGTGTCGAAGGCGGCGTGAGATCCACGCAGCACCAACGCGCGCACGCCGAGCTTCTCGAGCGCGAGCTCCACGGCCTCGGCGGTGCGCAGGTGCTCTTCATGCGCCTCCACCCAGTGCGCCACCGTCGGATCCTTGCGGCGGAGCAGCTGCCGGGCGCGCGGATCGCCCTCGTCCTCCACGAAGCGTTTGTAGGCCGATCGCTTCACCACGACGATCACGCGCGGCAGCTTCATGCGAGCAGCTCCCGCAAGCGGCGCAGGGCGAGCTCGGTCTTGGCGTCTTCGATCTGTCCGGACGCGCACCACGACAGCGCGTCCTCGAGCTTCACGGCCGTCACGGCACCGAAGTGCTCGAGGGCGGAGCCGTCGTTGTGCGGCTCGCGGCGCGTCTTCGGATCCACCTCCACCTCGAAGTAGAAGTGCCGCTCGGCCACCACGCCCGGCGCCGGGAAGGTGCTCGGCCCCAGGGGCCGCAGCAGCGCGTCGCTGAGATCGAAGCCGAGCTCTTCCCCGAGCTCGCGAGCGGCACATTGGCGCACGCCGTCCAGGGTCTGTTCCGAGAGCTCCACGAGGCCCGCGGGTAGCTCCCACATGTTGCCCAGGTGCTCCGCCTCCAAGAGCGGCGAGCGCCCTCGGTCCCGCATCACGATCGGCGGCCGCACCACGCTGCGGAGGTACACGTGCGGCTCCCCGGCTTCGGAGTAGTGTGCGGCGATCACCACGGCATCGATGGCCGGTCGATCCACCTCGTCGTAGTCGAAAGGCGCGCTCACGCTGCCGTCCGGGTAGTGGGCGCGGTAGCGCCGGCGGATCAGGCGCAAGAAACCGCCGGGATCCGGGGGTGATCGGTCTTCCAGAAGCTCGAGGCGGATGATGGGCGGGGCGGGCAGGACCATGGCTCGACAAGCTTGCCGGTACAGGCGGTGCAGGGTAAACCAGGCGCGAATTTTCGGCATCATCCGCGCATTTGTTCGCCGGATGCTGCAGGGGAGAATCGGATGACGACACTCGGTCAGAGTCTCTTGGTGGTGGGCGCCATCGTGCTCGGTCAGGCGCTGCCCGCGCCGGCCCAGGCCAAGCCCAAGACCAGCCAAAAGTCGGTAGATGTGGCCAAGATCAAGGCCGCCCTCGAGAGTGGGGACGAGCAGCGCATGCTCGACGCGCTGGAGACGGTGGCCGCGGCCGGGGACGCCGGCAAGGCCGCCGCTCCCCCCATCGAAGGGCTGCTCCGCCGGGGCGCGAGCGTGAAGGTGCTGGTCCGCGCCATCGACGTGTGTGGCGCGCTGAAGCAAGAGAGCTCGAGCGCCGCGCTCGCCCCTTACTACCGCCACCGAGTGCCCGACGTGCGGCGCGCCGCGGTGAAGGCGCTGCTCAAGACCAAAGGCGCGGCCGCGGTGAAGGCGCTGCGCTCCGCTCTGCGCAGCCCTGACGCGCAGGTGCGCGGCATCTCCGCGAGTGGGCTCGGCGCCCTGGGCGCCAAAGAGGCGCTGCCGGATCTGTTCGCCGCCCTCGATCACAACGTGGGCGAGGCCGCGGGGTCCATCGGCCAGCTATGCGCCAAGAAGGACTGCGAGAAGTTCGCCGACCAGCTCGGCAAGCATCCCTTCGACGTCATGACCAGCGGCTTCGATCAGATCCTGTTTCGCTCGCCCAAGGACATGACGGAAGACGAGAAGATCCGCATCGTGGGCCGCCTGCGCGAGCTCGGAACCAAGGACGCCGGAAACTACTTGGCGGACGTCGCCGACCGTTGGCCCTCGGACTGGAGCAAACGCGTGAAGCAAGCCATCGACGGAGCCGTGAAGGCGCTCGGTGGCAAGGCGGGAGGCGACGAGTGATGCGCCGCGCTCTCGCTTTCGCGCTCTTGGCCGCGGGCTGCTCCGGCGGCGCCGCTGCCGGCGGTCGCGTGTTCGCCCCGGAATGGCAGAACGACGCGGGCAAGTCGATTCAAGCCGTCTACGCCCGCGTGCACACGGCTCCCATCGCCGCCGGGCCTGGCGTGGCCGTGGGCGTCACGCAGCAAGGTCTTTCGGGCATTGGCCTCGACGGCAGCGGCAAGTGGACCTTCGCCGGCGAGGTGGACGCCGCCCCGGCCCTCAGCGGAGACGTCGTCGTGGCCACCACCAAGGGCAACGTGGTCGCGCTCAGCGCCAAGACCGGCAAACAGCTCTGGCGCGTGTCGAGCGAAGGCAAGAGCCTGCGCGGCGCCGGAGACGACGGCAAGGTCACCGTGGTGAGCTTGGGGGAGCCCGGTGGCGGCGGCAGCCTGCTGCTCGCGGTCTCCCGCAGCGGCTCCGTTCTGCAGAAGCTCGCTCCCGAGCCGGAGATCGGAAGTCCCGCAGTGGAAGGCAACGTCGCCTTCGTTCCCTGGGGCAGTCAGTACGTGTCCGCCATCGATCTGGACAGCGGCAAAGAGATCGGCCGCCTGCTCTTGCGCGAGCAGGTGAGCCACGCGGTCAACATCGACGGCCAGCTGTACTTCGGCGAGCTCAGCTTGGTGCGCTTCGACGACAAGATCGGCAACGCCGCCCAGAACGGCGCCACCAGCATCTCCCTGCCGGCGCGCGAGCTGCCGGGCAAGCCCGCGTGGTTCGACGACGGCGCCACGGTGGAGCCCGCGGCGGCCACCGCGCGGGAGCGCATTCGCCTGTACGCCACCCCCGGCGAGGGCGGCATCTCCGGAGACGTGTTCGCGGCCACCTACTTCAAGGTGGCGATGGGCCTCGGCGCCAAGGACGCGAAGCTCCACTGGGTGAAGACCACCGGCAAGGACGTGGTGGGAGGCGCCGCCATGCGCGGTGGCTTCGCGCTGTGCACCGAGAGCGGCAAGGTGCTCTTGGTGGGCGACAACGGGGGAGACGCGGGCAGCGTGGATCTCGGCGGGCCGCTCTTGGGCTGCGTCGTCCGCGGCGGCGCCTTCGCCGTGTCCGGTGCCAAGGATCCGCCGCCCCTGGCGGATCAGATCGCCCAGGCGGTGGAGCTGCCGGAGGCGCAGATGGTGGTCGCCCAACGCTTTTTGCTGCGCGAGCTCGGCGCCATGGAAGATCCCAAGGTCACCAAGGTGCTCATCGACCTGGCCGAGAACGCACGCACTCCGCCCATGCTCTTGGAAGACGCGCGCAAGCTCCTCGCGTCCCGCCGCAACGGCGCGGACTACATGATCGCAGCGCTGGCCAAGCACTACGATTTCTTGTCGGACGTGCTGCGCCCTCCACCGGTGGGCCCCATGGCGGACGCCCTCGCCGCCATGGACGACAAGCGTGCGGCGCCGCTCTTGGCGCGCCACCTGAACGATCCCGCGAATACTCCGGACGACATCCAGCGCGCCGCGCGCGCCCTGGAGAAGCTGGCCACGCCGGCTCAGGTGGAGGACTTGAAGACGTTCTTCGCGCTGTACCGCGCCACCGCGGATCGCCCGGAGCTGGTCAGCGCGGTGTTGTCCGTCGCGCGCGCTCTGATGCGAGTAGGCGGAGAAGAAGCCAAATCGATGGTGGCGCGGGCCGCGTCGGATCCCCTCACCCACCCGGACATCAAGGCCGGCCTCGCGGCGCTGGTGCCGGCACAGAAGCCGGCGGCCAAACCGGGCTGACGGCTACTCGTCCTCCACCCGCACCTTGGGCTTCGGCTCTTCTTCCGTCTGCTCTTCGCTCTTGGCGGGCGGGGGTTGGCTGTCCCGCGTTGAAGCATTCACGATGTTCTCCACGCGCTCCGCCACGCGCTCCACCACGTTGATGAGCTCCTTGCCGGCTTCCTCCGCCACTTCTTCGATCTTGCGGGGGTCGAGGTTCTTCGCCGCCTTGCGACCGAAGGCGCCCACCTTCTTGGCGTCCAGCGTCTCCAAGCTCTTGAGCGCGCGCCGACCCGCCGCCTCGATGCGCGTGGGGTCCACCCGCTTCACCGCCTTGCGCGCGGCCCGCAGCATGAGCTCGAGGCCATCCGCGAGGTCCTTGGAGGCGCTGTCGTCCGGCGGGGGCTCGGACACGGGTTCTTGCGGCTTGTCCTCGGGGTCGCTCGACATGGTCCCCATGATGGTCACGGCCCCTGCTCGCCGCAACCACTCCACACGCCTTGGATACCTCAATCATTCCTTGTCGTTACGCCGCGGAACCTCACTAAACGCCGGCACCGCCATTGACGGCGCCCGGCGCGAGCCCCAATTCAGCGCACACGACAAACCTGCGGCCCCCGCCGCGAGTAGAAGGCAGGTAAAGTGCTGGAGGCTGATTCCGATTCGAACGCCGCGTGGGAGCCGCCGCGGCCAGCGCGACGCGCTCCCTCTCGGCCGCCGGCAAACTTCTCGGCGGAGCTTCCTCACATGGCGCGCCCCCTGATTCGCATCGACGATCTCGAGCGGACGATCGACGACGTCGTCCAGAGCTACGACGGTCCCGAGGAGATCAACAACCTCGAGAGCGCGGCGCTGCCCAGCAAGCGCGCGGTGATCGACGCGTTCAATCACGTCAAGCCCGTCATCTACATGGGCTTCTACGCGACGCGCTCCCTGAACCGCTCCAATCTGCGCCACTCCATCAGCGAGCACCTGTACCCCGCGTACGAAATCCTGGTGGAGCAGATCGCCCGCGCCGTCACCTACGAAGAGCGCATCGGTCGCTTGCAGGTGCACCGCCCGGAGGGCTGGAACGAGGAAGCCGTGCTCGGTCTCTTCGGGGAGCTACCCAAGCTCCGGCACATGCTCAACACCGACGTGCTGGCGGCCTTCGACGGGGACCCGGCGGCCAAGAGCATCGAAGAGGTCGTGTTCAGCTATCCGGTGATTGAGGCCATCACCGCGCACCGCGTGGCCCACGTGCTGTACCGCGAGCGTGTGCCGATGATCCCACGCATCATCAGCGAGTACGCCCACAGCCGCACCGGCATCGACATCCACGCAGGCGCCCGCATCGGCGAGCGCTTCTTCGTCGATCACGGCACCGGCGTGGTCATCGGCGAGACCAGCGTGATCGGCAACAACGTCAAGATCTACCAGGGCGTGACCCTGGGCGCCCTCAGCACCAAGCGTAGCGAGCGGCGCGAGCTCGCCAACGGCAACCAGCGTCATCCGACCTTGGAAGACGACGTCACGATCTACTCCGGCGCCACCATCTTGGGCGGCGACACGGTGATCGGCAAAGGCTCGGTCATCGGCGGCAATCAGTGGATCACGTCGAGCGTCCCGCCCGGCTCCAAGATCTTCGGCCGCAGCAAGGCCTGAGCCCACGCCGCGGCGGGCGCGCGCTAACCTCGCTGCGTGCTCCGCAGCCGTGAGCGTTGGCCCGCGCTCACCACTGACGCTTGCCGGTCTTGTCGCGTTGCACCGCTCGCTTGGCGCGCCTGGGCTTCTTGCGGCGCGTCTTGCTTCTCTGGGTGCGCACAACGAGCTCCTTCAATCCGGAGCACAATGCTTTGAACGAAGGTGAGCGACTCTCTTCGGGCCGCACGGTAACGCGCGGACCAAGCTCTTGCGCCCATGACACCTTGTTTCCCCCGCCGTCGTAAACGATCGCGCCGAACAGCTCCCATGTTCCACAAATGCTGTCCGGCACGTACGCCTGAGCACGCTGTCGATCAAAGCCCGGAAACGCCAGCTTCATCGCGCGGAGATCCGCAAGGTAGAATGCCTCGAGCTCTTCCACGGCAAGTCGGAACAGGACGACGGGAGCCGGGTCCAAGCGAGACTTCACTTCATCCAGTTGCGCTTTGAGCTCATCGATGTTGTCGTCATCAGCATCGACCAGAACCAGTACGCGCTCTCGCTCCGAATCGAGCGACTGACCGAATGCCGTCAGCTTCGCTTCGAGCTGGTCCAAGAGCCCACGACGTCGGGGATCTCCCGATAGAGTGCCCTTTCCTTGGTGCGGGTAAGCCTTGAGCTGGTGGCCCTTTAGGAATCGGGGAGCCCATGACTCGAGGAAGACCTTCTCGGACGGGCCTTCCACCAACGCATGGACAATCATGGCCGGGGCAGCGCTCCAAGGTGCTGGCTGTACCAGAGAGACCCAAGCGGAACTCCTTGGTCTACCATCTCGCGAATGGTGGGGAGTTCCGACGTTCGCTTCACCGTGGAGAAGCCATCGCGTCCCTTCTCGATCAACCAGACCTGATCGGGCGACAGGGCATCGACGAAGTACGGCGAGTGCGTTGTGACCAGAAGCTGAGTTCGATCTCTGGGGGTACGAGCATATTGCACCAACCGTCGGCTCAGATCTTCAATGAGTTGGACGTACAGACCGTTCTCGGGTTCCTCGATACCCATGAAAGGCCTGGGCTCGGGATCGGCCAGCAAGACCGCGTAAGCGAGCATCTTCAATGTCCCGTCTGACATGCTCTGCTGGTAGAACGGGTCTTGATAACCCCGTTCGTCGAAGCGAATCAGTAGACGCTTGTCGGTGCTAATGATCGCGTCCAGCTTCTTGATTCCTGGGATCGCCGCCGCAACAGCCTTGAGAATGGCTCCGAACTCCCGTGGATGCTTGCGCTTGAAGTACTGCAACACGTTGCCCACGTTTGAACCGGTCCGGTCGAGCCAACGCTGAGCGCCCGCGGCTTGTAACCTGCGGGCGGCATCTGGCACGAAATACGACAAGTACCACTGCTCGATGTACTCCCTTACCTGCACGATGCGAGGGTGTTTGGCGAGGTTTCCAAGAGTAGCGATCCCGAGCTGAGTCGTGTCCGTGAGCTTGATCGTCTCCGAGTCCTTGCTGTCGTCGGAAACGCTGTACTTTCCCGCCCACGCTTTGCCCTTCCCGTTGGCGAGTTTCAAGAAGTAGTAGGGCTTGCCTCGCGTCTCCCCCTTGCGACGCTGCCGGAGCGACTCCTTGACGACCAGAGGAACTCCGCCCCGTTCATCGATGCCGAGCTCATACACGATGGGGCGGTTGGGATCCCCGCCATCGAAGAAGAGCTCGAATGTGATCGGGCCCTTCTTTCCCTGAGTGCGGAGCCGTTCAAACCCTCCCCGAGTCGGGTGATCGCATGCAGCCTCCACACCGTCGGCCAGGCATTGTGCGATGAACGCGAATACATCTAGCAGCGTGGACTTTCCGGATCCATTAGGGCCAATGAAGCACGCCAGGCCGGGAAGAGGCTCGCCACTTGCGTACTTCACCTGTCCTAGTCCAACGTCCTGCAGCGCGCGGAAGTTCTGGATTCTGATCCCCTGAAGCCTGGCCATTCGGCGTGAGAGGCTACAAGGCAGGCAGTGGCATCGCAACTGTCCGAGGCCGCATGGGTACATGGCGAACCTCGACCGAGCGCTACCGATAGCCTGCGCTGGAATCGAGCCGCATCCTACGCCGGCTTGCGCTTGCCAGTCCCTTGCACCGCCACACGAGCGAACCTCGAACGTTAGCGCTTTGGCTCCCAGCAGCTCGCGGACGGACCGCGCCGTCCGCCGGCGCTGGTCGCCATCGATGACTCGCGCCCTGTCGGCGTGCTCGGGTTCCGCCGAGTGAGGTTTCGCGGCCGCGGTCCACTGCGCCTGTTCGTCAATGCGCTCTTCGTGGCGGAAGGCCATCGGGGTCAGGGGGTCGGCAGCGCGCTGCTGGCGGAGGCCGTGCGCCGCGCGACCTCCGAGCTGTTCGTCTACACCGACCTCCGCGGTTGGTACGAAGCCCGTGGGTTCGCCTTCGTGGAACGAGACGCAGAGAGCGGCAGCGTGCTGCTCCGCTGCGCGCCGAGCTGAGCCGCGCCGTCGCTGCGCGACGGGGATCGCGCCGGACCAACAGAAGACCGAAAGGGGAGTGGAGGTGGGATTCACTGACACATGGGACGACGTGTTTCGTCACCGTTCCGCGAACGCGGCAATCGGCGTGGTAGGGTTTCGCCATTCTTGATCGTGTTCGTCCGCGGCGTGGACGAGGAGGCCGTCATGAAGCAATGGATGAGCGTGTGGCTCGTGGCGCTCGGTGCCAGCGCGATGGTGTGGATCTCCGGCTGCGGTGATTCCGGCAGCGACGGCGGCGGCGGCAGCAGTGGGTCCGGCGCGAGCGCCGGGACCGGTGGGGGCAGCGGCGGCAGCGGCGGCGCGACGGGCACGGAGCAGTGCGCCAACAAGAAGGACGATGACGGCGACGGCTTCTACGACTGCGACGACACGGACTGCTTCGACGACGCGGGCTGCCTGGCCGACGACTTGGCGATCGAGAAGATGACGGGCTTCGTGCCCTGCGGAAAGCCCGTGAGCTTCACCGTCAGCGACTCGGACATGGCCTGCGAGGCGTACGCAACGAGCCTGTTTCCCAGCTTCGGCTCCAAGTGCCAATTCGCGAGCTACAGCGGCACCGTCACGTTCCTGTGTCCACCGGCGCCCAAGTCGGACGCCGTGGGCCTCCGCTGGGTGGTGCATGGCGAGGTGCCGATGGAAACCGTCCCCGGCCAGCCGCCCATCTACTGGGAAACCCTCGGCGGAGAGTTCCAGTTCGAAAGCGGCGGAGGATCCGCGCAGAACCCGCTGCACAAGGCGTTCGAGCTCGCTGGCAGCTCCACCACGGAAGACTTCGTCGGCTACGACATGGTCGGCGTCACGCCCACGACCAAGAGCATGTTCACGGAGTGGTTCGCGCTCTGGAACGTCGGCGGCAGCGCGCAGCCGCAGGTATCCGGCGGATTCTCCGTGGAGGTCGACGCCGCGACCCTGTTCGGCAGCAATTGACGCTCCCCACCCGCGCGGGGAGCGTCGCTTGGAAGCTCACTACTTCGCTTGTGCTTGGCGGACCTTCTGGATGAATTCCTTGCCGCACTTCGCGCGACGGACGTCGGCGCCGTTGACGTTGGTGTACTTGTCGTACTTCACGTTGCACAGATCGGCGTCTCGAAGATCCGTGCCCACCAAGCCGGCTCCCCGCAAGTCCGCCCCGGACAGGTTCGCGCCAGAGAAGCGAGCGTTGGACAGATTCGCCATGCGCAGATCGGCCCGCTCGAACTTGGTCACCCGGGCGTCCGCGCCCACGAGCTTCGCGTGCTCGAGCCGCGCGTCACGGAAGAAGGCGTGGCTCACGTCCGCCCCCGTCAGCTTGGCCCCTTCGAGGCCCGCACCCAAGAACCGCGCGCCCCGCATCCGCGCCCCAGTGAAGTCCGAGTTTCCGAGGATGGCGCTGTCGAAGCGAGTCGCCCGATCCCCCGTGGCTCCGTAGAAGCTGCACCCGGCGCAGTTCGTCTTCACGAAGCTGGCGGAGCGCACATTCGCTCCGTAGAAGCTCACCTGCTTGGCGTTGGCGCTGTTGAAGTTCGCGCGGGTGACGTTCGCCCCCTGGAACGAGCGCCCGACCAAGTTCTGACCCAAGAAGCTCTGTCCCACGTAGTTGCCGCCCGCCAGCGCGGGAAGTGCGAGGGTCAACGTGCCGAGCAAGCTCCCGAGCAGGACCGTCCGAGAAGAAATCTTGTGCCCCATGATGCAAATGCCCTTTCGAAGGATGAGTGCCTTGACGGAAGTCAGGGTGCTCACCCACGAACGGGGCGACCATGGTGAATTCGTCGACGCAGCTCAGCGCCACATAAGGGAAATCACCATGCGCTCAGCGGCCGTGGCCCAGATCCGCGATGCGCGCCAAGAGCATCTCGCGCGCAAACGAGATCTGCTTGGCGTCTTGGAGCTCGAGCGCGGCGCGGAAGTGGTTCATGGCGTCCCGCAAGATCTCGCGCTCTACCCCGGTGAGCTCTGCGTGCAGAACCTCCGCACGAGAGAGCGCCGTCGTGTTGGGCAGCGCGTCTCTCGGGTGAAACTTCAGGCCCTTCAGCCGCTTCTTGGCTTCCGCCACCTGTTCTTCCGTCAGCCGATTCTTGCTGCGGTCGAGCGTCATGCTGGCCGTCTTGCCGGTCGAAGTGATGGTGGTGTCCACTTCCAGCAGGCCATTCATGTCGTAGCTGAAGCGAACGGAAATGGTCTCCTTGCCGGCCGGGCCTGCCGGAATGCCTTTCACTTGGTAGGTGCCGAGCTTCTCGTTGTCCTTACACAAGGAGTGCTCGCCTTGGTACACCTCGACCGCGATCATCCGCTGCCCGTCCGCCATCGTCGAAAACTCGCGCTCGCGACTGGCGGGCAGCACCGTGCCCCGCTCCAGGATGGGCGCGAACAAGCCGCCGACATCGTGCATGCCGATGGACTGACTGACGGCGATCCCCAGAGTGAAGGGCGCCACGTCGGTCACGACCATGTCCTCTACGGCCTCGTTGCCGGCCTTCAGCGCCATTTGCACGGCCGCGCCCAGGGCCACGGCTTCGTCCGGCGGCAGGGCGCGGCTCGGCAAGCGACCGAAGAGGCGCGCCGCGAGGGCGGCTACGCTCGGCATGCGCGTGGCTCCGCCCACGAGCAGCACCTCGTCGATCTGCTTTGGATCGACGGCCGCGTCGGACAGTGCGCGACGAATGGGCGTCGTCATCCTGGCCAGCAGCGGCTCGAACGCTGGCTCGACGTCGTCGAGGCGAAGCTCGATCTCCACGTCCTGCCGCCGTGCGCCGAGCGCGGGCAGGGCGATGCGGGCCGCATCGTCGGTCGAGAGGCGGTGCTTCGCACGCTCGCATGCCTCGCGCAGGCGAGCGCGATCTCCGGCGCTGACGCGCGGATCGAACCCGTGGCGCTCCACCACGCGGTCCGCCACCCAACCGACGATCACGTCCAAGAAGTCTTCACCCCCGAGACGCGTGTCGCCCGCCGACGCTTGGATCTCGATCACGCCCTCCATGATCTCGAGCACCGTGACGTCGAAGGTCCCGCCTCCGAGGTCGAGCACCACCGCGCGCAGCTCCTTGTCCCGCTGGTGGAGGCCGTAAGCCAGCGCCGCTGCCGTGGGCTCGTTGATGATGCGTTCCACCCGCAGCTCTGCCAGCTCGCACGCCACCCGCGTCGCGCGGCGCGCCGCTTCGCCGAAGTACGCCGGCACCGTGACCACGGCCTCTTCGATCGTCTCGCCCAACACTTCCTCTGCGTCGCGCTTCAGGGTCGCCAAGAGCAGCGCGGAAAGCTCCTCCGGACTGAAGCTGCGGCTGCCGAGCGAGTAGCGGCGGGCCGTCCCCATGTCGCGCTTGAAGGCGACGGCCGTGAGGTCCGGGTGGGTGACGGCACGCGCGCGGGCCGCGCGACCCGTGAGCACCTCCCCACGTTCGTCCACGCTCACCGCGCTGGGCGTGAGCTCCTCCCCCAGGACGTTGGGCACGATCTCCGGGCGTCCCGCGCGCATGATCGACACCAGGGAGTACGTGGTTCCCAAGTCGATGCCGACCTTCGTCAACGTCCACCCTCCGTGGTCGAGGGACACTCGTCGACGATGCGCGCTTCCGCGAGGTCCACCCGCCGTCTCTCATCTACCCGTAGCGGGCGCATGTAGGCGCTCACCAATGCGGCACGCGCGGCATCGCAGTCGCCGCGGTCCAACGCTCCGATGACGACCAAGTCTACCGGGAGACCCGCGTCCACCGCATAGGTGGTGAGCTGGTGAATGTCCGCCTGCCGCGTGCTTCGGCGATCTTCGCTGGAACACACCCGCGCCGCGTTCATCGCGAAAATCACGAAGATGTAGATAGGCCAACCGCCTCCACGCCCGATACCACGCTCCGGAACGACGTGGGTCACCCGCCCTGCCGAATTTCCGCGTCCCAAAGCGCCGCCGAACTGACCATGGAGGCCCGGCGCCTCCCGCTCCAAGAGCCGCGCCGCTTTGTGCGCAGCGCGCCGGTGCTTTCGTCGGTAGTCCGACAGCGCGGCGTCCTGCCAAGGAACGTCCCCGTCGAGCATCGCCCGTGCCATGACGGCCACCAGCTCGGGATCCAGCCGCTTGCGAACCCGGCTGAGCTCGTCCAACAAGGACCAGACCGCCAGTGTGTGGCCTGCAAACACCTCCGGCCGCCCATGCCCCCGGAGCCAGACGCGCATCCCCCGCAGGAGCTTGTCGAAGGCGTTCGGCTTCTTCTTTGCGAGCAACGTGAGCAGCGTCTTCACCAAGATGTGCCCCGAAGGCGGAAGCGTTCCGCGCTCCCGCTGCAGCGTCAGCTGCTGGCTCAGCGCACGCCCCGCCGCCACGGGGCGACCGCGCTCGAGCCACGCGTACGCCACCGCGTCGCCCACTTCGCCGAGCTCCACCGCTTCGAGCTCGGCGTCGTCCACGTCCGAAGGCTCGGACATGAGCCGCCAGTAGAGCGACTCTTCCCGCGCCCCTTCGACGTCGAAGCTCTGGTCCTCGTCCGCCGCGGCGTAGTCGTCGCTCCGCTCCTCACCGGCGCCGGCAACGTGGTAGGGCAGCTGCGCCTGGAGCAGCTCGTACGCCGCGCGCACTCGCTGAAAGCCGTCCGGGTCACGCTCCGGCGGATGCGCTTTCACGGCGCGCAAGTACGCACGCCGCAACGCCTTGTCGTCCACGCCGGGCTCGACGCCGATCGCCTCCAGAGCTTCGTCGAACGTCATCCCGCCCCGGAAATACTAGTGCGGCGTCCCAGAAGTCGCAATCGCATCCGGTGGGAAGCGTGAGGTGGCGACTTGCGTGAGCAAACGCACTAGGCATCCGCGAAGCGGACGGGGGAGAAAACGGCGAAGCCGATTTTCTGGCTAGCGGGCGCGCCGCTTGCGGCGCGGCTGGGCGAAGCCCAGTGCGTGAGTAGCAATCCATGGATTGCTACTCACGGGACAGCCCACTAGTGCGGCGCGCCCGACGTAGGGCAACTATTTGCGCGGATGCGTGATCATTTCGAGGGGATGGTCGACCATGTGCCCGAAATGATCACCGTGCTGAGCATCTTTCGGAGGCGCCTTTGGGGCGGTGCGACAAAAAGCGCCGTGCGTCACGAACGTTACCGCGCCGAACCAACACCCTGCGGATGATGTTGGTCCGGCGCGGTACCACGCGGAGTGCTCAGCAGCCGCCGCCCTTCTTCACCGCACGCTTGACGGCGGTGGGGGCGACCACCACGGCAGGCGCCTTGGGGGCGGAAGCGCCGGTGAAGTGCGCGTGCAGCGCGGCGCGCTCTCGGTAGGTGGAGACCGCAACGGCGGTGGCCGTCGTCGGCGGTTTGGGCGGCTGCAAGATCGCCGTCTTCCACGCGGAGAAGCCGCCCTCGAGCACCTTCACCGAGCCCTTGAACTTGGCCACGCCAGCGGGCAGCTTTCCGAGCTTCTCGTCACCGTAGAGCACGAGGGGACGCGTCGCCGGGAGCTGTGCGATGAACTTGGCGTCCGGATCGTCTTCCGGAATGCACAGGGCGCCGGGGATGCGCTGGGCTTCGCACTCTTTCGCGCTGCGCGCGTCGACCATGTAGAGCTCTTCCGTGCCGCCGGCGAGCTGGCGCGCCAGCTCCGTGACGCCGATCTTGCCGGTCTCCGGCATGGCCGCGATCTTCTGGGCCGGCTTGGGCGCGAAGCCCACGATGACGACGGCGGCAGCCGCAGCGGCCAGGCCGCCGAACACGCGGTTTCGCGTGCGCGCATTGCCGGCCGGGACCTCGGTGCCGTCCTTCTTGGCAAAGATACGCTCCACCTTTTCCGCAAGGAGAAACGCGCCGATGGCCATGGCCACCACTGCGACCGCCAGCACCGCCCACGAGACGTGAAGCAGCTCGGGCAGCGTGATGACGCCCATGGAGCTGGACTCGTAGAAGGGCTCCACGAGCGGGAACGCGAAGCCGAACACCAATCCGCCAATACCGAGCCCGACGAGGCTCAAGAACGGATCGAGGTAGCCGGCGCCCATGCCGGTGACGGCGGTGCCCGGGCAGTACCCGGCCATCAGGAAGCCGACACCGAGCAAGAAACCGCCCACGAGCTGGGGGTAGAGCCAGGTCGCGGGGATCTTCACGGCCGCGAGATCCAGGAGGCCGAGGCCGCTCAGCAGGGCGACGCCCACCACAGCCGTGGCAACGGCGGTGAACATCACCTTGAGGATGCGATTGTCGCGTCCGTAGAACTGCGCAGCGAGCACTGGGGCACGAGCAAAGCCCGAACGCTCGAGCACGAAGCCGAAACCGATGCCGAGCAGCGTGGCCAGCGCCATCGCCGTCGGGTAGCTGAAGCCGTCGAGCTGATAGAAGGGAGCGTTCATCGCCACATCCTCCGCACGAAAGGTGCCGTCAGATAGCCGCCGGCAAAGAACGCCAGCATGAAGACCCAAGAGCCGACCGACAGCACGGCGCCACCCGTGAGCGCTTGGCCCGAAGTACAGCCCCGGGCCAGGCGAGCTCCGAGGCCCATCACGACGCCGCCGAGAATGGCGAGAGTCACGCGCAAGGCGACCGTCGAGCGCGGCCCCATCTGCAATGTCGGCCGCTTCATCAAACGCTTGCCGGTATAGGCGGCGAGGATGCCGCCGAGCAGCACGCCGAAGACCTCGAAGACCATCCAGTCCTCGAAGGGATTGCTGGCCACGTAGGGCGCCATGTAGGTGCTGTGCTCCACCGCGGCGGGTGCCACGCTGTGAGCTGCGGCGTAGGCCACGCGGGTGACGCCCGAGGACGAGCCGAGGCCGAAGCCCATCAACACGTAGGTCGCGAGCAAGACCAGGCCCAATGCGATGCCGGCCAGGTACGGGTTCCAGTCAGCGGGGTGAGCGGTGTTCGTCGTCTTCATCGAACTTTCTCCATCAACCCAGGGCCCCGAAGGACGTGACTTGACCGGCGGCGACCAGCACCGCGCGGAGCGCCAAGCCGCCCACGAGGATCAGAATGGGGGCGAGCACGGTGGGCCGACCCTTGCCGCGCACCTCGAGGACGTTCATGAGCAGCGGCACTGCCAGGCCGCCGATGACGACCAGGGACCAGAACCAGGGGGTGTACGGCCCACCCAACAGGTTGTGCGCCGCGGCCTCTCCGATCTCGCCACCGGTGGTGAACGACACCAACATGGCGCCGAGGAGGAACAGCTCCACCACGATGGCGGCGGTGTCCCATCGCACCATGAGGTGCAGTTCCTCTTCTTCCAGGTGGAACAGCATCATCAGGGCTGCGCCGGTGGAGATCCCGGAAGTGAGGAACAGCGGCGCGAGCAGGCCGGTGTTCCACTGCAGGCGCGCCGCCATGGTGCCGAGGAGCAAGCCCGTGTAGGCGCCCAGGCCCACGCCCAACACCACGGAGGCCCACACGATGCCGCGGCGCGTGCGGTCCGCCAGCGCAAAGGCCCAGGTGAGGATGCCCTTCACGGAGGAAAGCTTCTCCGTGAGCCACTCTCGGCGGGACTCGTTCAACGCGCCGAGACCCAAGAGCAAGAGCACGGGGTAGACGGCGACCAGGATCCAGGAGCCCCAGCTCATCGGCGAGGTCGGCTGGAACGCCATGTAGAAGCGGTACACGTGGCTCTTGTGCTCGAGATCCAGGAACAGCGCGCCCATGCCCAGGGACAACAGCGCGATGGCCACGAAGGGCATCCACTGCGCGGCGGCAGAAGTGGGCCGCTTGCCGCGCCGGATCTCCAGCGCCCCCAAGAGCACCATCACCCCGGCGACGACGCCGCCCAGGAACAGGTACACCGGGATCTCCCAGCCCCAGATGTGGAGCGTGGGGTTGATGTGAGCATTGTGCTGCGTAGTGACGATTTCGACGGGATTCATCTGACGCCTCACTCGAGGAAGAACAGCTTGGGTCGGGTGCCCGCTTCGGCATGCAGCACCTTGGATTCGCGGGTCCGGAGCAGCAGGGAGACCTCGGACTCGGAGTCGTTCAGGTCTCCGAAGTGCAGGGTCTCGGTCGGGCACACGGACACGCACGCGGGTTGATCACCGCGCGAGGTTCGGTGCACGCAGAAGGTGCACTTGTCCACGTAGCCCTCGGGATGAACGTAGCGCGCGTCGTACGGACAGGAGGCGATGCATGCCTTGCAGCCGGTGCACTTGTCGTGATCGACGAGCACGGTACCGTTCTCGTTGATGAAGCTCGCACCCGTGGGGCAGTTGTTCACACAAGGCGCGTTGTCGCAATGCATGCAGCGCTCGGATCGGATCTCCTGCCGCAGGTTGGGGAACACGCCCGAAACCTCTTCCACGATCCAGTCGCGGCAGTAGCCGTCGGGAACGTCGTTCTCGGCCTCGCAAGCGAGCACGCACGCCTTGCAGCCGACACACTTCTTGGTGTCGACCACCATACCCAGGCGCTTTCGGCGGGTCATGCTTCGTACCTCTCGATCTTCACGAAGTTCACGTTCATTCCGGTCCCGCCCATCACCGGATCGATCTTCGTTGCCGTGCACACGTCGGTGTCACTGGCACCGCGGTCCTTGGCGAACTTCAGGCCCTTGGAGGTGTGGCCATAGCCATGCACCATGAACACGCAGTCCGGACGAATGCGCTGTGTGGCGCGCACCGCGAGCGGCGCCGTACGCGCGCCGTCTTGGTTTATGAGCGTGACCTTGTCACCGTCCGCAAGGCCGAGCTCTTTCGCTTTCTGCGCGTTCAGCCAGACGTCGTTTTCGTCGTACACGCGGGACAAGAATCGGTTGTTGGTCGTTCTTCCGAACGTGTGAGTGGGAGTACGACCAAACAGGAGTCGAAAGCTGCCGGGAGGCCCGGCCTCTGGCGGCGTGTACTTGGGCAGCGGGTCCAGCCCAACGTCCGCCAGACGTTGCGAGAACAGCTCGATCTTCTTGGAAGGCGTCTCGAATTCCGGCTCCACGCCGTCTTCGATGTAGAGCGGGGCCTTGGGGGCGTGCAGCACGCCCTTGGTGCGAATTTGCACCAAGGAAGAGCCCGCCGAACGCAGACGCTTGTCCAGGTAGTCCTCCACCTTCTCGAAGGGGAAGTGCGCGGCGAGGCCCAAGCGCTTGGCCAGCTCCTTGGCGATCCACCACCCGGGCTTGGAGTCGTACATCGGCTCCACCACGGGTTGTCGCAGCGCCACGTAACCCTCCTTGAAGGGCGGAGCGTGCAAGTCGTCGTAGCGCTCGAGATAGGTGGCTTCCGGCAGCACCACGTCCGCCCAGCCGGTGATCTCCGCCGGCAAGACGTCGATGGCCACGATGAAATCGAGCGCCTGCAGCGCCTCGATGGTCTTCTTCTGGTTCGGCAGCGCCTGGATCAGGTTGGAGCCGTAGACCATCCAAGCCTTGATCGGGTACTCCACGTTCGCGCCCGGCAGGCTCGCATCACGGAGACCGTGGGCCAGGCCCTCGTTCAAGAACGGGAACACCTTGCCCTTGGGAACGTCGACCGGATCCTTGGGCTTGTGGTCGGGCTTGGGCAGCCCCGGATACGCCGGAACGGACATGGCCGTGGGCAGATAGAAGCCGCCCTTGCGTCCCCAGCTTCCGAGCAACGCGTTCAGGATGGCGATGCCGCGGCTGCGCTGCGTGTCGTCGCCGTACCAGGCCGTATGGCGTCCCGGGTGCACCAGGGATGCGGGCGCGGCGCCAGCGATGAAGCGCGCCGTCTCCACGATGGTCGCCGCCTCGATGCCCGTCTCCACCGCGGCCCACTCGGGAGTCTTGTCGGCCAGGTGCTTCTCGAGCTCTTCGAATCCGGTGGCGTACTTCTCCAGGTACTCGCGGTCGTACAGCTTCTCGGCCACGATCACGTGCATCCACGCGAGCAGCAGCGCCAGGTCGGTTCCCGGCTTGATGGGCAACCAGTAGCGCGCCTTGCCAGCCGCCACTGAGAAACGCGGGTCCACGACCACGAGCTCGGCGCCCTTCTCGATGGCGCGCGCCAGCTCCTGCACCTGGGTGTTGTGCATGTTCTCGCCCAGGTGACTGCCGATCAGGGTGAGCACTCGGCTGTTCTCGATGTCGAGCACCTCGGGCGAGCCGACGGGGCGGCCGTAGGTGAGCTCGAAGGCGACCTCGCGCGCGCCGCGGCACTGTGCGTAGGACGGCTGCCCCAGGTTGGCGGTGCCGTAGGCCTTCACCAAGCGCGAGAACCAGGAGCCTCCGAAGCCGTGGATGAACACGGCCAGCGCCTCCGGACCGTACTTGCTCTTGATCTCCGTGAGCTTCTTGGCGACGTGATCGAGCGCCTCGTCCCAGCTCACCTCTTCGAACACCTGCTCGCCGCGAGCGGCCTCGCGACGGATGAGCGGCTTCTGCAGGCGATCGGGGTCGTACAGGAGCCCCGTACCGCCGGTCCCGCGCGGGCACAGCCGCCCGTGAGACAGCGGGTGCTCGGGGTTGCCGACGATCTTGGTGACGCGTCCCTGCTTCACGTGGGCGAGCACGCCGCACTTCCAAAAGCACATCTCACAGAACGTGGGCACCACCCGGTCGCCGTCCGTCTGGGGATCCGGCATGCGGTTGGGCGTCACACCCCAGAGATTCGTCGTCAGCGCCGACCCGGCGGCGGCGGTTCCGAGAGCGACGCCACCGATCTTGATGAACTTTCGTCGGCTGAGGGTCATGAATGCCTCCGGCAAACTTGCGCCCCAATGGTTGGACAGGGCGCTGCGATCGCCTGCTGAGCAAGCGCCGGGCCAACTGAAAAACCTGCGTTGTTGCAGTCAGGGAGCTGTCGAACGGAACGCCGTGTTTCACGTTCCACCGTTGTCGCGCAGCGATTGAAACAATTCGTCTCGTTTGCGCGGCGATCCGTTTCAAAACCGGCAGTTACGCAAGGTTTGCGCAAACCGGGGACGTCATCCCGGGAATGTCGGCGGCTGCCGCCGGGGCTCGCAGCGGGGATCGCTTGGTGCGAGTTCTGCTGTTGGATCTGCAATCCGCGTCAGGATCGTCGCGGGCGCCGGCGAGTGGAATCTGGAAGGGGGGTGAGCTCCCGCGGCGCCACCGGATCCGTTAGTTGCGCACGCAACCAATTCTGCTAAGCCACGGGCCGTGGCGAACGGAGACGCGGAACGATTGCGACAGCTGGTGCAGACCTTCGTGCGCCGCTTTGGGCTGCTCTTGGGCGACCAGACGCCCTGCGGGCAGCCCATTTCCGTTTCCCATGCCCATGCGCTGATGCTGCTCGCCGCCAGCAATGGCGCCCTGAGTCAGAGCGACCTCGGCCAGGGCCTGGGCGTGGACAAGAGCAACGTTGCCCGCGTCTGCGCTCGGATGGAAAAGCTCGGTCACGCACGGCAGACGCGCGCGCCGGACGACGGCCGGAGCCGCCTGGTGAAGCTCACCCCCGCCGGGCGCAAGCTGGCCGCCAGTGTGCAGCGTTCGAGCCGCGAGCGTTTCGAAAAGCTCCTGGCTCGCATCCCGAAGCAGAAGAGAAAGCGAGTGCTCGAAGGGCTGGCTGCCCTCGACGAAGCGCTCTCCAACCCTGGGAGCTCATCATGAAACGAGCCGTGTCGTTCGCCCTCGCCCTGTTTGCCGTCGCCTGCCAGAGCGGGAGCAGCAGCCCACCCACCGCCGAAAGCTCCAAGCCCCCGCCCCCAGCGGCTCCCGCCGCGCCGGCCAAGGGCCCGGAAGCGATGCTGGACGCCATGGATTCCCGCACGGCGGTCCCGCTGATCCCCATGATGGCGAACCATCAGAAGCAGAACATGCGAGATCACCTGCTGGCCGTGCAGGAGATCACGCTGGCGCTCGCCAAGAAGGACTGGGACACCGTCGAGAAGTCCGCGGCCCGCATCAGCTCCTCGCCCCAGATGACGCAGATGTGCACCCACATGGGGGCGGGGGCGCCGGGCTTCACGGAGGCGGGGCTCAGCTTTCACTCGACGGCGGATGGCATCGCCAAGGCCGCCAAGGACAAGGACTCCGCTGCGGTGCTCACGGCGTTGGGCAAGACCTTGGAGACCTGCACCGGTTGTCACTCGCGCTTCAAGCAGCGCATCGTGGACGAAGCAACGTGGACGTCACTCACCAAGCAGGCCGCTCCCACGCATCCGATGCACTGAGCTAACGGCGCGGGCCGACGAAGCGATGGTCGCAGTGCGCGCAGCGCCAAGGGCGTAGACCCAGGACTCGCTTCTGAAGCTTCTCGAGCAGGTTGCGCGTTCGTGAACGATGCACGTCTTTGGCGCCACACCGGGGACAACGCATGCTCGGGGTGTAGCGCGCTTGCGCTGCAACGCAGTGACGATTGCGTGAAGCGTCACCACTGCGGAATGCGGAACCAGGGCGGGACGCGGCCCTTGCAGGACGCGACGCCCCGCTGCAGGCGGCGAACGGACGCCCGGAAATCCCGCCACACCACGTCGTCGGCGCGTGAGTGACACTCGACGCACACGCCGACCTGCAGCACGCGGCGCTGTTCGTCCGCATTCAAACCGCGTGCGTCCGCGTGGGTGCCCCGGGCCGGAGCGGCAGGAAAGAGGCGTGTCCAGCCGTCGTCGTGCGCGGGCGTGAAGCGGGGAGCCGCCGCCCCGAGCTCGAGGCGCCCCGTACCCAGGCCCAGAGCGGTGGCCGAGCGGTGGCACGACGCGCAGCTCCGCGCGCGCTTCCCCGTGGTGTGCGGATCGAAGGTGCTCACTAGCCGGAGCTCGCGCTTTTCTCCGCCCGCCGCCGTGGCATCCAACGTCGCGATCATGCCGGGGGCCCCGGGCTGGATGCGGTCGCCGGCGACGGCGAGCCCGGGGGCGCCGTAGCCCATGCCGTCGTTCGACTCGCGCCAAGCACCGGACGCTTCTGCGGCGCGCCCGAAGTCCCACTGCTTTCCGCCGGGGTCGAAGGAAGTGTGGCAGCTGGGACAGGTCGGGATCCAGGCGGAGTGGCACGCGGCGCAGGACAGCCGATCGTGTCCCTTCAGGGCGTGGTTCGCGTCGGCCGGGGTCTGCTTGACGACGAGCGCCGCACCGCCGCTCTTGGGCTCGAGCTGCCAGGTGCGCGGCCCACTCGGGCGCAAATTGGAGACGGGGGTGCCGCGCGCACCCAGACGCACGCGTTCTTCGGGCGCGCGCTGTTGCTTGCGCATGCGGAGCAGATCCCGACTGATGGGGTCCTTCACCTGCTCCCAGCGCGCGTCCTTCGCCGGGCCGTGGCAGGTCTGACACCGTATCTCGAGCTGCTGTCGCGCGCGCGGACGCGCAGTGCCGTCCCCCATCAGCTCCGTGTGCAGGTGGCAGTCCACGCACTCGAGACCCGCCGCGTGGTGCACGTCCTCCGGCAGCGAGCAGCCCTTGCGGCCATCGAACAGGGTCGTCGGTTTCTCACACGGAGTTGCGCCGGAGATCTCCGCGAGCCCCTGATAGGAGAGCGAGAGGCGTGCACTACGCGAGTGACAGCCCAGGCACTGACGATCCGGGACCACGCCGAAGATCACTGGGTGTGGATCGCCATCCGTTCGCTTCGAGGCGACGTGGCACCCACTACAGCCCGAGCCCACGCCGCGAATGGCGTCGTCGCGATTGTCCTTTCGGGTACCGAGGTGACAGCCCCCGCACAACCGCCGGACGTGGTCTTCCCCAGGCGTCGGCGCCTTGGCCGCCAGCACCTCGGCCATCGACTGCAGCGTGTTCGGCTCCGGGATCTCTCCGAACGCCCAGCGATCGACCGACACGATGCCGCGACCCGTCGCCATCAGCGAAGTGAGCACGCGCTCCGCTTCGCGGGCGTGGCAGCTGCCGCACGTCTTCTTCACGGTGGAAAGCGCCCCGGGCTCGGGCTCCATGCCGGCGTGCGCCGCCTCCTTGGTGGACGCTTCGCGGTCCCCCAGGTGGCAGGAGGCACAACCCACCAGAGCCGCCGCGTGCGCCCCGCCGGGATCGTCCTTGGGGTCCGAGTGGCACGCGACGCAGCCGTCCGGTGGCGCCGCCCCCAACGTCGCCGGCTGCGTTTTCGGTCCCCGCAGCAACGCGACACAAAGCAACGCCACCAAGCCAACGAGCGCAGAGCTCGAGATGGCCACCATGCGCAAGTAGCGTTTTTCGTCCAACACCTACTCGAGCCCGAGCGCACGCATGCGCCGCCACAGGGTAGTGCGACTGATACCGAGGGCGTCCGCCACGGCTTGGCGGTTCCAGCGATGGGCGTCGAGGGTAGAGCGCAGCTTGGTCGCTTCGTCGCTCTCGCCCTCCGGCGGCGGCGTTGGCGCCACCGCGGGCCAGGGCGGCGGCTCTTCGCTCTTCACCCGCGGCTCGGTCTCGTCCGGCGGCTCCGGAGCGTCCATGCGGACCTCCGGCGGCAGGTGCTCGACCTGCAGCGTTTGGCCCTGACACAGGGCAACGGCGAACTCGAGGGCGTTCTCGAGCTGGCGCACGTTGCCCGGCCAGGGGTAGCGCATCATCACGTCCAGAGCGTCGGGCGACAGCTGCAGAGCGCGCTCCGCGCGGGAGGTGATGCGAAGCAGGAGGTGGTGCGCGAGAGGGCCGATGTCTTCCGGCCGCTGCCGCAGCGGTGGAATGGCGATGGGAACCACCCGCAGCCGATAGTAGAGGTCTTCTCGGAAGCGGCGCTCGCGCACGGCGCGCTCCAGATCGACGTGAGTCGCGGCGATGATGCGCGCATCCACCTCTCGGGTGTCGCTCTCGCCGAGCCGCGAATACTCGCGCTCCTGGACCACACGAAGCAGCTTCACCTGCAGCTCCGGCGACATCTCCCCGATTTCGTCCAGGAACAACGTACCGCCGCTGGCGAGCTCGATGGACCCGCGCCGGTCGCGCACGGCACCGGTGAAGGCGCCGCGCACGTGGCCGAACAGCTCGCTCTCGAGCAGCGGACCGGGAATGGCGCCGGTGTTCACGGCCACGAAGGGCCCGCTCGCCCGCGGCGAGTGGGCGTGGATGGCGCGGGCGACCACCTCCTTGCCCGTTCCGCTCTCGCCGGTGATGAGCACCGTGGCCTCAGACTCGCTGAGCGCCTCGACCATGGACACGATCTGCAGCATTCCCGGTGAGCGGGCGAGCAGGGCGTCGTCCATCTCGTTCGGTAGCCCCGGCGCATCTGCAGGTCGGATCACCACGATGAAGCGCGCGCGATCGTGGAGCACCCGCACGTCCGGTCCCGGCAACGGCGCGACGGACAGGGACACGAGCTGAGCGCCCGTGCGCGGGCACTTGATGAAGGCGCGCCGCCCCTCCGCGCGGTGCCCTTGCGACAACGCGCGATGCAGTGCGTCCCCCGGGACGAACAGCCGGCTGCCGAGCAAGTCGCTCACCGAGCGACCCAGGAGTCGATCGCGCGTGCCCTCGCACACGAAGGTGTCGAGGAAGTAGCTGGCCTGCAGTACGTGGTAGGCCGCATCCAGGATCAGCACGGCGCGCCCCAGCGCAGCGAAGCTGGTCTCGACGGAGTGCCAGGCGTCCTGGCGGGCGGTGTCTTCCGCGGCGGACATGGGCGGGGGATCTTTATCGCATTCACGCGCGACGCGCGGACGCGCACTGACGGGTGCAAGGGGGTGCACGGTCGTGCACGCGACTTCCCGGAGCCGGTGCAAGGGCTTGCACGAGGTTCCGCGGCGGACCAACAAAATCTAATGATTTCAGCGAGTTGGTTTTTGGCATGAGTCGTGAAAAGGGAGCGGCACCTGCTCACCAAAAAGGAGAAATCACGACCCATGTCTCGCACCACCGCCTTCACCTCCCTCGTGCTCTTTGCCGCTCTGCTCGGCGGCTGCTCCGCCTCCACCGACGCCTCCCAGGGCAATGGCGTGGATCCCGCCAGCGACGCCGACCATGACAACGTGCCCGCGGCGCAGGACAAGTGCCCGGAAGCGGCCGCCGGTGAGTGGACCGACGCGCAAGGCTGCGGCGAGAGCCAGGACGGCGACGGCGACGGCGTTCCGACCGATCAGGACTTGTGCCCCGACACGCCGGCCGGCGAGGCCGTAGACGGCACCGGCTGCAGCGCGAGTCAGGACCCGAACGCGGGCAGCGGCGGTGCTGCTGGCGCGAGCGCTGGCACGGGCGGCAGCGCCGGCGGCTCGAACGCAACCCCCGGACAGGACGGAGCCGTCGCCCCGAACGGCTTCGCGAGCTTCACCCTCGACCCCAAGGGCAAGCTCCCGGTCGCGCTGAAGACCTTGGCCAAGAACGTCAAGGCCTTGCAGAACGGCTTTCAGATCGACGGCTCGCTCTTGGTTCAGCTGCCGAAGGGCCAACAGCTGCTGCTCGCCGAAGCGCACATCAAGCTCGAGTACGACTCTGCCAAGGGCGAAGGACTTCAGTCCGTGAGCGGCACCTGCCGCGTTCCGTTTCCGGCCTTCGGCCTGGGCGAGAACGCCAGCTTCGACGACCTGGTGTACGCCAGCATCGGTTGGGACCTCGGCAAGAACATCGAGAACGTCGACGCGCCGATGCAGGACGACCGGCACTACTTCTACCTCACGTTCTCGGCCGGGCTGGGCATGAACCTGGGCACTGCGAAGGTGAGCGTCCCGGGTGGCACCAGCAACACCATCGTGATCGATCCCTTCGACCCCTACCTGTTCGTGAAGGGTGACTTGCTTTCCTTCGGCGGCCTGTCTCCCATCGACGACGCCGGAATCGGGATGTCCTGGCAGGGCCTCATTCCCTTCACTCCGGCGAACACCTGGGGCGTGGAGCAACAAGCCAAGCCGTTCAACGGTCACCTGTGGCTCGAGGGCGGCATCTCCCTCGGTCCCAAGATCCCGCTCAGCATCTCCGGTAACACCGTCATCGACGTGGACCCGAACGACGACGGCAAGAGCGTGTTCGTGGATCCCGCCGGCGGCATCCAACTCGGCGCCAACGCGGACCTGGCGGTGTCTCTCGGCTACAAGAAGCTCCCCATCACGCTCGACATCCCCGTAGCCAGCGCCACCGTCGTGGCCAAGCTCACGGACCAGGAGCAGTGGGCCTACTTCAGCGGCAAGATCGCTCCGGACAAGACCGGCCTGCCCCCGGTGATTCCGGTGTCCTTCGATCAGAGCGTGCAGGTGGCTGGCTACCTGAACAGTGACATCGAGCAGTCGTTCTTGAAGGCCGAGGGCAGCTACAAGATCAACGCCAGCTCCATCGAGGCCTGGACGGGGATCAACCTGTCGGATCTCGGCGTGGCGCAGGCAGATCTGACCATCGACAAGAACGGCGTGTTGGTGACCGGCACCGCGACCACCAGCTTCGCTCCCGTCGTCGGCCTGAACGGCAACGCGGCCGTGGAGGCCTTCTTCGGCGGCACCCCCACCAATTGGTACGTGACCATGGACGGCCAGCTCGCGGTCAAAGGCATCGACCTGTCCGCCAACGCCCACGCCAAGCTCGACTCCACGGGCATGTTCGTCAGCGGCAAGTTCCAGACGCCCCTCTCGCTGGTGGACATGAGCGGCAACATCACCAAGAACGGCGTCGACATCCAGGGCAAGGCCCAGGTTTCGATCCCCATCGTCGCCGGCAAGGAGATCGCGCAGTGGGTGACGGACGCGGCCGTGTGCGGCACCGAGGCCGTGACCGACGCTGCCGTGTGCGGCTACCAGACCGTCACCAGCGGCGCGGCCTGCGGCTACAAGACCGTTACCAGCGCGGCCCAGTGCGGCACTAGCTACGTGAAGGACGGCGCCAAGTGCGGCTACACCTACGCCAAGGATGGCGCCGCGTGCGGGTACACGACGGTGACCAGTGCGGCCCAGTGCGGCGTGAAGGTCCTGAGCGGCTGGGCGGAGTGTGCCGGCTCGTGCATCAGCGGCGGCTTCACCAACTGCAAGTGCGAAAAGGCCAAGACCTGCCAGGTGGCCAAGAGCTGCAACGTGGAGAACAGCTGCAGCGTCGCCAACACCTGCCAGGTGGCTGCTTCGTGCAGCGTTCCGGCCTCCTGCCAGAAGGTGAAGACCTGCGAGCAGAAGGTGACCATCCCCGACTTCGACTACGGCACCTTCGTGGGCGAGGTCACGGTCAAGATCGGCAACAGCGGCCTGTACGGCGACGTGAGCGGCCAGTACTGCACCACCAACAACAGCTGCACCACCATCGCCTCGGGCAGCATCGACATGACCAGCGGTACGCCCAAGGCCTGCGTCACCGTGCCCGGCCTGGGAGACTTCTGCGGCCAGTTCTGATCACCCTCGCCACCTCCACCCCTGCGGCGCTGGTCTCCGGACCGGCGCCGCTTTTCTTTTGTCGGTTCGCCGCGGAACCACGCTGGCGTGAGGTCAGCCTGTGCTGCGGCGCACTTCGGTCACGGCAGTGAAGCGACGGTCGAACGGCGCTTCTCCGACGACCTTGCCGTCGCGATACAGCACCACGGATTGCCCGGCTCCCTCCGCCTCCATCACGACGCCGTCGGCGCCCTCTCGGGAGATGCGCAGCGTTTCTTGGGGCCGCGGATCCGACCCCTCGGGCTCTCGCGGTTCGCTCGCATCCACGCCCGCTCCCAGCAGATCGAACCACAGCCGCCGCCGAAAGCGCGCTTCTTCGTCGGCCGTCGCTCCAGCAGCCACGGCTCGCTCCCACTCCACGTCCTCGGAATGGAAGTCGCGAACGGGCCGACGCGTCAGACGCCGACGGCTCAGCACCAACCGTCGATCGCCGCGCGCGATCTCCGCGATGACCACCTCCACCGTGGCATCGTCCTTCAGCCCCGGCGCGCTCTTCGGGTCCCAGGCCAGCTCGGAGATCGGCAACAGCCCGACGACACCCTTGGCGATCTCGAGGTCGTACCCGTTGCGCGAGGATCCCACCACCTTGGCTTGGACCTTGGAGCCCACGTCGAGTGACTCGGGGAGCCGCCGCCACGGATCGTTCGCGGGATCGATCATCGTCAGCAGCACTTTGCTTTCGCTGGCGTCGACTCGTTTCACGAAGCAGCGAAAGGTCTCGCCCGGTTCGGTGTACTTGTGCCGGAGCTCCCTATCGTCCTGATCGGAGCCGATGTCCTGCATCTGGATCGTCCCGGACAGCTCGGTGCCCTGCACCAGCACCGTGAAGCCGAGCGCGGACTTCTCCTTCAAGACGGCCTGCACCTGTGTATCGGGGGGGTGGGACTTGGCGAAAGCTTGGTAAGTGGCGACCTCGGTCATGATTCGGGGCCACTTTACAGGACCCGGTCCCAATCATCGGGCGACAATGCGCCGGGAGCGGCGTTTTTTGTGAAGTTTGCGGGGTCAAGCGGCTAGGCTGCGCGCGCTTTGACGACCTACGAGCAGGAATCCAACGCGCCGGTGGTGTGGACCGCCATCGGCCTCACGGCCGCGGCCGCCATCGGCATCATCTTCTGGCTGTGGTGGCGCAGCGCGCACGCGGGTGACCTCCAGGCGCTCCAGGACGCTTGCAAGGGGGGCGAGCAGGCCGCTTGTACCGAGCTTTGCTCGCGCGTCCCGCCGGACGTGGACGCCTGCGTGAAGCTCGGCCGCGACTACTCCGAAGGCAAGAACCCCGACTTCATCCGCGCCGCCCGCTATTTCGACAAGGCCTGCACCGCTGGAAGCCCCGAGGGTTGCGCCCGCATCGGCCGCGCCCAGTACAACGGCAAGGGCGTACCCCGCAACGTGGACGCCGCGGCCAAGAGCTTCGAAACGGCCTGTGGCAAGGGTAACCAGCTCGGCTGCGCGGGGCTCGGCCATTTGCTGATCTTCGGCCGCGGCGGCAAGGGTCATGACCCCAAGCGCGGCATCCAGCTCGCGGAGGGTGCCTGCAAGGCGGACGAGCAACGCGGTTGCGCGCTCTTGGGCCTGGCCTACCTGAACGGCCTGGGGGTGAAGCGCGACGCCGAGAAGGCCCGGGAGTACTTCGAAGCCTCCTGCAAGAAGGGCGAGGAGCGCGGCTGCCTGGGCAAGGCGATTCTGCTCTATCAAGGCCAAGGCGGTGTCGAGCGCGACGCAAAGAAGGCGTTTGGCATCTTCGAGAAGGCGTGCAACGGCGACCTCACGGATGCCTGTGCCTACGTGGGCATGAGCTATCTCACCGGCGTCGGGGCGGAGCAGAACACGGCGCGCGGAGTGCGTGCCCTGGAGCACGCCTGCGAGGACGCACCGCCCGCCGGCTGCGCCCTGCTGGGAGAGCTCTACTCCGGCGGGGGCAGCGAGCGGCCCAACCCGCAGAAGGCCATCAGCTACTTCCAGCGCGCCTGCGACCACGGGCTGCCGGACGGCTGCGCTGCCGTGGGCCGCGCCATGCTGGTGGGAGCCCCGGGCTTGCCCCACGACGAAAAGAAGGGCGCGAAGCTGGTGACCGACGCCTGTGAATCGGGCAGCGCCCACGCCTGCACCACCCTGGCCATGCTGGAGGCCAGCGGCGCCGGTCCCATCGCCCACGACCCCAAGAAGGCGGTCGCGCGGGCGAAGGACACCTGCGACCAAGGCTTCCCGCCCGGCTGCACCTTGCTCGGCGGCATGGTGATGCAGGGCCTCGACGGCAAGCCGGATCCCGATCGCGCGACGCCCTTGTTCAAGAAGGGCTGCGAGGGGGGAGACGGCAACGGCTGCGGCTATCTGGGCGCCGCGCTGATCGAAGGCCGCGGCGTCAGCCGCGACATGGATCGCGGCCTCGAGATGTTGCACACCGCGTGCGAGCAGATGGGCTCGCTACAGGCGTGCTCGATGCGCGCGCGGGCGCTCACGCTGGGCGCCGGTGGCAAGGGCAAGGTGAAGGAAGGCGTCGCCTTGGCGGAGCGGCTGTGTCAATCCGGAGAGCTCTCGTCCTGTCTGCTCGCGGGCATCGCGTACATCCAGGGCAAAGGCATCAAGCGCGATCCGAAGCGCGGCGCGCGCTTCATCGTGGTCGCGTGCGCCGCGGGCTTCCCTTCGGCCTGCGAGCTCCAGAAGCGACTGCCCCCGAAGGTGGTGGAGGAGCTTCAGGAGGAGATCAAGACTGCGCAGACGCCCGCCGCCGCGCCTCCACCCGTGGCCGCGCCGCCCTCTCTCTTGGGTGGCGCCGCACCCATGCAGTAGTCGTCGCCGTTCCAGCCAAATGTTGGTTCGCCGCGGAACCTCACGGGCCGCCGACGGCGCGCAGGTCGAGGCGGATAGCGGAATTCACTACTTCGCCGCTGGTGTCGCGCGGGTAGCGTAGTCAGCATGAGGGCGGCACTTCTTGGGCTCGGCATCGTGGTGATCGCGGCCTGCGGCGGCGGCAACAACGACAACGACAACAACCATCAAGGATCCGGCGGGAAGAGCACGGGCGGAGCCAGCTCGGGGGGTGCCAGCTCCGGGGGCACCAGCTCCGGGGGCACCGGCGGCGCGACGGGGGGCACCGGCGGCGCGACGGGGGGCACCGGCGGCGCGACGGGGGGCACCGGCGGCGCGACGGGGGGCAGTTCGGGAATGGACGCCGGAACCGACGCCAGCGCCGGCAGCGGGGGCATGGCCGGCAGTGGCGGCGTCGCGGGCGCTGACGCGGGTTGCCTGCCGTGGACCGGGCTGCCCACCCACGTCCCCACTTGGAACAAGAGCTTCGGCACTCCGCTGAGCGACCGCGCGTACGCCGTCGTCACCGACAGCAGCGGCAACGCGTTCGTGGCGGGCGTCACCGACGGCACCCTGGGCGCCACCAGCTACGGCGGCAGCGACGCCTACGTGCGCAAGGTGAGCCCTTCCGCAAATGAGCTCTGGACGCACCAGTTCGGCAGCACCAGCGGCGGCAACGAGGACGCCTATGGCATCGCCATGGACTGGAGCGGAAACGTCCTCGTGGGAGGCATCACCGCGAAGGGCCTGACCGGCGCGAGCCAGGGGAAATTCGACGGCTACGTACGCAAGCTGACCGATGGAGCCACGGCGCCCACGGTGGCGTGGACGCACCAGTTCGGCACTTCCGAAGACGACTACGTGCTCTCGGTGGCGGCCGACAAGTACGACAACGTCTACGCCACCGGACGCACCCTGGGCTGGCTGGGGGACGACGACGCGGGAGCCAATGCCGGCAGCAGCGACGCCTACGTGCGCAAGCTCGACGGCATCGGCGGCGTGCAGTGGACACATCAGTTCGGCACCAGCGCCGCGGATCAGGGCTATTCCGTGGCCACGGACCTCATCGGCAGCGCCTACGTCACCGGCTACACCGAGGGCGACCTGGCCGCTCCCAATGCGGGGGGTTGGGACGGCTTCGTGAGCAAGGTGAGCCCCGCCGGCAATGAGCTCTGGACGCGGCAGTTCGGCACCGCCGGCGCTGACGCGGGCTTCGGCATCGTGGCCGACGTGTTGGGCAATGTCTACGTGGGCGGCTACGTGAGCGGGCAGGTAGGCTGCAGCAGCGGAGGCGGCGCTGACGGCTTCGTTCGCAAATACGACTCCGACGGCAACGAGCTGTGGACCTACCAGTTCGGCGGACCGGACTTCGAACAGGTGTTGGCCATCACCATCGGCAAAGGCAAGGTCTACGCCGCCGGTGTGCGCTACGACGCCACGACCAACCTCGATTCCTTCGTGCTGGCCCTCACCACGGACGGCGCCCCGCTGTGGATGCAGGTGTTGCAGAACACCGCCGGCAAGGAATACGCCCAAGGCGTGTTCCCGGATCTCTCCGGCAACGTCTTCGTCGTCGGCTACGAAGGAACGCTCAACGCCAACCAGGCGCTGATCGCGAAGCTCGCGCCTTAACTGCGCAAGCTCTTGACCGCGGCGGCCACGTCCTTGCCATCCGCCGCGATGCCGGCACCCTTCAGGTGCTTCATGGCCACGCCGGTAGCTTGCCCGTCGTTGCCCGCCGCACGGATCTGCTCGTGCACGGGCGCGAGCTGCGCCGCGATCTCCTCGGGCGACAGCGTCTTCGGCAACAGAGACTCGAGGATCACGATCTCCTGCTCCAGCGTCGCGCGCTGGGCCGCGTCCGTCACGTTGTCCAGCGTCTCGCGGTTGCTCTTGACCAGCTTCTTCAGGACCTTCTCGCAGTAGGCGTCGGTGATCTCGGTGCCGCGCGCTTCTTCCGTCTGGATGTCCCCCAGGGCGACGCGCAGGACCTCCTTCTCGAGATCGTTCTTTGCCTTCATGGCGGCCATGATGCGTTTCTTGATGGTATCGACGAGCACGAGTGCCTCCGGCGGGGAGCGTACCCCACTTTCAGGGCTCAGGAGCTTCGTGCATTTCTTGACGGTCCGCCGCGGGAACTCGCGGACGGCGCGCGGTGCTACACTGCGCGCGATGTCTCGACGCTTGGCGTTCGCTTCGGCGCTGCTCGCCGCTCTGACCGCATCCCTCGGCGCGTGCTCGAGCGACGACGGCGGCTGCAAGAAGGACACGGACTGCAAGGGCAGCCGCGTGTGCAGCGGTGGCCAGTGCGTGGATCCCGGCGGCGGCAGCGGCGGCGGCGGCGCCTACGCCGGCTTCGCCGGCACCGGCGCCAGCGCGGGTACCGGAGCAACGGGCGGGTCGAGCTCCGGCGGTTCCGGCGGCGGCGGCGGTTGCGCCGACCAGTGCAAGACGCCCGCCGGCACCTGCTGCTCGGGCCCCAACGTCTGCGCCGCGGTCCCACCCTGCGTCGGCAATCCCTGCTGCTCTTGACCGCGCCTGCGACAGTTCCCGTCGCAGCACGTTGACCACTTGTTCAACATCATGTCGCGGTGCAGCCGCAGGAAGTGAGTCGCGTGTAGGTCCCGGTGTGCGTGTGTTCTCACGTTGACCGCGACGGCAGCGCGGGATAGGCTTCGTGGATGGGTGGGGTTATTCGGCCTGCCCAAGGGGAGTAGCAATGCCGCAGAGCCGCAGAGCCGCAGAGCCGCAGAGCCGCAGAGCCGCAGAGCCGCAGAGCCGCAGAGCCCTTCTGCTGTTCGTCGCCATCGCGTTCGTCTTCTTTCCACGGGTGACCCACGCCCTCCCCGCCCCATCGCGGGATGAGCTCGGAGACAACGTCCGGGTCATCACTTGGGAGCCAGCGCTGCCGCTGCCGGGGCTGAGCCGCTTCGCGCGGACGTGGCTGCAGGTGGCGCGAGTGCGAAAGCTTCCACCCTCGATAGCGAGCCGAGTCTACGCCGAGCGCGAACGAGCGCTGCGCGCGCTCGTGCAGAGCCGGGAGTTCCGCGACCTGCTCGGTGCTCGCACGGACGTCGACCAGCTCGTGCCCCTACCGGGCAACCCCGATGCTCGCGCCGCCGGCTTTCAGCACATGTTCCAAGCGAGTCCAGACGCGCCCGCAGCCCGCGTCATGAACGCTCGCGTCAGCGTTCACTTCGGCGTCGATCCCAGCACGGTCTCGCTGGTCACCAGCTCCTTCCAGCCCGACCTCGAGCCGCCTGCTCTGGAGGTGCTCGCGGATGAGGCAGCGCTCACCGCCATCGACTACGCGCGAGAAACCGGGGCCGGGGAGCTGGCCGTGGCGCCAACTTCTCCGCCGGAGCTGCAGGTGCTCCGCAAGCCCGCACCTCTTGGCGGTGCTCGGCCACGGTCCATGGTTCGGCGGGCAAACGATCGCGACGCGTGGCGGGTACGACTCATCAATCCCGATGCCGCCGTGTCACAGGCCATCGACGTGTTGATCGACGGGTTCACGGGCGAGGTCCGCGAGCTGAAACCTCTGACCTTCGACGGGAACTTCGACCCTGGCGGCGACCCGGCCGACACGTACAAGGCCATTCCGATACCGCAGCTCTATCCCATCTTGAACCTGGTGCTTTGTTGGGTGTTTGACGGGTACGGAACGGACCCAGAAGGCGTTGGGAGGTACATTTCGACGGCGCGCTATTCTTGGGCCGAGTTGTATGCCGGCGAAGATCCGTATCTCGATCGTCCCTACGCGATGGTCTCGTGCAACGAGCGTCCGGAGCGGCTTATTGGGGCCCAAGATGTGATCACGTTGCGGGCCGATACTCTGGACGTGGGCCTGAGCTCCATGTTCCGCGACAACGACGACATCTGGTTCGAGGAGATCGACCCGCAGAACCCCACGGGCGTCGAGCACGCAGTCAGCTCCCAGTTCTGGGGAGAACGGGCAGTACGCACGTTGAAGAAGCGAGGCTACGTCTCCCGCGTGGCAGGAGGACAGCCCGTGCGCTACGTGGCGCAGTATACCAACCAGTACAAGAAGGACTTCGCCAAGTACATACCGTACGAGCCGACGACCTTTCCGACGGGGGTTCTCGAAGGCAACGGAATCGTGAAACTCGGGAGGCCTGGGCCAGTATTCCGCACCAGCGCCGGTGCTTCGTTCGTTGCGCACGAGTTCGCGCACTCGGTCTACTACGACGCCACGGCCACCAATCCCTCCGACAACAGCGAGATGAAGACGATCGACGAAGGCTTGGCGGACTGTTTGGCAATGGTGGCGCTCAACGACGCGCGCCTGGCCAACCTGCCCCCGAACCTGCCGAACGAGCTGGGTCCGCAGTACCAGATCTTGGGTCCCGAAGCGCCCTTCCACCTTTCCGCGGGAGACTACGAGGACCCGACGAAGGTCGCGCTCGGTTTCCCGAATCTCGCAAATCCTCATGACAGCTTCGGTCCCGGCGCTTCGAACTTGCCCTCTAACCTGGTGTACACGTACTGGGCTGGGCAGCAGAGTCAGGTGCTGCTGCCAGGGCTCGACACCTACGAGGCGAACTCCACGCTGCTGGGTGGCGTCTGCAAGCTGCTGGTCACCGGCGGCTTCAATCCCCAGCTTCCGACCAGCGAGGTCGAGACTTTCGCGCTCGGGACCCCGCTCGGCCAGCCGTCGACCGGCGGCGGAGCAGACTGGGATGTGGGCCATGACCGGCTCGCTCAGCTTTTGCTCTACACCTGGACGGAAGCCAAGAGCACGCCACCGACGTTGCACGATCTCATCGACATCATGGCTGCGGACACGGAACAACTCTCCAAGACCGAAGGATGGAACTTCACCGCATCCCGCGAACGCATCCGGCGGACCTTCGCGCAATACGGTTTCGGCCGTGGCCAAGAACAGACGGGGAGCCACAACGCGCAGGACGTCAGCAAGCTTGGCGGCAATGCCGCCATGAACTTGATTGGAGTCGGAAGGCGCTACGGGCGGGTGATCACCGGCAGCGTGTGCACGGGAGAAGAAGACTTCTTCGCCGTGAACGAGCGCGCGGCCGCCGGCGACACCCTGCACTACAATATCTCCGGTAGCGGCGGCAGCAAGTTCGAAGTGCGGCTCTACCGCGAGGGCCCCTGCGCCTTCGAGGAGGGCGTACCCAAGAACTGCTCGAAAGCGCGTCAGCTCTATCCGCAACCAGATTCGACCGGCGCCACGCCGCAATCGAACATCGACAATCCGCAGCCGAGTGCGAACGTGACCTTCATCGCTGGAGACGGACCCGGCGATCCACCGGGCAACCTCTATCATCGCTGGTTTGTAGGTGTGCGCCTGGCACAGGCTCAGGGCTCTTGCGAGGACAGCTACGACCTCGAAGTGGGGATCGTGCGAGCAAGCGGGAACGAGGTGTACCCATGAAGACTGCCGTCGTTGGAACCGTGGCCGTCGCACTGCTTCTGGTCGGATGCAGTCGAACTCGAAACGAACCGCCGCCCCAAGAATCACGGCCCGATGCGGCTCCGGCCTACACAGGGTATCCGCGAGTGTCTACCGGCGTGAGGCTTACCTGTTCCGTGAACACTGACGGTCAGGTCGACTGTTGGGGCCGGGACGCCGAGAAATTTTCGCTCGGGGACACGGAGCACCTGCTTGACATCGATGTCGGCGGCACAGAAGCCTGCGGCATCCGACGGGATCACACGCTCCTCTGCTGGCCGGGGGAGCGTGGGCGCTGGGGAACGCCCTTGGACTGGCCGAATGGGGCGTTTCGCAAGGTTGCTGTGGGCTACGGCGCCGCCTGCGGACTCCGCACCGACGGCACGCTCGCCTGCTGGGGTTCACCCGCTCACGGAATCACCGACCCACCCGAAGGCGCATTCCTCGACGTGGACCTGGGCCCCAGTCACGCCTGCGCACTGCGTTTGAATCGCACCGTGGTGTGCTGGGGCTGGAACGTTGACGGCGCCACCGACCCGCCAGAAGGCCAGTTCGTCAACGTTTCCTCCGGCGGGGGAAGCTGCGCGCTTTCTGAGGCCGGCATCGTGAGTTGCTGGGGTCTCGCCGGAAAGTCGTTCATTGGCCGCCACGCACGCATGGTCAACGTCGGTGACTTCGGCACCTGCATCATCAATGACGAAAAAGAGCTCGAGTGTGAAGGGAGTCACCTGACCCCTCCGCCCGCTCTGCCCCGGGGTCCCTTCGAGCAGATCGACCTGGGCGATGAACACGGTTGCGGCGTGCGCACGGACGGGAGCATCGCCTGCTGGGGTCTGAACGACTTTGGCCAGACCAGCTACGGAGAGTCCGCACCTCGACAGCACTGAGTCCAAGCGCGCGGGATCCGAGGTTCCGCGGCGCACCAACATCAATTCGGAATAGCCGGTGCAAGGCTGTCGATTGGAGCCGTGGATGTTCCGTCTGCGTGCGCTCAAGGCAAGTTCCTGCGATGATGAAAGCAGTGGGAATGCCGCGTCGCGCGAAGGGGTCGAGGTGCACTCATGAGAGCGTCCATCACCGGAGCCATCACCATCACCCTGCTGGTGGTTGCTTGCGGTCGAACCCGCGGCGAGCCTCCGCCTCCCAGCCCACGGCCCGATGCGGCTCCGCCGTACACGGGCTATCCGCGAGTATCTGCAGGCGTTGCCCTTTCCTGCTCCGTCAATGCAGATGGCCAGGTCGACTGCTGGGGCCGAGACGCCGAGAAGTACTCCTTGGGCAACACGGAGCGCGTACTCGACATTGACGTGAGCGGAAGCAAAGCGTGCGGGATCCTACGGGACCACACGCTGTTGTGCTGGCCCGGTGAACGCGGTCGCTGGGCGACCCCGCTGAACTGGCCGGACGGGACCTTTCGCAAGGTCGCCGTGGGCTTCGGCGCCGCATGCGGACTCCGCACCGACGGCACGCTTGGCTGCTGGGGTTCACCCGAAGAGGGGATCACCGACCCACCTGAGGGCCCGTTCCTGGACGTGGACATGGGTCCCAGCCATGCATGCGCACTCCGTGCAAACCGCACTCTCGTGTGCTGGGGCTGGAACCTTCACGGCGCCACCGACGCGCCGGAAGGGGAGTTCGCGAGCGTTTCCTCTGGCGGCGGCAACTGTGCGCTTTCCGAAGCGGGGATCGTGAGTTGCTGGGGCGGCGCTGGTAAGTCGTTCGTCGGCCGGCACGTGCGGATGATCAACGTGGGCGACTTCATTACTTGCATCATCAATGATCAAAGGGAGCTGGAGTGCGAATGGGGTCACGTATCCCCGACCCCTCTCCCTCCTGGTCCGTTCGAGCAGATTGATCTCGGCGACTATCATGGCTGCGGCGTGCGCACGGATGGAAGCATCGCGTGCTGGGGGCTCAACGACAATGGCCAGACCAGCTACGGAGAGTCCGCACCTCGACAGCATTGAGTCCGAGCGCGCGGGCACCGAGGTTCCGCGGCGCACCAACATCAATTCGGAATAGCCGGTGCAAGGCTGTCGATTGGAGCCGTGGATGTTCCGTCTGCGTGCGCTCAAGGCAAGTTCCTGCGATGATGAAAGCAGCGGGAATGCCGCGTCGCGCGAAGGGGTCGAGGTGCACTCATGAGAGCGTCCATCACCGGAGCCATCACCATCACCCTGCTGGTGGTTGCTTGCGGTCGAACCCGCGGCGAGCCTCCGCCTCCCAGCCCACGGCCCGATGCGGCTCCGCCGTACACAGGATATCCGCGAGTATCGGCTGGCGTACGCCTTTCTTGCTCCGTGGACGCGGACGGCCAGGTACTCTGCTGGGGTCGGGATGCTGAGAAGTACTCCTTGGGCGACACGCAGCACATGCTCGACATTGACGTGAGCGGGACGGAAGCCTGTGGCATCCGCCGTGATCACACGCTGCTCTGCTGGCCGGGGGAGCGTGGGCGCTGGGGAACGCCGCTGGACTGGCCGAGTGGGACGTTTCTCAAGGTCGCCGTGGGTTTTGGTGCCGCGTGCGGACTTCGCACTGACAGGACGCTCGCCTGCTGGGGCCTGGCCGACCACGGCATCACCGACTCACCAGAGGGCGCGTTCCTCGACGTCGACCTGGGTCCCATTCAGGCCTGCGCGATACGCGTGGACCGAACTCTCATCTGCTGGGGTTGGAACGCAAGCGGTGCTGCAGACGCACCTGAAGGTGCATTCACGAGCCTGTCCTGCGGCGGAGGCAGTTGTGCGCTTTCCGAGGCAGGCATCGTGCACTGTTGGGGCGGCGCCGGAAAGTCGTTCATTGGCCGCCACGCGCGCATGGTCAACGTCGGTGATTTCGGCGTCTGCATCATCAACGACGAGAAAGAGGTTGAGTGCGAAGGGAAACACCTAGCCCCTCCACCGGCGCTTCCCCGCGGACCGTTCGAGCAGATCGATCTTGGCGATGACCATGGTTGCGGCGTGCGCACGGACGGGAGCATCGCCTGCTGGGGTCTGAACGACTTTGGCCAGACCAGCTACGGAGAGTCCGCACCTCGACAGCACTGAGTCCAAGCGCGCGGGATCCGAGGTTCCGCGGCGCTCGGATCGGCGTCTTCCTCGAGCAGCACCGGGAGCGCCTCTTCGTGGAAGACGGGCAGCTCGAGCGCCTCCAGGCGCACGTTCCGAGGGGAGCCTCGCTACCTCGACGCGTCGCGAGAGCCGGGGCGCCTCGTTCACCCGTGGAACCTCATCGTGCCGGAACGCGTGCTCGACCGGCGCTAGGGTGAGGTGGCCTGATGCTCACGCGAGACCTGCTCCAGCGCGCCGCCGACAGCGGGTTGTCCGTCGACTTCGCACAGCCTGGCGGCGTGAGGCCGACGAGGTCGCCGGACACCTGACGTTTGGGGCCTCTCAGAACGTCGGCAATCCCTGCTGCTCTTGAAGGAAGCCGGAGAAGCACGCGCGCGTACAACACGCGCGCGTGACTGTGCTTCGCTTCCAATTGCTGTCCCTTTGCCTGCTGCTCGGCGCCTGCGGTGGGGCTACCGTGCCCGCTCCGGAGACTCCCACGAGCTCCACAGGCTCCGCGGTGTCCGCACCGCAGACGGTGTGTAGCGATCAGCCGGAGTCCGACGCGTGTCTGAGCTTCGCCACGGCGCCCGGCAATGGCATCGCCCGCGCCAAACGCATGGCCCAGGCGTGCAACGGCGGCAGCGTGCGCGTGTGCAACGCCTTGGCCCAGGCGCTGGAGCGCGCGCCGGCCTCCACGCCGACGCCCGAACGCGCGTGCCCGCCCGCGAAGGCAGCGAGCGAGACGCCAGTGCGGAGCCCCATCACCGCCGTGGACGACGAAGCGAACGAAGCGGACGAAGCGGAGCGCGAGGCCAAGCTCGGCGCGCGGCTCCTGGACGACCCATCGCCGGAGCGCCTGAGCGCGCCGGACCATCTCTTTCGCGCCTGCAAGCTGTCCCACGCGGGGGCGTGCAACGACCTCGGTTGGGTCTACGACCACGGCTTCGGCACGGTGTCGGCGGACGGCGACAAGGCCAAAGAGCTGTTCGGAAAAGCCTGCGACCTGGGCAGCTCCCTGGGCTGCTTGAACCGCGGGCGCGTGGTCAAGAAGAGCAATACCGGGGATGCCGCCAAATTCATGCACCGCGCGTGCAGCGCGGGGCACAGCGCGGCCTGCGAAGAGCTCGCCGGGCTGCTCGCGGACATGAAGGCGAGCTGCGAAAAATCGCCCGTGGAGTGCACCAATTGGGGCTACGTCGTGGAGCGCGGTCTGGGCACCACGCCAGACTCGAACAAGGCCCTCGCCGCCTATCAGCGAGCCTGCAACGGCGGCTCGGCGCAGGGATGCGCCAACGCGGGCCAGTTCCATGCCTTGGGCATCGCCACCAAGAAGAACGTCACGAAGGCGCTGATGTTCTTCGACCGCGCGTGCAGGGGCAAGAACGACTTCGGTTGTCTGCGGGCCAAGGAGCTCCGCGCCCCCGGCGACTGACGGGGCTCGCGCCGGGCCAACATCAATCGGAATCGATCACGAGCACGTCCGGATCCAGATCCGCGGCAAACAGACGCTCCACGTCCGAAGCGCGCTGCTCCAGCACGCGGCGTTGATTGGTGTAGCCCTTGTCGGTGGTCTCACCGTCGTCGAGGGACAGCGGGCGCTCGAGGATCACTGCCCGGCGCACGTGCTCGCTGGAGCTCGAGTGCGTCTGGCCGTGCTTCTCGAGGGCGCGGTAGATGCGCAGACGAAGCTCGTCCTTCGGAAGGTCGCGCGCGACGGCGGGGGACGGGAACAAGAGCACTCCCAAGTACTCGCGATCGTGCCCGGCGATGACGGCATCGAGCACCAGCGGCGCGCACGCTTCCACCACGCTGAGGCGCAAATTGCCGACGTTGACCCAAGTGCCGGAGGATAGCTTGAAGTTCTCGCTGAGGCGACCGGCGAAGGCGACGCCCTGCTCGGGGTGCGCTTCGTCCACCAGGCGACCGGCGTCTCCGGTCGGCAAGAAGCCATCGGCGTCGAGGTCGATGGGACGAATGCTGCCGCCCTTCTGCCAGTAGCCCGGCGTCACGTTGGGTCCCTTCACGCGGATCTCGAAGCGATCTTCCACGCGGGCGAGCTTCAGCGCCACGCCGGGCACCGGCACGCCGAGCACACCGGTGGTGCGCGTGGGAAAGTGAGCGGACGTGGACAGCGGCGACGTTTCCGTGGAGCCCCAGGCGGAGGTGAAGAACGGCTCGGGGCCGCCCGCGGCGCGCGCCACGGCCTCGAGCCGGCTGCGCGTGGACGCGCCCAGCGCGGCGGCGGCGTAGAAGATGACGCGCAGGTTTCGGAACGCCGCCTGCGCGCGCTCGGGCTTGCGCTCGAGCTCGCTCACGGCCTGATCGAAGCCCCGCGGCACGTTGAACCACAGCGTGGGGCCCACGTCCGCGAGGTTCTCGAGGGTGACCTCCACCAGCCCCGGCGCAGGACGCCCGCGGTCGACGTACAAGCTGCCGCCGTTCTTGAGCACCAGGTTGAAGTTGTGGTTGCCACCGAAGGTGTGGCTCCAAGGCAGCCAATCCACCACCACCGGCGGTTCGTTCGCGAGGAACGGCCAACACGCGAACAAGCTCTCTTGATTCGCGGTCAGCATGCGGTGCGTGTTGATCACGCCACGCGGCTCCCCCGTGGAGCCGGAGGTGAACAGCACCTTGGCGATGGTCTGGGGTCCAATGTCCTCCCGTGGCAAGGGCTCGAGGCTCGAAGCAGCGTCCACGTCGCCGGCTGACAGAACGCGCTTGGGCGCGGCGCCGACGGCTTCCAGCGCCTTGCCGAAGGATTCCGGATCCTCTGCGTAGATCACCGCTGGGTCGATCAACGAGACGACGTGCTTCAAACGACGGAACGAAGACGACACCAACGAGTACGCAGGAGAGACGGGCACTGCGGGCGCGCCCACGTGGAACGCAGCGAGGGCGACCAGCGCATGGCTCACGGAGTTGTCCGACAGGATCAACACGGGACGCGCGGGACCCGCGCTGCGCTCGGCCAGCCTGCGGGCGATGCGCGGCACGGCCTGGGCCGCCTCGGCGTAGCTCACCTTCCGCCACTCACCCCCCACCCCGCGCTCTGCCAGGAAGATCTGATCCGGTCGCTCGGCGGCCCAGCGGTCCAACCAGTGGAGGATGGTCGGCGCCGGCTCGGGCAGGGGCGTCCGGGGCTCGATCACGATGCCGTCGTGGACTTCGGAAACGGACAGGTCGGGGGTCAGCAGCGAGAGGGACGTCATGGCGCTCTGGGTTCAAGATACCCGAACCCCGAGCGTCAGGCGTTATGCTCCCCGGGCCATGGCCGGCTCGAAGCGCGTTTTCCTCATCGTGGCCGCGATCATCGCCGCAGGCCTGCTCGTCGTCGCCGTGATGAAGCTCCGAGGCAGCTCTGGCGCGCCGGGGGCCACCTCTGCGAGCGCCGAGACCGCCGACGAAGCCAATCGCCAGCGCATGTTGCAGGAGATCGAACGCGCGGCCAACGCCACCCCGGCCCCCAAAGAGCCGGATCCGAGCGAGCTTCCGTCCATCGAAGAAGTTCTGGCCGAGGACGACGACGGCGGGGACGCACTGATAGACGCCGGCGCCAGCGACTGACCCTTTTGCTACGCTGCGCCACATCATGTCGGGCATCGAGCTCGTGACCGAGGACCCCGCGTACGCTTTCGGAGTGTTGGGGAACTTGGTCATTGCCGTCACGCGGGAACCGCCAAGCGAGCGGTCGGTGCGAGAGCTCGCCCGCGTGGTGGGCGAGCGGCACGCGACACACGGCGACGTTTCTCTGTTGGTGGCTCCACGTGCCGCGCGCCCTACCCTTTCGCAAGATGCGCGCCGTGCAATCCTTTCCAGCTGGGAGCAACTCGAACCGCGCATCACCTGCTGCGCCGTGCTGTTCCGCGCGACGGGCTTCGTAGGTGCCATTCAACGCAGCCTGGTGACCGCGGTGATGAACCTGCGCAAGAGCACCCTCCCCGTTCGGGCGACTTCGTTGCCATTGGAGGCCGCAGAGTTCATCACTCGCTACGACGCCTCGCTCGGAGCTCCCGAGCCTCTCGGGACCGCGCTTTCAGAGTTCGTCTCGCGCTACGAAGCCTGAGCTTCCAAACATGCCTCGATCACCGTGAGCTCTTCGCTCGCCTGCCACTCGCGACCGTCGAATCCGCCGCTGAAGGCCCGCACGCGGAAACCCGCCGCGCGCAAGCAACGGTCGATTTCGGGCATCAAGAAGTAGCGGTGCACGAGGCGCGTCTCGCGCTCGTCGCCTTCTCCACGGTACAGGTAGCGGGTTTCCAGCCGCTGATCATCGCGCTCCCAACGGCTCGCCTCGAATACCTGATAGAGCCGCCCGGCGAGATCGACCTCCACCAGGAAGTCCAGCTCGTCCGCTTCGGGGTCGCCCGGGTCGGCCTCCGCGTGGAACTCGTCCGCGGTCCAAACGTCCGCAGCGAAGGTCCCACCCGGCTCCAGATGCTCGGCGACGCGCGTGAGCGTCCGTGCGAGCTCGGCCGTGTCGCGCAGACAATACAGTGCGTTGAACGGTGCGATCACGCGCGCGAACTTCTCTCCCAGGGCGAGCTCCCGCATGTCGGCAGCGACGAGCCGAGCGCTCGGAGCCACCTCGCGCGCCCGCGCCAAGGCCTCCGTATTCACGTCCACGCCCACCAACCGGCGCCCGTCGTCGTCGAGCTGGGACAGCACGCGCCCCGTGCCACAGCCCAGCTCCAGCACCGAGTCGGCATCGTGACAGACCCGCCGATAGAACTCGACGTCACCGGGCGTCCCCCGGTGGATGGCGTCGTACAGCTCGACCGGGTACACCACGCTGCCCTTTGCAATGATAGCCCTTCCGGGGCCGCGTGCATTGCGAACGCGTGCTCTCTGCCGCTATCCTTCACTCGGGCTTCCTCGACCATGAGCCAGGAGCGCGGACTCGAAGCATGACTCGTAGAACCATCATGACGCTGGTGCTGGCATCGCTCGGCGGGCTCGTGGCCTGCCAGGCGATCGTGGGCATCGAGGACACCTCGCTGCAGGGCAGCGGCGGGAAAGGTGACGCTTCCGCGGGGTCGGGGGGCTCGGGAGGCGGCTCTGGAGGCTCCGGCGGCCTCGGCGATGGTAGCGCGGGCAGCGGCGGCGCGGCGGGCAGCGGCGGCAGCGCGGGCAGCGGCGGCGCGCGCGGCGGGCAGCGGCGGCGCGCTCAGCGACGCCGGAGACGCGAGCGACGGCTCCTTGGTGAACGACTTCGGCATTCAGATCCTCACGTCCCAGGTGCAGATTGGTCTGGGCGGCAAGCACTTCCTTCCCGTGGAGCTCACCCGTGGCCCCGGCTTCACCGCCGCGGTGGACGTCACCCTGAGCGCGCCGCCCTCGGGGCTCACGGCACAGCCGCTGACCATCGTGGCGGGCGAAACCTTCGGCGAGCTTCAGCTCAGCGCCAAGAGCCCGCTCACCGTCGGGAGCACGTTCCAACTGACGATCACGGGCAGCTCCGGCACCCTATCCCACGACGCGAGCGTGAACACGTTCGTGACCGAGAAATCCGGGACCCTCGACAAGGGCTTCGCTTCGAACGGCATTCACCTGCAGTCCTTCGGTCAGCACGAAGTGGAGATCTACGACGTCCACACGGCGAAGGACTCCCGCATCCTTTTTGCCGGCTACCAAACCGGCTTGAGCTTGGCTCCGATGATCGGGATCTTGGCTACGGAGGGCAAGAAGGTCGACACGCAGGCCAGCATTCAGCCCTGCTCCGCCTGCTCGCCCGAAGGCTACGCTCGCGGCATAGCGACCATGCCTTCGGGCCCCGTGCTGTTCGCCACCGAGCGCTACGACGACTTCATCATCTCCAAGCACGGGTCCACGAACCTGGGCTTGGATCTCACCTTCGGAAGCAGCGGTCCGGGCTACACCCGCACCGACGCCGGCGGCACGGACAAGTCGCTGGGCGTCGCCGCCCTCGAGGCGCCAACGGGCACCCGCCTGTTCGTGTTCGGCACCTCCAACGGCAACTCCGCGGTAGCGCAGCTGAACGCGTTGGGCACCGTGCAGAAGACGGTGACGAACCTGGGCATGCAAGGCGCCACTCATTCATCCCTCGCGGTGACGCCCAATGGCCGGGTGTACATGGTCGGCAACGTCACCGATGGTGGCGGCAAGATCGACATGAAGTTGGTCGCCCTGGATGCGAACCTGGCCCTCGACACCGGCTTCAACGGCACCGGTTCCGTGACCTATGGCGCCTCGGGTGTGGACGACAAGGCCGTCACCGTGCTCCCGCAGGAGGACGACAAGGTGCTGGTGGCCGGCTCCACCAACAAGAGCCTGTGGGTGCGCCGCTACTTGCCCGACGGCCAGCTCGACCCCACGTTCGGCACCAACGGCATGGCTTCGGTCGCCGTCAATGCCAACAGCGTCACCGCGGCGGACGCCGTGCGCTTTCCCGATGACCGCCTGGTGCTCTTGGGCAACGCCGTCGGCGGCAACAACCCGGGACCGGCGGCGGTGCGCTTGCGGCGCAATGGCCAAGCCGACCCGAGCTGGGGGGATACCGGAGAGCTCGGCGTGGTCCACCTGAACCTGGGTCAGAACGCCAAGATCTGGGCGGGGGACGTGCAGCTCAGCGGAACGCCCGCGCTCTATCGCTTGGTGGTCGGCGGCACCGCCGAGAACACCGCGCAGTTCAACGTCATCAACGGCTTCGTCGCGCGCGCCTGGTACTGAGGTTCCGCGGCGAGCCAACCACCTGATCCAGCTGGATGTTGGTGCGCCGCGGTAACATCGCGCCTCAGCGCCGGCGGCGACGCAGGAACGCGAGGGCCGCGAGCGACAGCCAGGAGAGGGACGACGCTGGGGCGCCAGCGGCGCGACAGCCGCAGCCGCCATCGTCGTTCGAGCCGCCCGGCTTCGCGCCGCCCGTACCCGCGTCGCTGCCCGCCGTAGCGCCGCTGCCCGCCGCTGCGCCGCTTCCCCGCGTAGCGCCGCCCGCCGCTCCGCCGCTGCCCGCCGCCGCGCGCTGCCAGCCGCGCCCGCCGTTCCACCCGCTGCGCTGCCCGCGCTGCCCGCCGCACCTCCGCCCGCGCCCGCGCTGCCGCCCACGCCCGCGTCGCTCTCACCCGCTTGGTACGCGCGCACGTAGTCGACGTCGTAGTCCGCCGGAAACGTCGTAGTGTTGTCCGGAGCTCCTGGCCATCCTCCGCCGACGGCCAGGTTCAAGATCACGTACATGGGCACCTTCGGTACGCCGGGCCCGCTGTAGCTCTTGCGCTCGGTACCGTCGATGGTCCACGTGATCTTGGAGTCCGTCCACGAAAGGCCGAAGGTGTGGAAGTCGGCGGAGAAGTCGGGCCCGCTGTAGTTGGAGCCGTCCGACTGGTGCCCGGAGCCGTAGTCCGTGCCCCAGTGCAGCGTCATGTAGATCTTGTTGGGCTCGTGTCCGAGGAACTCCTGCACGTCGATCTCGTTCACACCACTGGTGCCCACGGCGCCCAGGAGCCAGAACGCGGGCCACAGGCCCTTGCCCTTGGGCATCTTCAGCCGCGCTTCGAAGTAACCGTAGGTCTGCTCGTGCACGGAGCAGATCACCCCCGACGTGTAGCTCATCGTCTGCCCGGCGTACTGCCCCGACTGCTTCTTTCCGACGATGCTCAGGATGCCGTTCTGCAGCGAGAACGCGTCGTCCACGTAGGCCTGCAGCTCGCCGTTGATGACCGCCTCGCCCCACTTGTAGCGCCGCTTCCACTGCGACGTGTCCAGCGTGGTGCCGTCGAACTCGTCGTGAAAGGTGAGCGTGTAGCCCGGCTTGTCCCAGGGCGCGGCGTGCACCGCCGGCGCGACGAAACCCGTGGTCATAGCTGCGAGAAGAGCGACTCTGAGGGACGACGTCATGGCCGCAGGGTACCGCTCCGTGGCACTGATTTCACGCGAGTTCGCGGGCCCCGAGGTTCCGCGGCACACCAACATGCAGATGCAGATGGATGTTGGCCCGCCGCGGTAACGCCGCGATCAGCTCACGGTGCGCGCCAGGACCAGCCGCGCAAGCAGCATGCACGCGAGCGCGTTCACGGCACACCACGCCGTGAGCACCGCACTGCCCACGGGGCTGTACACGTTGCCCAGCACGATCACCGACGCGAGATAGGCGGCGGTGCCCAGAGCGACGCCCGCCAGGGGACGGCGGGAGCCGGGGACGCCGAGGAACACCAGGGTGAGGACGAGGGGCAACGCGACGTTGGCCAGCGGCAAGAAGCCGTGAAGGCTCGCGTCCAGCAGCAGATCCAGATCGGCGATGGGGCGCGCGAAGGCGTCCACCACGTCACTCGTACGCGGCAGCAGAAACGGCGCGAAGAACAGAAGGCCGGGCCCGGTGGCGAGAGCCGGGACCAGGAAGCTCGGATGCCACGGGCTCTGCACCGGACCCTTGCGGCGCGCCCAGCGGAACACGACGAAGATGAGCGCCGCGAGGGCGAGCAGGCGCGTCAGGACCTGACGTAGCGCCACACGAGACACGCCACCCTGGGCCGAGAGCAGACCGGCGCCGAACTTCTTCTTGCCGCCCGGCGAGCGGTCGATGGGCTCGGCGGAGCTTTCCAACGCACGCTGCACCGCGTCCGGCTCGGTCACGCCCAGGCTCACCAGCAGCGCGGCGACACCGGCCACGTGCGGCGATGCCATGCTGGTGCCGGACAGGCTGGGGAAGGTCTCGCAGCCGTTGCGGCCGCCGTTGCAGATCGTCTGCTGGATGACGCCGACACCCGGCGCGGCGATGTCCACGCCCGGGCCGCGAGAGGAGAACCACGCCAGGCGATCCTTCGAGTCCGTGGCGCTGACGCCGATGACGCCGGCGGTGCCCCCCGGAAACTCCACGCGACCGCCGCTATTTCCGGCAGCGGCAACGACCACCACGCCCTTTTCGCGAGCGTGGGCCACGGCGCGCTCCAGGATCTTCGAGTCCCGCGGGCCGCCGAGGCTCAAGTTGATGACCTGCGCGCCGTGATCCGCGGCCCAACGGATGCCGTCGGCCACGTCCGAGAGCGTTCCCCAGCCACCGGAGGACAGCACCTTCACCGGCATCAAGCGCGCTTCGAAGGCGACGCCGGCGGCACCGATGGCGTTGTTGGTGGACTGGGCGATGGTGCCCGCCACGTGCGTGCCGTGGCCCTGGTCGTCCGCCGCGTGCTCGTTCTTGGCGACGAAGTTGTAACCCGGCACGCAGCGCGTGAGGTTCAGATCGCTGGCCTTGCTGAAGGGCGGGAAATCCTCGCAAGCGATGCCGGTGTCCACCACGGCCACGGTGACGCCGCGACCGGTGGAGAAGCTCCACGCGCGCTCGGCGCCCACACGAGTGAGGTGCCACTGCTCCTTGTAGAGTGGATCGTCCGGCACGAAGGACGCGCGCACGCGCGCGTTGGGCTCCACGATCTCCACGCGCGGGTCGGCCGCCAAGCGCGCGCGCAGCTCGTCCATGCGGCTGGGGGCCGCGCGCACGATCTCGACCTTGGTTTCGTCCTCGAGCGCCGTGGGCGCGAAGCTCACGGCAAGGCGACGAAGCACGTCGCGTATGTCGCTGGCTTCGGTGTCGTCCGCGAAATCCACCAAGAGCTCGCCCGGGATGTCCCATGCAGACTCGTCCGTGGGCGTGAGCTCGACGGCAGGCTGTGCCAGCGCCGACGACGCCCACAGCGTGGCGGCAGTGACCAAGAGCGTCGCGCGGAGTCCCATTCGGGAAGAAGCGTAGCGCCATTGCGCTTGCGGCGCCCGGCTCTCGTGGTGGAGGCTCTCAGCATGCGGCCCCTCGCCGATCTGCCCACCGCCGAAGCCGAACGCCTGCGCGGACTTTTGTTCGACTTGGATGACACTTTTCTGGATCACGGACGTCTGGACGAGCACGCCTACGCCAGCTTGTTTCGAATGCGCGAAGCGGGCCTCGCGCTGGTGGCCGTGACCGGACGCCCGTCCGGGTGGGCGGAGGTGCTGGTGCGCCAGTGGCCCATCGCCGCAGCGGTGACCGAGAACGGCGCCGTGTCGATCTACCGTGAGGGCGACGTGCTGCGTCGTCTGGATCGCGCCGACGAGGGGGAGCGCCAAGAACGGCGCCGGCGCATCGCCGGCGTCGTGGCGGAGCTGCAGCGCGCGTTTCCGACGTTGCACCCGGCGGACGACGTGAGCGCGCGCGTGAGCGACTTCACCTTCGACATCGGCGAGCACGAACGCGTGCCACGGAAGACGGTGGACGAAGCAGACTCCCTTGCGCGAGCCCTGGGCGCGCGCACGCTGCGCTCGAGCGTGCACCTGCACGTGACCTTGGACGGCGACGACAAGGCGTCGGGCAGCTTGCGCTTGCTCCGCCTGTTGTTCGACGCGGACGCCACCGAAGCCCGCTTCCGCTACGCCTACATCGGCGACAGCGAGAACGACGCCGCATGCTTCGCGGCGTTCGCGACCACCCTGGGCGTCCAGAACCTGAGCGGCCGCCCGACCGTGCCGCCCCGGTACATCACGCCCAGCCCGCGCTCCCAGGGCTTCTTGGAGGCCGCCCGAGCGCTGCTGGAACGGCGGGGCGTTGATCGGGGCTCGACGAGCGCCATGTGACCGCTCACTTCTGTCGGTGCGCTCGCTCGCTGCCGTCGGCGAGCACATCCACCCAGCAGAGCAACCAGAGCACTGCCGCTGCCGCTTCCCCCAGCTGCCTGGAGCGCTCCGAGTTGCCGAGCCGCGCGGAAGAGAACGCCGCCTGGGTGGCTGACGTCTCGCACAACGTGGCGTACGGCCTGCAACGCCTCAGCTGCCAACAGATGGCCCAAAACCACGGCCCGGACGACTTGTTCGGCCACCGAACCTCCGTCAGGTGTTCGCCGCCGCGGCTCTGTAGCACTGGGCCGGACGGCGTCAGGAAGAACGATGACGACGCCTGCACGAACCTCGAGGAAGGTAACACCACCGCCAAGCGCGGGATGCCAATTGGTTGGGAACGGCACTTCCTGGAGGTCCACGAGGACATGCGGCCCGGCTGCGCAACACCACTCTCCGCGGTGGTCCAGTTCTATGCAGCGCTCTTGCGACGAGACGGCTCCCACCTCGCCGTTCTGCCGCCAAAGGAGACCTGGGACGACCGCTTGCAGCGCAAGATGGAGAAGCACGATCGCTTCTTTCTTCGTGCCGTGCGGGTGGATGGCTTGAGCTGCATGTCGGATCGTTGCGCGTACGAGGTCTACATCACGGTCTCGATGAGCCCTACCGGCGAGGGCTCGAGCGGCCGCGACCGGGGGACCGCCCGTAGGGTCTCTGACCGGTGGCTGATCGAGTACCCACCGATTTGAGCCGCTGGCAGCGACCTGGCGCCCTCGTCCGCACTCGCCGAACCTCCGCGTCCGAGCCGCTCCCCGAAGGCCGCAACGACGCTCACGGAGCACTCGACCGAGCGGTCGAGAGCGCCTGTTGGCGCGCCGCTCGGCGTGCGGTAGTCCTCCCGGCGATGCCGACCGAAGCCGAGCTGGTGGAGACCGCCCAGAAGTACCTGTACCCGAACTACCGGCAGCCGCCCCTGGTGATGGCCCGGGGCAAGGGTTCGGTCTTGTGGGACTCCGCCGGCAAGCGCTACCTGGATCTCTACGCCGGCATCGCCGTGAGCACCCTGGGCCACAACCACGAAAAGCTCGTGGCGGCCATCACCGCTCAAGCCCAGAAGGTGATCCACCTCTCGAACTACTACTACAACGAGCCCAACGTCCTGTTGGCCGAGCGCCTGTGCCAGGCGACGGGCATGGCTCGGGCGTTCTTCTGCAACTCCGGTACGGAAGCGATGGAGGCGATGCTCAAGCTCGCACGCCGTCACTTCTTCGCGGCGGGGCAGACGGAACGCTACCGCGTGATCGCGTTCCAGAGCTCATTCCATGGTCGCACGCTCGGTGCGCTGGCGGTGACCGGACAAGACAAGTACCGCGAGGGCTTCGGTCCACTGCCGGGAGTGACGCACGTGCCCTACGGCGACGTGGAGGCCGTGAAGCAGGCGATGGGGCCCGACGTCGCGGCAATCCTGTTCGAGCCGATCCAGGGCGAGGGCGGCGTGCTTCCGGCGCCCGAAGGCTTCGCGGCGGCGCTGCGTCGCATCGCCGACGAGCACGGTGCGCTGCTCTTGGCGGACGAAATCCAGACCGGCGTCGGGCGCACGGGGCGATTCTTGAGCGTTCAGCACGAGGGCGTGACGGTCGACGCACTGACCTTGGCCAAGGGCCTCGCCGGGGGCGTGCCCATCGGCGCCATGCTGTGCGGGGCGCACCTGGCGGACGCGCTGCCACCCGGGAGCCACGGCACCACCTTCGGCGGAAATCCCCTGGCCAGCGCCGCAGCGCTGGCGGTGCTGCAGGTGATGGAAGAAGACAAGTTGATCGAGCACGCCGCGCACATGGGCGCGCACCTCGCGGTGCGTCTCGCGGAGCTAGCCAAGAAGCACGAGCGGCTGGTGGCGACGAGCCGCGGGCGCGGATTGCTTCAAGCCTTGGTGCTGCGGGACGGCGTGGACGCCCGCGGCATCGTGGCGGCGCTGCGAGACGCAGGCGTGCTGATCACGATTGCGGGCGGGCAAGGCCTGCGCCTGAGCCCACCATTGATCATCACCAAGGCCGAGCTCGACGAAGGGCTCGCCCTCATCGACGACGTGCTCGGGAGGACGCCATGACGCGACATTTTCTCGACCTTTCTGACGCGGGCCGCGACGGCCTGATCGCTCTGCTGAACGCTTCGGATCGCTACTTGGAGCAGCGCGGACGCCACGACAAACCCCTCGCCGGCAAGTCCGTCGCGCTGGTGTTCGAGAAGGCGTCCACCCGCACGCGGCTGTCGCTGGAGGTGGCGGTAGCCGAGCTCGGCGGGCACCCCGTCGTGATCACCGGCGCCGGCTCCCAGATCGGCCGCGGCGAGCCCATCAAGGACACGGCGCGGGTGCTGTCGCGAATGGTGCACGGCATCACGCTGCGCACCAGCGGCGCGGAGCGTTTGGAAGAGCTCGCGCGTTTCAGCTCCGTGCCGGTGCTCAACGCGCTGACGGATGCATCCCACCCGATGCAGCTCTTGGCCGACCTCATGACGGTGCGGCGCGTGCGCGGCAAGCTCGAGGGGCTCCGCTTCGCCTGGCTCGGGGATGGCAACAACATGGCCAACTCCTGGATCGAAGCCGCGGGCCTCCTGGGCCTGGAGCTGACGTTGGCGTGCCCCGAGGGCTTCGACCCGAGCCCGGCGTACCTGAACTCCGCCCGGGAAGCCGGCGCCAAGATCCAGGTCGTGCGCCGACCGGAGGCCGCGGTGGAGGGCGCCGACGTGGTGAGCACCGACGTGTTCGCCAGCATGGGGCAAGAAGCGGAGGCTGAAGCGCGCCGCAAGGCCTTTGCCGGGTTCACCCTCACCGAGAAGCTCGTGGCCAGCGCGGCAAAGGACGTGGTGGTGCTGCACTGCTTGCCCGCGCACCGCGGCGAAGAGATCGAGGAAGCCGTGCTCGAAGGCGAGCGCAGCTTCGTGTGGGACGAGGCCGAGGCCCGGCTCCACACCTCGAAGGCGGCACTGGCCTGGGCCCTGGAGGTCGATGGCTGACGCCGCTCGAGCAGCCAGCGTATTGGTTCCGTGCGCCACCTGTGGCGCCGACACGGATCCCCTGCGTGCCGATCGCGTCGCCATCTACGGCGAGCGCTTTCGCTATTTTTGCAGCACGGAGTGCCGGGATCGGTACGATCCGTCCACGCATCTGACGCCCCTTCCGCTGCCCCGCCGGCGCCGGCCGAGCGCGCTGTCGGAGGAGCAGGTGGTGGCCACTCGCCACGAGACCAGCGCCGAGCTCGACGCCCGGCGCCAAGCGGCGGCAGCCCTCGCGGACGTTGCGGAGCTCGCGCCCCCAGCGGAGGACCCGGAGATCGTCGAGCGGCGCTCGCCGGAGCCGCCGCCGCTGCTCGGGGAGGAAGCGCGCGGCGACGTCACCGACGTAGGCGCGCTGCTGCTTTCGCTGGCGATGCTCGGCGGCACCCTGGCGGTGGCCCTGTTGCTGGCGGGTAGCTCCGGTGTGGCCCTCACGTCCCGCGTGGTGGTGCTCACGGTGGCGACGGCGGCACTGGTGGCGCAAGCGCTGTCCGGGGAGCGAGATCCAGCGGATCTGCATCCTGCAGCGCTGCTCGCCGCGCCCGTGCTCGGGACGCTGGCCGCCATCGTGGCCCGCATCACGGACGCCGCGCGCGCGCCGAGCGCGATCACCCTGGCCGGCGTCGTCGTGGCCTGCATTGCCGGCGGGGTTTGGCTGGTGCAGCGAGCGCGGCGGCCGGTGGATGCCGAGCGCGAGCACATCGCGCTGGAGCTCGACGCGCCCACCCACCGCGTGATCGCCGACGAGATCGCGGAAGTCCGCGCGGTGGACCTGCGGCCCGGCGAGGAGATCGTCGTGGAAGCCGGCGAGACGGTGCCGGTGGACGCCACCATCGTGGCCGGCGAAGCGACCGTCGCCCCCTGGCTCGGCGCCAAGACGACGGCGGAGCTGAGCGAAGGGGATCCCATCGTGGCCGGTGCTCGCGTGGTGCAGGGACGCATCCGCAGCGTGGTGGCCTGGGCCGGCTTCGACCGCGCTTGGCTGCGCCTCACCAGCGACCCGCGCCGGCGAGCCGATCTGCTCGCTCCCCTCGCCCGCGCCGGGCGTCTCACGGCGGAGCGCGCCGCCCCGTTCGCGGCGGGGCTCGCCGCGCTCACCGCCTTCGCGGAAAACCAGAGCACGCTGACCATCGCCATGTTCGCGATCGCGGCGCAGGCCTCCTTGGCCACGGCGGGGATCGCACAGATCGGCGCGATGCAAGTCGCCACCGCCGTGCTCGCGGCGCTTCGGCGCGGCATCGTGTTCCGCTCGGCCACGGCGCTGGACAAGGCCGGCCGCGTGACCATCGCGGCCTTCTGCGCGCGCGGCACGTTGCTCTTGGGCGAGCCCGAGGTGGCGTCCATCGTGCCGATGGGGGACGCCGAGGCGGAGCGCGTCCTATCGCTGATGGCGGGCGCCGAGAGCGGCTCGCCGCATCCCGTCGCCACCGCTTTGGTGCGCGCGGCGCGGGCGCGGGGGATTCGCCCCGACGGCGTTCGGAGCCCGAACGTGGTCGCCGGCTTGGGCGTCACCGCCGTGGCCGCCAATGGCCAGCCGCTGGTGGTGGGCAGCCGTGCCCTCATGTTGCGGGAGCGCATCAGCGTCGCAGCCGCAGAGCCGAAGATCGGCGAGCTGGAGGCCATGGGCCGCACGGTGATGTTGGTGGCCCTGGGCGGCCGCCTGATCGGTGTCGTGGGCTTGCAAGACGGCCTGCGCCCGGGAGCCCGCGCCGCCGTGCAGCACCTGTTGGACGTGAACGTGGAGCCGGTGTTGCTCTCGGGAGATGCGCGGGAAACCTGCGAGGCCATCGGACGCACGCTCGACATCGAGCACATCCGCCCGGAAATATTGCCCGCCGAGCGCGGAGACGAGATCGCGCGCTTGGCCGACGGCGGCGCGACCGTCGCGGTGCTCGGCTGCAGCCCCGCGGACGACATCGCGTTGGGCGCCGCCAACGTGTCCGTCGCCTTGGCCTCCGCTGGCAGCAGCGCCGCGGAATGGAACGTGCAGCTCGCTTCCGACGACGTGCGGGATGCCGCGCTGGCACTGCGGGTCGCCCACGAAGCGCGGAGCGAGGCACGCCTGGGGTTGATCTTGGCCATCGCCCCCGGCGCCATCGGAGCGCTGGCGGTGGCCTTCGCGCTGATCCCCCCCGCAGCGGCACCCATCGCCGCACTGCTCGGCACAGCGGGCGCGTTGTTCCGGCTCCGCTCGCTGAGCGCTTGACCCGGGGCCCCGTGGGCGCGATGAATCCAAGATGAAGTCGAGCGGGGCCGACAAGGGCGTTGGGGGAGTGCCCAAGCCACCGGATACGGAGCGGCTGCGCCAACAGCTCGAGGCCTACATGACCAAGCGCGGCCTGCGCTCCACGGAGCAGCGCCGCGCCATCATCGACACCTTCTTCGATCAGACCGAGCACGTGACCATCGATCGCATGCTGGAGCTGGTCCGCCACGAGGATCCGCGCATCGGCTACGCCACGGTGTACCGCACCATGAAGCTCTTGGTGGACGGCGGCATCGTCCACGAGCTTCGCTTCGGTGACGGCTACACCCGCTACGAGCTGGCGGACGACGAAGCCCACCACGACCACTTGATCTGTCTCGAGTGCGGGAAGATCACGGAGTTCGAAGAGCCGTTGATCGAAGAGCTGCAGGAACGCGTCGCCGCGCGCTACGGCTTCGACGTGCTCGAGCACAAGCACGAGCTCTACGGCGTGTGCAAGGAGTGCGCTGCCAAGCGCAAGCCCAAGGCTAAGGGTCGATCTCGATGATCCGGTCGTCGGAGACGACCACGTCACACCGTACGTCGTGCTCCTCTACCGGCAGCTCCGCCAACAGCTGAAAGCCGAAGACCACGACCACGGCCCGGGCCGGCGGCCTCACGTCCGGCAGGGTGGAATCGTAGAACCCCGCGCCATAGCCCAGGCGCTGGCCCATGCCGTCCGCCGCCAAGGCGGGGACCAGCACCAGATCGATGTCTCCGCGCTTGGCCTCCGGCGCCGCGGGCGGGGGCTCCGCGAAGCCACGCCCCCGATCCACGAGCTCGCTCGGATCGGCGACCAGTCGAAACCCGGTGCGGAAGCCGGACTCCGTGGGATCCATGAACGGGTAGTACACGACCTTCTGCGCGCGGCGCGCGGCAGCGTCCACGCTCGACAGGTCCACTTCGTTCTTGCCCGGCATTGGGGCAAAACACGCCACCGACCTCGCGGAGCGGTAGTCCGACAGCGACAGCACACGCTCGGCGATCTGCTCGCTGCGCTGGGCAATGCCTCGAGGCGGCAGCGCCTGACGCGCGGCTCGCAGCTTGCGTCGAAGCTCGCGCTTGGCGCGCCGCGAGATCTCGTGCAGGAGCTTCGAGTCGAACCCGTCCACGACGAGTTCGTAAACCAGCCGTCGGCTCCCGGCCAGCGACAAGAAAAGACCCTCGTTCCCTCATGACAGTCGTCGCCATCGTCCCCGCGTTCCAGGCAGGCCCGACGGTCGGGGCGGTGGTGCGGGATCTGCTGCTGGCGGGAGCCGAGACCGTGATCGTGGTGGACGACGGGTCCACGGACGACACCGCCGTCGAGGCCAGGGCGGCGGGCGCAGAGGTGGTTTCCCATCCGGTGAACCGCGGCAAGGGCGCCGCGCTCCTCACGGGCTTGGAGGCCGCGCGCCGCGCCGGCAAAACCGTGGTGGTCACGGTGGACGCCGACGGTCAGCATCCCGCGTCGGAAGCTCTGCGGTTGGCCCGGGATCCGGCCCCGGATCACGCACTGGTGCTGGGCGTGCGAGACCTGGTGCAGGCTGGCGCCCCCCGCGCCAATCAGATCTCGAACGGCATCTCCAACGCGTTCCTGTCGCTCTTCACCCGCCGCCGGCTGGCGGACACTCAGTGCGGGCTTCGCCGTTACCCGGTGACACGCACCTTGGGCCTCGACCTTCGCAGCACCGGTTACGAGCTCGAAGCGGAGGTGGTGATGCGCGCCGCGCAGGCGCACTGGCCCATAGTGCAGGTCCCGGTGCGGGTCGTCTATCCGCCTGCCGGCGAGCGCACCACGCACTTTCACTCCGTCAAGGACCCCACGCGCATCGTACTTCGGGTGCTCGGCACGCAGCTGCTTCGGAGACACGGATGAGCTCGCGCTGGAAGAAGCTCCTGTACGCGACGGCGGGCGTGCTCGTCGCCCTCGTGGTCGCGCATCTGGTCGTCACTCGCGTGTCCCACGTCGAGCCCCCGGCCATCGCGCGGCCGGACGGCGAGCTGCAAAGGCTCCCAAATGGTGAGCGGCGCTTCGGCCGTTCCCGTGCGACGAAGCTGGGCAACATCTGGCTGGTCGAGCTTCAGGGCACTCCGGAGGAGATCGGCTACGCCCACTCACGCCTGCTCTACGGCGAGATGGTGGAGAACGAAGGCAAGCTCTACGGCGAGCTCGATCGCCACGTTCCGCTGTGGCCGCTGCGCCGCTTGCTGCTGGACGTGGCCCAGCTCCGCTACCGCAACGTCGGAAGCGGCATGAGCGACGCACGCCGCCGCGAGATCGCCGCGGGTGCCCTCGGCTTCACCCCGGATCCGTACGAGGATCGCTTCCCCACGTACCAACGCTTTCTGTACTTGAACGCGTTGTACGACATCTCGCTCTCCTTCGAGCACTCACCCCTCATTGGCTGCACCACCTTCACCTTCTCTGGAGCCGCCGCCGAAAACGGCCACGCGCTCCTGGCCCGCAACTTCGACTTCGAGGTGGACGACGTGTTCGACCGCGGCAAGGCCGTGTTCGTAGTGCGGGAGACCGGCAAGATCCCCTTCGCTTCCGTGGCCTGGCCGGGGCTCGCGGGCGTGGTCAGCGGCATGAACGAGGCGGGCGTGGCCATCGTGGTCCACGGCGGCCGCGCCGGGCAGCCGGTCACCCGAGGGGAACCGGTGGTGCACGCTCTCCGGCGGGTGCTCTCCACCGCTCGGAACAGCGACGAAGCGGTGCGCGCCCTGGCGGAAGGCGAGCCGATGGTGAGCCACATCGTGATCGTCACGGACGCGAAGGGGAAGGCGGAGGTCGTCGAACGCGTACCGGGCCGCCCCCAGTTCGTGCGCCCGCTCCCGGAGCGGGCCGTGGTCACCAATCACTTCGAGGGCCCCGCGGCCGAGGATCCCAAGAACCTCCGCGTGCGCCAACAGACCTCTACGCTACCCCGCGCCGAACGGGGCAAAGAGCTCATTCGAGCGCTCGACCACCCCGCGACCCCAAAAGATGCCGTTCGACTGCTTCGAGATCGCAAGGGCGCTGGCGGCGCCGATCTGCCGCTGGGGGATCGCCGAGCCATCGACGCGCTGATCGCCACCCACGGCGTGGTGTTCGACACCACGGCCCGTACGCTTTGGGTCAGCGAGGGCCCCCACCTGCTCGGCCGCTTCCTGGGTCTCACGCTGTCGCCCGAGGTCGCCCCGGCCGAGAACATCCCCGCGGATCCGCTGCTGAGCTCGCCGGAGTATCGCAAGCTACCGAAGCACTGAGCAGAAGTTGACTGATTCCCAAACTTCGCCACTCTTCGGCCAGTCGTGAACCTCGCTCTCTGCATCGCCCTCGGGCTCGTCCCGCTGGCAGCGGCGGCACTGCTCTGGCGCCGCATGAACAAGTTCCGGCACGTGTCCGGTCGGCTCACGCTGGCCGTCGTCGCCGCCGGCGCCGTCTTGGGCGTGGTGGCGGTGTTCGTGGAGCGGCTGGTTCTGAGCTTCTCCGGCCTCGCCTTCCGCGCCCAAGAAGTGGGCGTGACCGGAGCTCTGCTGGCCACGTTGCTGCTGGCGGCGCCGCTGGAGGAGGCCCTCAAGGTGCTGGTGGTGTGGCCGCTGTACGCCACTCGCCAGATCATGAGCGCGCGCTTGGGCCTCACCTACGCGGCTTGCGCGGGCGCCGGCCTGGCCGCCAGCGAAGGCTTCTTGCTGAGCCTCGCCGGCGGGGACTCGTGGATCGCGGCTCGGGTGCTGGTGGGAATGCCGGCGCACTTGTTCTTCGCCGGCATGTGGGGCTACGCCCTCGGCTCCCCGCGCTCCCGCGCACGCTGGTTCCCCGTCGCCTGGCTCAGCGCCGTGGTGCTGCACGGCCTGTACGACCACATCGTGTTCGGCCGCGGTCCGGGCCTCCTGGTCGTCGCGCTGCCTATGCTCATCGCGATGCTGCTGTTCTCGTGGTTGGGCTTGCGCGAGGTTGCGCCGCGCTCCGACTCGCGTTCTTCGATGTTGCTGTCGTCGCTGCCGGAGCCGCCATCGCTGCGCGCCATGCGTCGCGCCCTCCGGCGCACGGATCGTCCCTTGATGCTCCACTGGATCGGCATCGGCGCGTTGGTCACGGTGGGCGTGATGCTCGTGTGCGTCGTCGCCGCCGTGTACGTGGGCCACGTGGTGGGCGTCGATTTCGCCGTAGCCGACGAATCCGACGTGCGCTCCTCGGGCCCGCTGATTCTCGTCGGAACTGGGCTCCTCGCCGGCTTTCCGATCGCCGGCTACTTGGTGGCCCGCGCCTCCTCCGCCACCAGCGTGCTCGAGCCCGCCATGGGCGCCACCGTCGCCATCGTGCTCACCGTGGCGCTGTTGTCGCTGGCGGCCCCCGTCGCCGTGATCTTCGCTCTGGCGGTGGCCCCCGTCGCCTTTGCGTTGGCCTGTGGTGGCGCGTGGTTCGGGTTAGCCCGCTGACGTGACTGGCACAACTTCGGACATTTCAGTCACGCAGCGTGCCATCTCGGCGAGTGATCTCGGATAGTTGCAGCTCGGCACGATAGCTGCGTGGTGCTCACCACCATGTCCCGTTCGTTCTCGGCCGCTGTTGGCACAGCCGCGCTGCTCGCGGCGGGCGCCGCTCACGGCCAGTCCGCGGCGGCGTTCCCGGACGTTTCCGCGCCGCGCCAACAAAATCAAACGACGGCTCCGCCGCCCGCTCCAAGTCAAACGACGGCGTTGGCGCCTGTTCCGGTGCCGGCCTTCTCGGCCCCCACTCCCGGTATGCGCTTCGCTGCGACGGACCCACCCACATTGTCTCCTCCTGTCACCCAGTTCGGTTGGGGTGCGCCTCAGCCAGCGCGCTCCATGGATCGTGGGGCCGAACCCGAGACGTCCTCGGTTTCGGTACCCGTGATCGTGGGGTCCTTGGTGCTCGGCGTGCCGTACGCCACCGGTCTCGGCATCGCAGCCTCGGAGAGCTTCGAGAACGGCAGCGGCTGGCTCGCGGCTCCGGTGGCAGGCCCCTGGTTGGCGTTGGCCGGCCGCCGGGACCCGTGCGATGGGCTCTCGAATCAGACCAAGTTCGATTCTGATGTTGGTCGCTGCGTCGCGGAACCAATGGTCCGCGGGATGCTCGTTTTGGACGGCGTGCTGCAGGCGACCGGCGCGGTGCTGATCATCGTCGGGGCCAGCTCGTCGAGCAGCGAGCCGGAAAAGCCACCGCCGCCGCGCATGATGGCGATGCCCTCGCGCGTCGGTCGCGACGGCTACGGCCTCGGCGTCGTCGGTCAGTTCTGAGTCAGATCCCGGGCATCCGCTTCCAGTTCTTGGCCACCAGCGTGGTGGACAGATCCGGCAGCGCGCGCTTGATCCAGTCGATGGCGTAGGCCTCGCGGGTGACCAACACCCGCGGCGCGTTCTTCTTGATGCCGCGCAATATGTCCTGTGCGGCGCGCTCCGGCGGCAGCATCTTCTTGAAGCTCTCGATGGTACGCTCGCGCACGCCGCTCATGCCTTCGGGCTCCACGAAACGCGCGTCCTTCACGATGTTGGTGGCCACGCCACCGGGGTGCACGCAGGTGACGCCCACGCGGGTTTCGACGAGCTCCGTGCGCAGGCTCTCGCTCAGTCCGCGCACGGCGAACTTGCTGGCGCAGTAGGACGAATTCATGGGCACGCCCTGCAGCCCGAACACGCTGGAGATGTTCACGATGTGCGCTTCGTCGGCCTCCAGGAGCTGCGGCAGGAAGAACTTGCAGCCATAGACCACGCCCCAGAAGTTGATGCCCATGAGCCACTCGAAGTCCTCGAGCGACTGCTCCATGAACGACGCACCTACGGCCACGCCGGCGTTGTTCACCAAGACGTGCGTGCCGCCGTGCTCCCGGGCCACGTCACTTGCCAGTTGCTGCATCGCCGCCTTGTCCGCCACGTTCACCACGTGAGTGGAAACGTGACGATCGGCACGGCACAGCGTGCGCGTTTCTTCCAGCGGCTCTGCTTTGATGTCGACCAGCGCGAGGTGGCAGCCCTCGCGAGAGAGCGCCATGGCGGTGGCGCGGCCGATGCCACTGGCCGCGCCGGTGACCACGGCCACGCGGTTTTCGAAGCGCCGCATCAGGCTCAGAAGTGCAGACCGGCAACGCCGGTGATGGACACCGCGGCGCCGATGCTGGTGCCGTCCGCCGCGTAGAGGTCCGCTTGGGCCTGGGCCGCCGTCGAGCTGCTCGACGCCTTGAGCTTGCTGGGGTCGACCCCCGGGCGGGACAAGAACAGCATTTCTCCCGTGAGGTTGGCGCCGATGGAGAAGCTGTTGCTCAGGTACAGGTCCAGGCCAAAGCCGCCCCGGATGTTGTAGCCCGTGATGCTCACGTCACTGGAGTTCAGACCCGCTCCCACGTTGTCGGAGCTGAAGGAACCGATGGAGGCATAGCCGCCACCAAAGGTGAAGTACGGCTCCACGTCCCCCAGAGGGATCCGCAAGCCCAGCTCACCATTCAACGTCCACAGCTGATAGTCGGAGAAGCTCGCCAAGCGAAAACGCGGCCCGAGGGTGATGAACACCAGACGCAAGCCCAGGCCCGCGCCAAACATCAACCCCGTTTGCGTGGTCTTGACGACGCCGGCGTCCACGAGATCGTTGGCCTTGAAGGTCTGCAAACCGAGGTGCTCGGCGCCCACCTCGGCGTTCAAGTAGAAGAACTCGAGGCCGCGTCCGGAGTCTTCCCGATCCGCCTTCTCGAGCTCCTGCTCGGTGGACGACGGCGGCGCCTGGTTGTTGGCGTTGGGATTTTGGGGGTTGGAGCCCGGAGGCGCGAGGCCCCCCGCCGTCATGCCGTTGTTGTTGGGCTGCTGACCATACGGCTGACCATAACCTTGTGCCTGCGCTACTCCGGACAGCGAAAGCGTCACGCCCAGAGCCAAACAAGAAATCGGGAGCCTCATCCGAAATAGCCTACCCCGGTCTCGCCGCTGGAGCGAAAACACCCCGAATTTACGAGCGAAATTGCGCAATCCGGGAGAGCAGCGCGGTCTCCCCCAACTCACTGCAGAGCTCTTCCAAGAGCTCGCGATCCGCGCCCAGCCAGCGGAGCTCGTCGAGGCCCTCCGCGAGGGGGACGTCGCGACGGAGGGTGGCCAACGTGCGGTAGAGGCGAGCCTCCTCCCGGCGATCCCGGAGGCTCTCCGCCAGCGTGGCGGCGCCCCGCACCTTCACGTCCCACTCCTTGGCGTCGTCCGGAATGGAGTCCAGATCACCGTAGCGGGACAGCAACGCCGCCGCGGACTTCGCGCCCCAGCGGGGAATGCCGGGGATGCCGTCGGCGCTGTCCCCGACCAACGCCAGGTAGTCCGCGATCGCCGACGGCGGGACGCCGAACTTCTCGACCACGCCGGCTTCGTCGAGCACCCGGTCGCGCATGCGATCGAGACACACGACGCGCTCCCCCACCACGCACTGGGCGAGATCCTTGTCCGGCGAGCACAGGACGACTTGTTCGACGCGCTCGTCCTCGGCCAGCCGCGCTGCCGCGGTGGCCAGGGCGTCGTCCGCTTCGAACTCGACCATGGGCCACACCACGCTGCCCAAGGCGCGAGCGGCGCGCTCCGCCAGGGGAAACTGCGCCCAGAGATCCGGCGCCATGCCTTCCCCCGTCTTGTAGCCGGCGAACAGATCATTCCGGAACGACTCGACCACGTGATCGAAGGCACACGCCAAGTGGGTGACGCCGGCGTCACGAACGAAGGCGTTCAAGCTGCGCAGCAGCGCGCGGGTGGCGCCCACCTCGCGGCCGCTGTCGTCCACGGCGCTGGGCGCGCCGAAGTAGGCGCGGAAGAGCTCGTAGGTTCCGTCCACCAGGTGAACTTTCATCACAGGTCCTTTGCCAAGCGCACGCCCAAGGCGGGCTGTCGGATGTGGGGCTCGTACCAGTTGCGGAAGGTGGTCCGCGCGTTCGCCGGAGCGGTCATGAAGGACCCCCCGCGCGCCACGCGATGCTCGTGGTCGAACCACGGCTGGCTGTAGCCGACGTACGGTTGCGGCCGAAAGCCGGGATAGGGCGCGAAGCGGTCGGCGGTCCATTCCCAAACGCCGCCGGTGAGGTCGAACAGACCCGTGGGGGACGGCGCGAAGCTACCCGGCGCGGGCGCGGAAGCGTGGGTGCAGGACAAGCAGGCGCGCTCCGGGCTAGCGGGCTCGTCACCCCAGGCGAAGCGTCGCTTCCGCACCGTCGCGTCGTCCCAAGCGGCGGCGCGCTCCCACTCCGATTCCGTCGGCAAGCGGGCGGCAGCGAAGCGGGCAAAGGCCTTTGCTTCGTGGAAGCACACGTGTGCCACCGGCGCGTCCTTCGCCACGGGCCGCTCGCCCGCCAGGGTGCGCTCCACCCAGCCATCGCGCGACGCACGCCAGTGGAGTGGGCTCTCGGCCGCGCTCTGCGACAGCCACAGCCGGCCGGACTCGTCCCACAGGCGTTCGTCCTCGTAGCCCCCCGCGGTCATCCACTCCAGCCACTCTCGGTTGGTGACCACGCCGCGACGAAGGGCGAAGCTCTCGACTTCGACTTCGTGCTCGTCGCGCTCGTTGTCCCAGCCGCTGGGATCACGAGCGTTGCCGAGGGGGAATCGCGCCGCTGGGAGCGATGCGTAGTCGAAGGCCTCGGAGGCGACTCGCCCGACGGGCTCGGCACGGACGGGAAGGTAGAGCTCCCCCAACAGGCGAACCGTCGCGATGATCTCGGCGTGCTGGCGCTCGTGGTTGGCCAAGAAGTGGACGACGTGTCCCCCCGACAGCAACGGATCGTCTTCGCGAAAGGTGAGCCCTTCGAGCAGGGCCAACGCGCGCTCGCGCACCTCTTGGGCGTAGCTCCGAAGCTCGGCGAGGGGCGGCAAGCGCCCTCCGCGACTGCTCTTCACGCTGACGAAGGAATCGAGCACCGCGTCGAGCTCCGGGCGGAGCGGCGCGTGCCCTCCGACGCGACGCAAGAGCCACACTTCCTCCTGCCAGGCGACGTGGCCCACGTGCCACAGGATGGGCGAAAACTCCGGGTGGTACTGCGTCCGCGCCTGCGCGTCGGTCAGGTCCGCGGTGAGCGCGACCGTCGCTGCGCGGGCGTCGACGAGCTCGTCGATCACGAAAGCTCCTCTTGCCGGAGGGGCGCGCCGCGGGCCGCGACGACCAGCGTCTTGGGCGGCACTGCCCGCCAGCTCCGGGACTCGTCCAGAGGCTCCGAAGCGAGCGTCACGCCGTCGTCGTCCTCGCGAAGATACAGCGACGGCGGGTTGCCGTTCACGGCCGTGCGAGCGCCCACCATGACTTCGCCGTCGCTGACGATCAGCGTGAGCAGCGCGCGGGTGTCCGCAGCGCGCGCCAACGACAGGATCCGTTCGGTGGTCGTGCGGATGGCGTCGTCCAGGGTTCCGCTCACGGCGTCCACCAGCGCCGCGAAGACATGCTCGGAGTCTGTGTTGCCCTCCACCCGTGCGTAGGTTTCGGGCGAGAGCGCTTCGCGCATTGGGCGCAACAGCGTGCTCGGAAAGTCTCGGATGTAGCCGTTGTGCAAGAACGTCATCGACCCGTGGGCAAACGGTTGCGTGTTCGCCGCCGAGATGCTGAGCGGGTCCGTGGCACTGCGCACGGCCGCCAGCAGCGACGTGGAACGTGCGGCGCGGCCGATGTGGGTGCGATTCACGTCGCCCCAGATGGGCAGCGTGGAGCGATACACGATGGGCTCGGGATCCTCGGCGGCGTACCAGGCGGCGCCCCAGCCGTCGGCGTTCACCACCGCGCCCTCGAGCTCTTTTGCCTTGTAGCTCTGCACCAGGAGGGAGTGCGGCGGGTCGTCCAGCAGGGTGGAAAGCGCCCGAGCACGTCCGAGATAGCCCAGCATTCTGCACATGGGAGGACATGGTAGCGGCCTCTCCGTGGAACGGCCGGGGATTTCCCCGAGATCAACGCTTGCAACCGTGGAGCGCCCAGGTCAAAAATGTTCGCCAAATCCGCTTCTTCCCGCCTCGAGGTTTAGGAATGCGTTCATTCGGAAGACTCGCTCTGGTGATCGGCGTCGGCACTTTGATGTCGGTCTCGAGCTGCACGCTCATCACCGACGTGGATCGCGACAAGATCGACGACGGCACGGCGGACGCTTCGGCGGGCAGCGGCGGAACGGGTGGCACGTCGGGCACGGGCGGAACGTCGGGCACCGGAGGGACCGCTGGTAGCGGTGGCGGCACCGCGGGCAGCGGCGGCACCGCAGGCATGGCGGGCAGCGGCGGCACCGCAGGCATGGCCGGCAGTGGCGGCACGGCTGGTATGGCTGGCAGCGGCGGCACGGCAGGCATGGCCGGCAGCGGCGGCACCGCCGGCGCGGCAGGCGCGGCGGGCAGCGGCGGCAGCGCAGGCGCGGCCGGCGCAGCCGGTGCAGCCGGTGCGTCCGGGGCTGCTGGAGCGGCGGGGGCGGACGCGGGCGTCGATGCCGGCGCGGATGCCAGCACCGACGCCAGCACGGACTGAGCCAAACCCGCGGCAAAACCACGACTCACTTGACGAGAGCCAGCCCGGGTGGTGAGTTGGCGGCGGCCCAGACGCCTCGTCTCGGGTCAGATTCCTTCGAGGAGACCGATGCGCTCGATTCGCAACTCCGCTCTGGTGCTTTTGGGTGTCGTCAGCCTCGCGGGCTGCGCGCTGATCACGGACGTCGACCGCAGCAAGATCGACGAGGGTGGCGACGCTTCGGCGGCCGGCGGCAGTGGCGGCGGCGGAACCGGCGGCACCGCGGGCACTGGTGGCGCAGCGGGCAACGCAGGTAGCGCCGGCAGCGGCGGCTCCGCGGGCAGCGGCGGCGGCGCCGGAAGTGGCGCGGCTCCGCGGGCAGCGGCGGCAGCGCAGGCGCGGCCGGCGGCGGTGGCTCCGCAGGCGCGGCCGGCGCGGGCGGAAGTGCCGGCGCGGCCGGCAGCGGCGGCTCGGCGGGCTCCGCCGGCAGCGACGCCGGCGTCAGCGACGCCTCGACGGACTGAGTCTCAGCGACGCCGACGGCCCAGCGCGACCAGCCCCAAGGCCGTGATGGCCGCGAGCAGCAACGCTGACGGATCCACCGACTGCTCTCGCGCCACGTGGGCACCGCAGCCGTAGGTGGGACCGCAGATGGGCGAGTCCCCGGCGATGTTCGGGTCGGTACCGGCGCGCAGCTCGTCCACGTCCGAGGTGCCGTCACCGTCGCTATCCGTACCTGCAGCGGCCAGCTTGTCGAGGGCGGGCTTCACCAGAGCCGCGTCCTGCCCAACCAGGTCTCCGACGTCGATCATCGCCTGGGCGAACGGCTTCTGCGCCGTGCCCGTGCCACCGTTCTGATCTCGGTGGCACACGGTGCAGGGCGGCGCGCAGTCCATGTTCAACGCCGACTGGATCTCGCCCGGGTAGCTGGAGGACGCCGAGGCCTGGGGCGTTACGACCAAGAGCGCAGCGCCGAGCATCAATGCGGAAAGCTTGTCACAGGTACGCATGGAGCTGCCCCAGCAAGGTGAAGGGATTGTCTTGGCGGAAGACCGCGTCCACCCGCGCTTCCAAATGCGGCAGGAAGAACCAATCCACGGTGAGCCAGCCGCCGAGCTGCGGCTTGCCGAAGCCAGGGCTCCGTGCGACGTCGATACCGGGCACGTTGCTGGCTGCTCGCTCGTAGCCGCTGTCCAACACTTCTCCCGTGCCGCCGAAGTGCAGCCCCTGCACCGCTTCGTAGTCGAGCTGCAAGAAGGCCGCGTAGCCCAGATCTCGCCGAGACTTGTGCAGCGCGTCCGCCTCCGCCAGGACGACCAGCGGCTCGCTGATCTTCAGGCGGGTGAAGATGCCATGGGCGCCGCGCACGGTCTTCTCTTCCTCCAACGTGGAGATGTCGGACTGCGCGACCGTCATCAAGCTGCTGACGCCGGTAGCGAAAGGCTCGGTCACGAGCGTTTCGATGAACAGGCTGTAGCCCCGCTCGCGATAGCGATCCGGGTTCACCTGGTAGTTGCCGGCGATGGCCATCGCCTCGCCGCGGAACTTGGGACCGTTGTAGGCGAGCGCCACGCCATGCTGCTGATCCGACTCGCGATCCGTGCGCGTGGCTTCCCGCACCCACATGGTGTGCTCCGGAATGCGCACGCCGAAGGGCAGGTTCAAGCGCCCCACCCGCGCCGTGAACGCCTTCTGCGCGCCGAAGTCGAAGGCCAACCAGTAGTTGCGCGAGATGAGGTTCATCTGGTCGCCCTGGTTGGTGGTCACTTGGGCTGCCCGCGCGTGCGGAGAACCGGGTTTGACCTTGGCGATGCCGATGCTGCCGGCGACGCGTACCGCGCCGAAGGCGACCTGACCGTAGAAGTCGGCCTGCATCGGGAAGGTGGTGACCTTGCTGTTCTTGTAGACGAGCAGATGGCGATAGCTGCCCCCGAGCAGCATCCAGTCCGGCGGTGTGATCAGCCCCCACAAGAAGCCCGCGCTGGGACTGGGACCGCTGGCCTCGTCTCCCGCCGAGCCGGAGTCGTCTTCCTTCTTGGTGGCCTTGCCGGACTCTCCCTCCCCCTTGGTGTCGGCCTTTTCCTTCGTGCCCTTCTTGGCCGCGAAGATCACCGGTCCGCCACTCTCCTTGCCGTCCCCGGCCTCGGATTCGCCGCTGTCGAAGTCGTCGAAGTCGTCGAAGGACTCGGTGCTGGCGCCGCTGGTTTCGCTGGCCGCACCGGACACGGTGTCCTTGCCGTAGCGCATGCGCAGCAGCAGGTCCCCCTGCGCGCGACCATAGGCCGTGAGCAGCTCACCGCCCGACGGATCCGCGTGGCACACGTTGCAGCCGCCGTAGCCGTGCCGAATCATCCAAGCGTAGGCGTGGGCTGACTTTGTCCAACTGGCCACGACGAACAGCGCGGCCAGCGGAACGAGGATTCGGAACAGATACGGGCCGGCCCGGAGGGCACGGCCCGTCTGTCGCCGCGAAGCACCGGCAAGCATCGGTGTCTTTTCGCGCAGGATTTTGGTTACGTCAATCTATCCGAGCTGCTCACTTGTCGCGCAGCTTGAACTTGACGGCGATCTTGACCTCGGGCTTCACGCAAACGCCGAGGTAGCAGGGCACCTCGATGTCGTAGTCGCGGATGTCCACCGTGGCCCGACCTTGCACGTGATAGTCGCTACCCGTGCGCTTGGCCTTGTAGCGGAACGAGATCTCCTTGGTCTTGCCGTTCAGCGTGAACTTGCCCTTGGCGGACCCACTGGAGGTCTTCTTGTCCTCGGGCTCCTTCAACTTGCTGCGCTCGACCTCCAAGATGGCATCCGGATGATCCGCTGCGTGCAGGTCACGCTTCAGGTGCTTGTCCCGAAGGCCGATCCCGGTTTCCAGGGAGTCGATGGGGACGGAGATCTTGATCTTCCCGTTTGCCTCGGAGGCCTTGAGCTTGTCGCCCTTGCCGTTGATCTTCATTCCGGCAGGACCGATGGCCAGGAACTTCACGTCGTTGTCGCCAATGCCGGCGAACTTCGCGGAAGCGGCGAACGAGAACGACAGAGCGGCGGCAACGCCAGTGGCGATCAAAAGACGGCGACGGTTCATCGATTCAGACTCCTTCAAGTGCGCGTTGGACGTTGTCGGCGTGCTCCCGATTCACTGACGAGAAGCGGGGTGTAACGCCCATTCTACCGTAGCGTTCCCTGAAACCTTCCCTGAGGAGAGCTATTCGGGAGACGCTCCAAGAACGAGCTCGCTGACGAGGAGACCGAAAAATTGCGGCCCTGCAGCAGCCGAGCTCCGAGCTTCGAAGCGCCAGCCCAGGTGGTTTCCGCAGCGTCCGCACAGCGCGACGCGCCAGGCATAGCCGGGAAACCAGGTGTGCTCGAGGTGCGCGGAGCCGACCATTTGGAGGCTCCATGCATTGTGCAAAGTGATGATCTCGCAGACACGACCAACTGGGTTTTCGAAGCGATATTCACTCGATCGACCATCCGGACAACACTGTATGTCCGGTGTGCTGACGTAGTTACCGCAGGTGCGACACAACAGGCACTGGGAGCCCCACTTTGCGGTTCGGAAGGGATGGGCGGCTCGGTCCTGCCCCGCCACCTCCCCTGCACCTTTCTTCAGCAGCAGCTGTTGTCGGGGCGGCGCGAGCCCCGGCGCGCCGCTCATGACGTGGCTCGAACGTAACGGAGCGCGCGGCGCGGCGCCCCAGACGCCGGCCAGGAATACGCAAGCTCGCGATCGACGGCGAAGCCGTCCAGCGCCGGCGCGGCGCCGCGGGCCAGCAACACCCACACCGCGGACGTCGCGAGTCGCGCACCCTCGGCCAACCACTCTTCCGGCGAGAGCGTCGCGCGCGACACGGCGACGTCGAAGCTCGCGCTGTCGAGCGCGTCGCTGCGCGCGCGGCGCACGTTCACGCGGGACAGCCGCAGCTCGCCCACCGCGGTCCGGAGGAACGCGACGCGTTTGTCTCGCGGCTCCACCAACGTGAGGGACAGCTCCGGCGAGAGCAACGCCAAGGTGAGCGCCGGCGCGCCGCCACCGCTGCCCACGTCCACCCAATGCCCGCTGGCGCCGGCCGCAAGCACGAGCGCGTCCGGCAAGTACAGATCCACGAGCGCCGCGGGGTCCCGCGCCGCCGTCAGGTCCGTGCGGGCGTTCCACACGGCGACGAGATCCAGGAGCTTGGCGAGGGGTGCGAGGGGAAGCTCCGGTAGCGTCACGTCTCGGAGCTCCTGAGCGATCTGGTCCCGTGCCCGGGAAAGCAGCGGGTGCCATCCATCTCCGAGAGGCGCGAGGGGCATCACCCGCGATCCTACGTGCTCGGGCTGTTCCCTTGGGAGCAAAGACGCTCTAAGTTCCGCTCGGCTCATGACACAATCGCCCCCACTCGAGCATTTGGAGGCGCTCGTGCAGCGCGTCTCGGGCCGCGCCGACCCGCTCGCCGCGGAGCCCATGCCGGGCGGCGCGTCCACGCGCCAGTTCTTCCGGGTGGCGCTGCCGCAGGGCGGCAGCGCCATCGGCATGTACGTGCCCGACGCCACCCGCTCCGACGAGATCGACAAGGGCGGTCACGCGGCGCACCGCTGGCCCTTCCTCGAGGTGCAGGAGCTGCTCGAGGGACGCGGGATTCGAGTGCCACGGCTCCTGGGCGAAGCCTGCGAGCACGGCTTCATCTTGGTGGAGGATCTGGGGGACGACACCTTGGCTCGCTATCTCGAGCTGAACCCGTCCGAGCGCACGGAGATGTACCGCGCCGCAGTTCGCGATCTGGCCCGCGCGCAGCTGGCCCTCGAGCCGCTGCCGGCGGATTCCGTGGTGCGCACCCGCGCTTTCGACGAAGATCTGCTGCGCTGGGAAGTCGACCACTTCCGCGAGTGGGCCCTCGACGCGCGAAACGTCCCCCTGACGGACGCGGACCGCGAGAGCTTCGCTCGCGCGGCCGAGCATTTGGCGCACACCATCGCGAGCTGGCCACGGCGCTTCGTCCACCGCGACTACCAGAGCCGGAACCTCATGGTGCGCGGCTCACCGCCGGAGCTCGTCTGGATCGACTTCCAGGACGCGCTGCTCGGCCCCCGCGTGTACGACCTCGTCGCCCTTCTGAGCGACAGCTATCAGACGTTCGATCGCGCCTTCATCGAGGATCGACTGGACGAGTACGCCGAGATCTCCGGCCTCGGTGCGGACGAGCGCCGCCTCGTGGGGCGCGAGTTCGACATCGTGACGGTCCAGCGCAAGCTGAAGGACGCCGGGCGCTTCGTGTTCATCGACCGAGTGCGGAAGAACCCCGACTTCTTGCAGTTCGTGGATCCCACCATCGGCAAGGTGCGGGCGGCATTGGCGCGGCTCGAAGACGACCCGGTGCTGGTGGAGCTGTCGCGACTGCTACGGCGCGTGTTCGACTGACGCCCTGGGCGGCGCCGGCGTGGCGTCCCAAACGCCGACCCACTCGTCCGACCAATCGCTGTCGCAGAACAGGATCCAGCTCCGTACGTCGGCGCGGTGTGCCCGCGCCGCAGCAACCAAAATGGGAAGAGCCTTGCCCAGATCTCGAAGCGCGAGATCTACGTACACGTAGCGAACCCCGAGCCCATTGCCGATTACGCGGCCCAAGCCAGGCGGCAGCTCGCGAGCGAGGGCGTCTTCCACCTCGGTCCGAAACGCGAGGCGTTCTTCGGAAGCGCCCTTGCTCTCGAGCTTGAGGTAGGCGAACACCTCGCCGCTGCGCGAGAAGCGCTTGGACGAGAACGGTGCGCCCTCCAGAAAACACTTGAGGAGCTCCGGGGCGCAAGTGGTGGCCACGGCGAGGTCGTCCTGCCGCGCGTAGTCGGAAGCCAACGGCGGCTCGGTCTCGAACAACGTCCAGCCGTCCTCCGCCGCCGGCAGCCCCGAGAGCACACCTTCGATGGCGGCGCGCACGCTGGGCCCGAGCTCCGCGAGGGGCAGCCGGGGCTCGTCGTCGCTCACCACCCGGAGCGGTCCGCGGCGGGGCGCCGGGGTCACGCTCACCGTCCCGATCCAGTCGTCGAATACGCGCTCCCCGAGGACGGCCTCGGCGCAGCACTCCGCCGCCGTGAGCACCCGCTCGTCCGCGGCGCTGGTGGCTTCCGGCGAGTGAAACACCAGATCCAGCAGGTGACCGCGACCAAACCCGGCGCGCACCTCGCTGCCGGCGAGGTCGACCCCGGTCTCCACCCGCGCCCGGCCCAGGGCAGCGGAAAGCGAGAGGGGCGGCCCGTATCCCGCCACCGTGAGGCCGCCGAGCTCTGGCGCGCGCGCCACCAGAGCATTCACCCAGGGCCGGAGTCGGCGTTCGCCCCGAGGCGTCAGCACCAGGGTTCGCTCGAGGACCTCGCAGTCGATGGCCGGGTGAAGCTCGGCGAGGCGCTCGGCAACTTGGCGACGCGCGGCGCTCGGTTCGAGGCGCTCGAGGCCCACTGCGGACAGCTCTTTCCAAAACGCGTCCATGCGTGACAGGAGCTCGTCCCGCGCGCCGGCTTCTGCGTCGTCATTTCGTCCGAAGATGAACCGCAACGCTTTCAGCTCAGCACAGTTTCTTCGCCGCGTGCAGCGAAGCCGACAATCCAGAATGAGACAGCGGAGTTGGCGCGACGCTAGGGCGGCGGGCCGGGCTGTCCGCGCGGCGGACGTGGATCATCGGGGACGGGTTCGCGGGTGTCGCAGTTCACGCGCCGCGGCGGCGGCGGGTTGCAGCTCGCTTCTGGTGGACAGCTGATCTCCTCCGTGAGCAGACAGCTGCCGTCCGCTTGCCGCTCGAGGCGCGTGCCATCGCTCTTCGGCGTTTGGGGTGACGGCGTCGGAGAGCAACTCACCGAAACCGTGACGACGAATGCAGCAGCGAATCGCATACGTGCACAGTAGCGCGGCATGGTACGCTGAAGCGATGCTTCGCGCGGTTTGTCTCGTGTTCTTCTTAGGACTGGTCGCTTGCAGCTCCAACGACGAAGCAGCAGCGCCCAGCGGGGGGTCCGGCGGCGGCGCGGGAGATGCGGGGGCAGACACCACGGCGCCACCGGCACCGTACACCGTCGACGCCTTCGACAAGGTGCGCATCAACAGCGACAGCTCGAAGGAGAATTTCCAGCACGCGCTCACCGACGTCGACTTCGGCGCGGGTCCGTTCGAGAAGGTGACGCTGGTCGTCGATCTCGACACCACCTGTTACCCGTTCGACAAATGGCAGGACAATCCGCCGCCGAGCGGACAGAACTGGCCCGCCGATTGCGACGCCTTCGATCGCAATTTCGAGTTCTATCTGGATCCCGCCGCGGATCCTGCGACCGACCCGCCGGGCATCGAGCTGGTGCGCGCCATCACGCCCTTCGGTGGTCCGCTACACCTGGACGTGGACGTGACCGACGTCGCCAATGGGCTGCCGGGCAAGCACACGTTGAAGGTGGTGATCCCCACCTGGTCGGACGGCGCCGGTCAGGTGTCGGGATCCGATGGCGGATGGTTCGTATCCGCACACCTGGACGTGGTGCCGGGGACGGCGCCGCGCAAGGTGTTGGCGGTGAAGTCGCTGTTCAACGGATCGCAAACCAAGCCCGATCCCATTGCGGCGATTCCGTTCGAGGTTCCGGAAGGAACCACGTCCTCGCGTCTCGAGTACCGCGCTACCGGGCACGGTGGCGTGACGGGCGCGTCCGGTTGTGGACTGTCTCCGGCGGAAGAATTCTGTCTGCGCACCCACGCTCTGTTCGTCGACGAAAAGTCGTTCACCGACGTGATGCCTTGGCGCGACGACTGCGACACGCTGTGCACCATCGCGCACCAAGGGCCGGCAAACGGCGGCTTCGACTACTGTCAGGAGAACCCCTGCGGAGCGATCGCCAGCGTGAAGGCCCCGCGGGCGAACTGGTGCCCGGGTAGCGTCACGCCCGCGTACGACTTCGACGTGCCGGAGCTCAGCACGCCGGGCAGCCACAGCTTCCGTTTCCAGATCGGCGAGGTCGCCGATGGAGGCAGCTGGCGCATCTCGACCACCTTCTTCGCCTTCGGGGAGTAGGACGCCGGAGGTCCGGTGCGACCTCCCACGTCGCACCGGGTCGGGGGCTGATCGTGGATTTCGCGGGCCTTCCGCGTGGCATGGACGCTGCACTTCCGCGCCCTGTGTTGACCTCGATCAAGCCCCAGGCCTGGGCCGTGCTGGCCGCCGCCCTCCTCATCGGTGGCTGCGAAGGTTTCATCAGCGAGCCCGGGGCGGACGACGCCAACGGGCCGGGAGGCCCCGGCGGTGGCTCCGCCACGGGCCAGAACGCGCTGTCCCCCGCGCCCCGCGTGGCGCGCCTCACCCACCAGCAGTGGGAGAACACGGTACGGGATCTGTTCGGACTGTCGGACACGACGGGCCTCTCCAGCACCTTCGTGACGGACCCGAAGACGAGCGGCTACATCTTCGACAACAACGCCAACTCGCTCAGCGTGGACCAAGCGCTTTGGAGCGGCTACCAGCGTGCAGCGACGGACGTGGTCGACCTGGTGATGAAGGACGCCAAGGTGCTCGAGGACATCCTGCCGCCGGACACCGGCGACGCCACCGCCCGCGCTACGGAATTCGTGAAGAGCTTTGGTCGCCGCGCCTATCGCCGCCCGCTGACGGACGCAGAAGTGAGCGAGCTGGTTTCGCTCTTCGACCAAGCGCCGCCGCTGTTCACCGGCACACCGGCCTTCGAAGCCGGCGTGCGCCTGTGCCTGCAAGCGCTGCTCCAGTCGCCCTACTTTCTGTACCGCATCGAGGAGAGCAACAAGAAGGTCGGCAGCGTGATCCCACTAGATGCGTGGGAGGTGGCCTCGCGCCTGTCTTACACGCTGTGGAACACGATGCCCGACGACACGTTGTTCGACGCTGCGGAGACCGGCGAGCTGGCAAACCAAGACGTGGTCGAAAAGCAGGCGCGGCGCATGCTGGACGACCCCAGGGCAGAGGACGTCATCCTGCGCTTCCACCACGCCCTGTTGGACATCGACCGCTACGACAGCATCTCACCCTTGGCGGCCCTGTTCCCCGACGCGCCCTCGAACCTGGCGGACCTCGCCCGCGAGGAAAATCGCGCCTTCTTGAGCGACGTGTTCGACAACGGCGGCGGCTACAAGGAGATCCTGACCAGCAACCGCACCTTCGTGAACGACGAGCTGGCGAAGATCTACGGCGTCAGCGGCAGCTTCGGCAGCGAGCTCACACCGGTGGAGCTGGACGCCACCAAGCGCCGCGGCATCTTCACCCAGGTCGGGTTCTTGGCAGCCAACGCCACCTCCGCGGATCCGGATCCGATCCACCGCGGTGCCTTCTTGGCTCGCCGCATCGTGTGCCTCAGCGTGGCAGCGCCGCCGGGGAACGTCCCGCCCCTGCCCGCGGCGGGTGGGCGCACCAATCGCGAGACCGTGACGGATCACACGGAGCAGCCGGGCAGCACCTGTGCCGGCTGTCACTCCACCAAGATCAACCCGCTGGGCTTCCCCTTCGAGAACTACGACGCGGTGGGCGCCTACCGCACGAAGGACAACGGCTTCGACGTGGACTCCACCGCTTCTCCGTTGGTGGACGGACAGCCCACGCCGGTGAAGAACGGCGTGGAGCTCGCCGACGTGCTGGCCGAAAGCCCCGGCGTGCACCAATGCTACGCGAAGCATTGGGTCGAGTACGCCTTCGGGCGCAAGGAAGTCCCACAAGACGACAAGCTGGTCGCGGATCTGGGCGCGCGCTCTCGAGCCGGAGATTCCCTCAAGGACGTGCTCGTCGCCCTGGTCACCAGCAAGAGCTACCTGAACCGCAGCCCGGAGGTCTCGAAGTGAAACCCGCCAAGCCCGTCTCTCGTCGCATCGTCCTGAAGGGCATCGGCGGCGTGGCGCTCGCGCTGCCGCTCTTGGAGTCCCTCGCGCCTCGACGTGCGGTGGCGGCCAGCGGCGGCCAGACCTTCGCGATCTTCTTCCGCCAGGCCTGCGGCGTTCAGTCCTCGCTCTCCAACGGCGAGCTGGGGGACGAGCCGGAGCGCTTCTGGCCCAAGAACGTGGGCGCCCTCGACGCCGCCAACGTGAGCGGCCGTGCCTTGGATGAGCTGGGCGACTACCTCGCGAGCCTGCTCGTGGTCGGCAACGTGAACATGAACAACTTCGACTACGGCGACGGCCACGCCCGCGGCGCGCTGCAGGGCCTCACTGCCCAGGGCCCCACGGTCAACGGCGCCGCCGGAGACAGCGAAGCGGCCGGCGAGAGCCTGGACCATCGCATCGGCGCCGAGCTGAACCCCAACGGCCGGGACTCCCTGTTCATGTACGCCGGGACCAAGAGCGGGTGGCTCGGCGGACCCTGCATCTCCTACCGCGCCGCCGGCACGCGGCGCTCCGCCCTACACGACCCCTGGACGGCGTACCAGACCATGATCGGTGGTGACGCGAGCTTGTCCCCCGAGGTGATGGCCGAGCTCGTGGATCGCCAAAAGAGCGTGAACGACCTCGTGCGCGGGCAGCTCAAGACGCTGATGAGCCGTCCGGAGCTGTCGAGCTCCGACAAGGATCGCTTGGATCTCCACCTGCAGAGCGTGCGTGATCTGGAAGTGGCGCTGTCTTGCCGCATGACCAAGGACCAGGAGTCCGCCCTCGAAGGGCAGGCCCCGGGCTTCGACAGCTCCGATGGCTTCGAGGTGATCGAGACCGCCAAGCTACACATGGACATCGCTGCCCTGGCGGTGGCCTGTGGCTACACGCGTTCCGTGGCCATCCAGGTGGGCAGCGGCAACGATGGCAGCACGCGCTACCCGGATCCGGACAGCGGGCAGCTGATGAACGACAACTACCATTACATCTCGCACCGTCGGGCGTCCCACGACTCCTCGGGCGCCATCATTCCGGGCTCGGATTTGCTACACCACAAGATCGATCGGCACTTCGCTCAGATGTTCCGTCACTTGCTCGACCGCCTGTCGGCCTATCCGGGCGCCAACGGCAAGACGCTGATCGATGACGGCATCGCCGTTTGGTACAACGACAACGGCAACGGCCCGCCCCACTCCGCCAAGCGCATTCCCTACGTGATCGCCGGCAGCGCCGGGGGCTACCTCAAACAGGGCCAATACTTGGAGATCGGCGGCGGCAGCGACACCAACCACTCCAAGCTCTTGAACACCCTCGGCACCGCCGTGGGTCTCACCAACACCCAGGGCGGCCCGCTCGACGACTTCGGCGATCCGAGCATGCCGAAGGGCATCCTGAGCGAGCTCGGCGCCTGAGCGTCAGCCCGTGGGGGGCAACAGGCTCTTGGGCAGGTAGCGCCGGAAGTACAGGGCGCTCACCTTCTCCGAGATCTTCTGGAACTTGGCGTAGCTCTTGATGGTGCGCTGCTCCACGTTCCAGGTGTTGTCGTTGTGGCCGACGCCATCGAGCACGGATTGCAGGATGTAGGCTTCCGAAGCCACCGGTCCACGGGCAAGCAGCAAGGCGCGGGAACCGGTGCCCAGGAGCCACGGCCCCAGCGTCTCTCGCGAGTGGGCGGCGATGGAGAAGGACGGGATCGCTCCCGAGCTGGAGCTCGAGTCCGGCAGGTCCACCTCCTTGGGCACCTTGCCGTTCTTGAGCAGCGGATTGCGTCCCATGAAGCCCACCACGTGAACCGACACGTCGCGGCCGTCTTTCAGGTGCACTGAGCCGCCGCCGCTGGCGCGATCCCGAAAGCGAGACAACGCCTCTTCACCCGAATCTCCATGGATGGCGTGCAGCACGACGATCTGCTCGATGTCGCCGCTCACGCCCCAGCGCGCGCCGCTGAGGTTTCGAGAGAACACGGCGCGCTCGAGCTCCCAGCTCTCCCCCGGTCCCGTCTCCACAGGCTTCCAGCCGAGGTAGCCCCGGCTCAAGTAGCGCCGGGCGCCCCACACCGCGCCCCAGTAGATGTTGTCGTCGAGGTTGTCGGCCTCGCCAGCGCCCTCGTGCTTGCCGCAGGGCCCACCCCGCTTCTCCGAGCACAGCCGCACGAAGACCTCGACCACCAGGGGCTGTCCCGAGCGCACCGCCTCGCCCACGTCGGGGCTCTTGTCGCTCCAGCCGCGGGCGGGCTGAACCGTCTTTTCCACGGCCAGGGGCTTGGGCCCCTCCGCCTGGGCGGTGGACGAGAGCCCGACCGCCGAAAGCGCCAGAGCCATGGAAAACGAGCGAATCAATCCGAGTTTCACGTGAGCTCTCCCCCTGCTGAAGGGCTGCGCACCATGTACGGTACGGACACAGCCCTTCTTCCCTTGGGGCGCTATGCTGCCGCGCCATGCGGCTCCCCCGGCGCTGGCTCCCCCTCGTGGCCGTGGTCGCGGTCCTTGGGCTGTGGCTGGGGCTCGACGTGTGGTCGAGCGACGCCCGCATCGAGCGAGAGCTCGCGGACGCGACGACGGCGCTGTCCGCCCGGGAGGGGGAGAGCGCCGTCCTTCACGCCCAGCGCATTCGTCAAACCCTCGAGCCGCTGCTCGCCAAGGACGTGGTCGTGAGCTTCGAGCAGCGCGAGCAGCTCGTGGGCGAGGAAGCCGTCATTGCCGCAGCGACTCGCCTGGCCGAGTCGGGTTCGGTGCGCATCGTGGCGCTCGAGCGCGTCAGCGTGGACGTGAACGGGGATCGCGCCGAAGCTCGCGGCGAGCTGACCACCAGCAGCTCCCAGAGCGGCGACTTGCACCGCACGCGGCGCCCGGCGGAGCTGGTCCTCGGCCGAGAGGACGGTCGCTGGCGGCTGCGATCCGTGGACATTGGCCTCGCCGGTCGCGCCGAGCCGGAACCGCGGCCATGACATTGGCGGCTGTCGGCCGTAGGTTTGGCCCGTGTCCGTGACAAAGCTCAGCGTGGTGAACCACGACCGCGACGCCGCGGGCATGACCTACGTGTATCCCGTCGTCTCGCGCCGCGCCGGCGGCGTGTCGGTGGGCGTGAACCTGAACCCCAACGACGCCTGCAACTGGCGCTGCGTCTACTGTCAGGTTCCGAACCTCAGCTTCGGCAAGGGTCCACCCATCGATCTCGCGAAGCTCGAGGAAGAGCTCCGGCACATGCTGGAAGACATCGTGCACGGAGATTTCATGGAGCGCTCGGTTCCCGAGGGCTCCCGACGCCTGAACGACGTCGCCCTCTCGGGCAATGGAGAGCCCACGACCTCGCCTCAGTTCGCGGAGGCCGTGGAGCTCATCGGCCGCGTGCTCGCGGACCTGGATCTGTTGGGCAAGATCCGCGTCGTGCTGATCACCAACGGATCCATGTCGGGAAAGCCGCGGGTACAGGCCGCGCTACGTCGTCTGGCAGAGCTGTCGGGAGAGATCTGGTTCAAGGTGGACAGCGTCACCAGCGAGGGCACGCGCCGTATCAACTCGAATGCCGTGCCCCCCGCGGAGCACCTCGCGAAGCTCCGGGCCGCGGCGGAGCTGTGCCCTACCTGGGTGCAGACGTGTGTCTTTGCCTGGCAGGGCGAGCCGCCGAGCGACGCGGAGATGGCGGCGTACGTCGACGCCATCGCCGGCCTGTGCGAGGGCGGTGTGCCGCTCCAAGGGGTTCTGCTCTACACCCTGGCGCGGCCGTCCCTGCAGCCCGAAGCGCCGGATCTCAGTGCGGTTTCCGAAGCGTGGATGGACGCCCTGGCCGCAAGGCTCCGGGCCCGCGGCGTACAGGTCCGGGTGAGCGCGTGACGGGCCGTTACCGCGGCGAACCGACATTCTATCGATTCCTGATGTCGACCCGCCGCGGTAACAGCGTGATACGCTGGTCGGCGACATGCGTCGCAGCATCGTCGCTTTCGCCTTGGTGATCGCCGCCTGCAGCGGCAACGACATCGTCTATCAGGACGACGACGCGGGGCTCGGAGGCAGCGGCGGGGGCGCGAGCGGCACCGTGGGAACGAGCGGCTGGGCGGGAAACGCCGGCGGCGCGAGCGGCGCGGACGCGGGCGGCACTGGCGGCTTCGGCGCGGTGGGAAACGCGGGGGGCGTCGGGGCCACCGGGGGCGTCGCAGGACAGGGCGGCACTGGCGGCTTCGGCGCGGTGGGAAACGCGGGGGGCGTCGGCGGCACGACGTGCACGCCGTCCGGGAACACGTGCACGGATCAGAACGAGTGCTGCGGCAATCAGGCCTGTCAGGGCGTGTGCTGCGTCCCGGACGACAAGCCGTGCAACTCCGGCAGCAAATGCTGTGGGGCCACGCGCACGTGTGCCATCGCGGGCACGTCGACGACGGGAACGTGCTGCGCGCCCATCAACACGGCCTGCGTTTCTGGCACGTCGTGCTGCGGCGCAGCGGGGTGCGACACCGCGGCGGGACAATGCCGGAAGAGTGCGTTCGTCGCCTGCACGGCCAAGTTCCAATGCATGACGGGCTTGGAATGCCAGATCCCGGCCAACGGCACGAGCACGGTCTGCTGCGCTCCCGTCAATGCAACGGGTCAGGTTGCGGGCACTTGCTGCACGCTGAAGGCGTCCGGCGAAGGCGTCTGCCAGTGCCTCTCGGCGGGCGCCACGTGCAAGGACCCATCGCAGTGCTGCACTGGAACCTGCAGCAGCGGGCACTGCGCCTAGCGCAGCACCTCGACGCGAACGCGGATCACTCCGGCGCGGATCATTCCTAGGCGCTCTGCGGCGGCGTACGAAACGTCGATGACGCGAGACGCCGGGCCGAAGGGACCGCGATCGTTGATGCGCACGACCACGCTCTGGCCGCTGCGCTCGTTGATCACGCGCACGACGCTGCCAAAAGGTAGCGTCTTGTGAGCGGCGGTCAGCTTCTTCGGATCATAGGGCTCGCCGCTGGCCGTGGAGCGCCCCGAGAGCTTGTTCGAGTAGTACGTCGCCTCGCCGTGCAATACCCGGAGCGGCCGCGTGGAAGTGCCGACCGGGCTCGGCTCCGGCGTGGCACTCCCGCCACCGGTTTCCGGCGCCTCGGGCGTGGGCGGCGGCACGCTGGGCGGCGGAGGAGCCGGCGCGTAGAGCGGCTCGGGCCGCTCGCTGGCGCAGCTGGACACCAACACGAGGACCGCCGCGAAGGAGACCGCGACGCGCATGCGATAAATCCCTATCGTGCCCGGAGCGAGATCTCAAACCGACAGTGGAAGGACGACAAGTGAGCGATTCCAAAGTGTTCTTGGTCACGGGCGCAGCCAGCGGCATTGGCCTCGCACTGGCGCGGGAGCTCTCCGAGCGGGGTCACCGCGTGCTCGCGACGGACGTCAACCAAGACGGACTCCGCCAAGCGCACGGCGATGGCGTGGAGACGATGAGCCTCGACGTACGCGACGCCGCACGTTGGGACGAGTGCATCGCGCACGCCAAGGATCGGTTCGGTCGACTGGACGTGCTGTGCAACGTCGCGGGTCACCTGGTCGCCAAGTGGGTGCACGAAATGACGCCGGCGGACGTGGGCCTCACCATCGACGTCAACGTGAAGGGCGTGATGTTTGGCACCAACGCGGCGGCCCGCGTGATGATCGAGCAGGGCGGCGGGCACATCATCAACGTGGCCAGCATTGCTGGGCTGGTGCCGGTGCCGGGCCTCGCGGCGTACAGCGCGTCGAAGCACGCGGTACGCGCGTGGTCGCTGGCGGCCGCGCAGGAGCTCAAGGCGCACGGCGTGTACGTCACCGCGGTGTGTCCCGGTCCCGTGGACACGCCCATGCTCGACGCGCAGGTCGATCACGACGAGGCGGCGCTCACCTTCTCCGCACCCCGCATGCTGACGGCTCAGGAAGTGGTGGACGCCATCATGGACCGCGCCCTCGTGCTCCGACCCATGGAGGTGCTCGTCACCGTCCCTCGTTCCGGCCAGGCGCCCATGGCCCGGCTGGTGGGCGCGCTTCCGGAGCTCGGCACCTGGGTGCGGCCCATCATCACTCGCATCGGCCGCCACAATCAGGCCCGCGCCCGGGCAAAACGCCGTTAGCGCCGCGGAAAGCGGAAGCGGTGGGTGACGGGGACCAGCGAGAGCAAGTCCATCTTTCGAGTGGTGTAGCCGGTGGTCCAGTTGTTGATCACCAGCGGCTTGCCCGTCTCGCCGCGCGTGCGGGTGACGACGCCGACGTGATCCGGTCCCGGCCGCGCGGCGATGGTCTCGAGGAACACGACGTCGCCCGGCTGGAGCGGGTCGCTGGGATCGTCCAGCGCGGGGGTGTGCGCTTCCCAGTGCCGCTTGAAGTACTTGATCACCGTGCGCACGCGCCGATGGTCGATGTTGGAGTCGGGTCGCGTGATTCCGTAGAGCGCGGGTGCTGCGCGGATGTCGTCGTGCACTGCCGCCTGTAGATCCATGCCCGCGTTGCGGACCGCGCGCACGATGACGTCGACACAAGCACCGTGAGTGCGCGGCGGATCGCCGCCTGGATACTTCAGGTTGAAGTAGCCGTCGTCATAGGCGGCGCCGTTCGCCTCTGCCTTGAGCGCACCGATGAGCACGTCGAGGGAGTTCGGGATGCCGTCACCGTCCGCGTCGTCGCTCGCTTCCGCGTCTCGCAGCTGTGCCCGCGCGGCCAGGGGCGAAAGCTCCGCGCGGTCGCCGGGGCGCAAGGCGAGCTCCTGTCCGCCCACGCTGAGCCGCGCCGAACCGCCCAGGGGATAGACCTTCTGCGGCGTGCCATCGCCGTACGCCACCAACACGCCGTGCCGGCGGTCCACGTCGAAGCGGATGTCCTTGCCGCTGGGTGCCGGCAGCTGCACCCGGTCTCGCAGATCGTCGAACACGCCGGTGTCGCCCACTCCCAGCGTGGTCTCCGGTGCGCTCGGAGCCTCGCGAACGGGGGCTGGCGCGGTCCGTTTCGGAGCCGGCGCCGGTGCGACGACCGGGGGCGCCTCGGACGCCTTCACGCTCCGCGTGGGGCTCGGCTCACAGCCGAGCACGAGCAAGAGCCACGCGAGCTCAGGGCGGCGCCCAGGGCCGTGTGGTCTTGATGTCGTGTACTGCCTGGAGCTTGCCGCTGCCACCGAAGGTGTAGGCTACGGTGGTCACGGCGAACTCGCCACCCCGTTGGCGAAGCTCCGAGCATTCCGCCAGCCAACTGGCGGCTTCCGTGACGACCGTGGTCTTCACCCGACGTCGGTAGCGGTTCTTGCGCAGCACCCGGCGCTTGGTCGGCGCGTTCACGCTCACGGTGCAGGTATCCAACACGAACCACTGGTCCGGCCAGCGGCGGAAGGAATCCTCCAACAGGCTCTGCATCTTCTTGCGAGGCACGCGCTTGTCGTCCACCCGCACGTAGTCGGCCACCAGCGCGGAGAACACCCCGGCCTGCCGGCGATTGAGCGTCGCTTCCAGGTTCACGAGACGCGTCGCCGTCGCCGTGAGGAAAGTGGCGTTGGCGTTGTTGCTCTCCAGCGCCACGTTGCGCTCGCAGCACAGCGCGCCGCGGTCTACCGCCGTGGAAGCCCCGGAGGCCACCGCGCGCACGGAGCAGCCCGCGCCGCCGCGGATCACGAAGCCGCTCGGATGGGCGGTGAGCGTCCAAGATGCGCTGCGCCCGAGATCCGGATAGGCCTCACACGCCCGCGCCCACTGCGCTTCCGTGCACAGCGCCATGCCGCTGGCCGCGCACTGCGCCTGGGACTGGCTCAGGGTCTTGCCGTAGGCGTCCGGTGCGCGCACCACTTTGAAATCGTCGAGCCAGCGGGACTCGCCGGCCACCGTGCCCGAGGCCACTCGCCGTGGCGGCGCGGCCGTGAGCAGCGTCTCGATGTCCGCTGACGGCGCCTCCTTGGCGACCGACGCCGAGGGTGCCACCGACGCGATCGACGCCGCGGGGACCGGTGCCCGGCCACCGAAGAGCGTCGCCACCGCGACGGCGATGATCACGCCGAACACTGCCGCCGCGCCGCCCACCAGGGCGAGCACCCGCGCGTGACTTCGCGGCGCCGGCGCCATCTGCGTGGGGACTGCATCGGGCACCGGCGGCGCCATCGCCACCACCGTGTCCGCGATGGACAGACTCAGTGCCGTGGGCGGCGAGGGCGACGGCAACAGCGTCTTTTCACCCATCGCCGAGAGCACGCCGTTCCAGAAATCCGCGCAGCTCCGGAAGCGCGCCTTGGGCTCCACGGCGAGAGCTCGCGCCAGCACCGCATCGAGCTCCTCGGACGCTTCAACGCCCATGGCCCCGAGGGTGGGACGGTGATCGGGATCCGCCGAAGCCACGAACAGCTCTTGTGCGTCCACTCCTTCCAGCGCCCGGCGACCCGTGACGATCTCCACGAACAGCAACGCGAGGGCGAAGACGTCCGTCCACGGCCCGGTCGCGCCGTAGCGTCGGCTGAACTGCTCGGGCGCGCCATAGTGCGCCGTAAAGGCCTTGAGAGAGTGACCCGTGGACTCGAATGCGCTGTCGTTCTCCGCGGCCTCGGTCATCACCTTGGCGATACCGAAGTCGAGCACCTTCATCGTGGTGCGTCCGCCCACGTCGGTGAAGAACAGATTTGCGGGCTTGAGATCGCGGTGCACGATGCCCTGCTCGTGGGCCATCGCGATGGCGCGGGCCACCGGGTCCAAGAGCGCGACGGCTTCCTCGATGCTACGTCCGCCGAGGCCCGCTTCCTCGCGCTGGTTCAGGTCGTCTTCCAGGCTGCGCCCCTCGAGCCACTCCAGCACGATGTAAGGCGTCCAGATCCCGTTGGGTGAGACCGTGGCGCCGACGTCCAGCGCCTGCACCACGCCGCTGGTGGCGCGGGACAGCCGATGCAAGAGCCGGCCCTCGTCCATGAAGCTGTCGTAGAACTTCTCCTGGCCGTCACCGGCGAGGCTCTCGGGCACGCGCAGGCACTTCACCGCCACGCGTTCGTCGAACCCCAAATGCGTGGCGCGATACACCACACCGAAGCCGCCCTCCCCCACCAGCGCCTCGACACGGTACTTCCCGTCGATGGTGTGCTCCACCCACGAGAAAGGGTCACTGGCGCTGCTCGGCATGCGGGCCCCGGCATCATACCGCGCAGGTAAAGAAAACTGCGGACCGGTCGCTTTCCCAGCTTTTCCTGGGGAAAGAGATTGTTGGTCCGCCGCGGAACCAACGCGTCGACACCGACACGCGCCGCCCCTGCCCCCCGATGGGTCGGCCGTCACCTGGCTGCTACGGGAAAGCCAAGGTACACACCTGCTGGGAGGCTCACTTGCTCGATCTTCAGCGTCTACAGCGCATTCAGCTCAGCTCACGACCAAAAGGACAAATCGTGGTCGCCAACCTGGGCCTGGCGCTCGACTACCGTTTTCCCAAACGGAGCGAAATCGTCATCGAAGGCAAGGAGCGCCTTCCGCCCGACGGCGGCGCCTTCCTCGCCATGAACCATACGGATCGCTACAACTACTGGCCGTTGCAGTACGCGATGTATCGCGCCGGGCTGCCGTTCACCGCGACCTGGGTGAAGGGCAAGTACTACGAGAATCGCTACGTCGGGGCGTTCATGGATTCCACGAACAACATCCCGACGCCGTCGCGCGGATACGTGATCACCACCGAGTTCCGCAAAGCCGTGGGGCGGCCGCCGCGGGAAGACGAATACCGGCTGCTGCGCGATCTGGTAGACGGCAAGCGCATGCCGGGGGAGCCGCTGCCGGCGAACGTCAGCGCGGAGCTCGCCGCGTTCGTCGGCGCGGACGCGGTGCCCTTCCTCGAGGGCTTCAACCGCCTATTCGAGCAGATGATCCGCGAAGTGGTCGATTTGAACCGCCGCGCGGTCGAGGAACTGCACCTGGACGTTCTGGTCTTCCCTCAAGGCACACGGTCCAAGAGGCTGTCGCGCGGGCACCACGGGCTGGCGCAGATGACGCAGTACCTGGACGCGCCGATCATTCCCATCGGGTGCAACGGCAGCGACAAGCTCTATCCGGGCAACTCGCCGTCGTCCAAGGGCGGGCGCGTGGTGTATCGCGTGGGCGAGCCGCTCACCGTAGACGGTCCGGACCTCTCCCCCTACCGCGTACCGAAGGACGTCCTGCCCCTCACCGACGAGGCGAACCGCAAGCACGGCGAGCGCTACGCAGCGATCACGGCCGTCGTGATGGACCGCATCAACGAGCTACTGGATCCGGAGTACCAGTACGCCGAATCGCAGGAGTCTGACGGCACCCGCGGTATGAACCGCTTCGTGTAGGCGCTGCTCCGCCCACACGACCTCCAAGCGAGTGAAAGACGGCATGACGCGCAGACGCGAAAACCGCTGCGCCTCACTGACGAGCCGATGGATGCGCTCCTGACGAAGGACATAATCCTGCGAATCAGGAAGGAGCGACGCGCACGATCTCCCCTGCCAAGCGAATCAGCTCGCTGCGGGAGAGGCCGAGCTTCTTCAGGCTCTGGTGCAGGTGTGCGCTCACGGTGTTCTCCGCGATGCCGAGGGCGTAGGCGATTTCGGTGTTGGACCAGCCGAGGGATGCATAGAACGTCACCTGCCGTTGGCGACCGCTGAGGGCACGCGGCGCGGGGGCATCGGGGTCGTTCTTACGCGCGAGCACGAAGCGGCGGCCGTCCGACTCGAAGTGATCGACCAACGACCAGCGCCCGGCGAGCAAGCCGCGCCAGATCTCCAGCGCCGCGTCGGGATCTGCGCGGCCCGCGGCGGTACGAACGCGATCTACCTCCCGCACAGCGTGCACCAGCGCCTCACGCGCCGATTCGTCGGAGGCGTCGGGGGTCGCGTGCAACAGCTTGCCACCGGGTTCGAGGACGGCTTCGACGTCCGGGGCGTCGGCGGACGCTGCACGACCAGCGAGCCGGCAGCCGGCACCGAGGTGAATGGCGACGCGATGCCACAGGGTCCGATCCCCCGAGTCGATGCCGGAGCGGCGACCGCACACGTTGGCGAGCACGGCAGTGCGTCCGTCCCCGAGAGGTACGAACACGCCATGAGAGTCCATCACCTGCACCGGCCAGCCTTCGGACAAGCCCGCGGGCAGGGCGGGGACGATGTCGAGGATGCTCGCGACGCCGGGAGTCTGCATCATGCGACCCACGTCTTCGCGATGGTCTTCAGGCATGGCGCCGTGGGTGCGCAGCACCATTTGCACGAGCAGAGCGTCGTCGACCTGCGCCGCCGCGGGAGTGACCACGGCGAAGGGAGGCTCCGGCGCTTCGCTGGCGCGCACCACGAACGCCAGCCCGCCGAACCAGTCCGCTCCCAAGTGCGGGAGGACCTCGTTGGCGATGGCCGTGAGCCAGGCGTGCTCGCCGCCGTGCGCCTCGTAGCCCTTCTCCACCACTGCGATGGGGTCCAGCCGTTTCATCCCCGACTCTGACGAGGATAGTGGTTCCGCGGCGGACCAACAAACCTGGGATCAAGCGGCTTTGGTCGTGGGATTTTCGCGGGATTTCGACCAACGGCGACCGGCGGAGGCCGCGCTGGTCAGGGCGCTGCTCACGATGGCGTGGGTTTCCGCTTCTACGGTACGTGCGGCTTCGGAGAGGGCGATCTCCGCGTCGATCAACAGGTGACCCAGCTCGCCGACGAATCCTTCGGCTTCCGTTCGGACTCGATGAAGCCTGCGCGATGGCGTGTGTGCCATGGGGCCTCACCTCCTTTCTTCGGAGTATTTCCAAGGAGAGCTTTGTGCTCGACTGCGCGGTGTCAAGCACTGCGCTCCGCCGCATTGGAGGGCCGCTGGGCCTTGAGTTAGCCTCGACAATCATGGGCGATTCCCTCGACGATCTGGCCGGCCCCCGCGTCATCGAAACCAAGAAGGCGGGCGTTTGGCTGTTGCACAACCCCTCCACCAACCAAGGCACCGCCTTCGAGCGCGCACAGCGCGACGACTTGCGGGTGCGAGGCATGGTGCCCTACCGCGTGACTTCCCTCGAAGAGCAGGCGGAAGCCGCGGTGAGTCAGATCCGCGCGAAGAGCACGCCGCTGGAACAGTACATCGGCCTCGCTAGCCTGCAGGATCGAAACGAGGTCCTGTTCTACCGCGTGCTCGTCGACCACGTCGCGGAGCTGATGCCCATCGTGTACACGCCCACGGTGGGAGAGGCGTGCCAGAAGTTCTCGCACATCTATCGCTCGGCGCGCGGTCTGTGGCTCACGCCGGATGACGTCGACGACATCCCCTACGTGCTCAAGAACTCGCCCTTCCGCGACATTCGTTTGATCGTGGCGACGGACAACGAACGCATCCTGGGCCTCGGCGATCAGGGCGTGGGCGGTATGGGCATTCCCATCGGCAAGCTCGCGCTGTACGTGGCGGGCGCGGGCATTCACCCGTCCAGGTGCCTGCCCATCAGCCTGGACGTGGGCACGGACAACCCGGAGCTCTTGTCCGACCCCCTGTATCTCGGCTACCCGAAGAAGCGCCTGCGTGGTCGCGACTACGACGACTTCATCGAAGCCTTCGTGCGCGGCGTGCGGGAGGTGTTCCCCCGCGCCATCCTGCAGTGGGAGGACTTCCACAAGGATCGCGCCTTCACCCTGCTAGAGCGCTATCGGCGCAGGATTCCGTCGTTCAACGACGACATCCAGGGCACCGCCAGCGTGAGCGTGGCCGGCATTCTGGCCGGCCTGCGCATCACCGGGCAGCGCATGAGCGAGCAGCGCATCGTGTTCGTGGGCGCCGGCGCGGCGTGCACGGGCATCGCGCGACTGTGCGCCATCGCAATGCGGGCAGACGGCGCCGACGAGAAGACCATCCGACGCTCGATCCTGGCGTTGGACAGCCGCGGGCTCCTGCACGACGGCCGCGAAATGGACGAGCCGCACAAACGCGAGCTGGCCCTACCGCGGGAGATCATGGCGGAGTACGGGCTGTCCGGAAACCCGACGCCGGAACAAGTGATCGCCGCGGTGAAGCCGACGATCTTGGTGGGCGCCACGGCGCGGGCCAACACCTTCACGGAAGAGATGATCAGCACCATGGCCAGCCACGTGAAGCGACCCATCGTGCTGCCATTGAGCAACCCCACGAGCCGCTCGGAGTGCACACCGGAACAGGCCATTCGCTGGTCCGGCGGTCGCGCCATCGTGGCCACCGGGAGCCCGTTTGCGGACGTGGAGCACGATGGCCAGCGACACGTGATCGGCCAGGCCAACAACGTCTTCATCTTTCCGGGCGTGGGCCTGGGAGCCGCTGTGGCGGAAGCCCGGGAGATCACCACGGAGATGTTCCACATCGCCTCCGCCACGCTGGCCAACGCCGTCAGCCAAGAGCGCTTGGACCAGGGCGCGATCTACCCGCACCAGAGCGATCTGCGTCGGGTCTCGTTCCAGATCGCGTGCGCGGTGGTGCGCTACGCCAGCGAGAACAACCTCGGCCGGCGCATTCACCCGGAGGACGTAGAGGACACCGTGCGTCGGGTGGTATGGGATCCGAAATACGTTCCCATGGTGCGCTCCCAGCCGGAGCCGATGAGCATGAGATACTGAGTGGAACCGTTTCATTTCACCGAAGGCAGCTCGCCGCTGATCGTGAGCTGCCCCCACGACGGCCTGGCGCTGCCCCCGGAGATCGCCGAGCGCATGACGCCGGAGGCCCTGAACCTGCCGGACACGGACTGGCACGTGGCGCGGCTCTACGACTTCGCCCGCGACCTCGGCGCCAGCCTGCTCTTGGCCCGCTACTCGCGCTACGTGGTGGATCTCAATCGCGACCCCAGCGGCCAGAGCCTGTACCCCGGGGCGGACACCACCGAAATCTGTCCGCTCACCACCTTCGACCGCCGCGCCATCTACCAGAACGACGCCGTGCCCTCGAAGCAGGAAGTGGCCGAGCGCATCGAGCGCTACTTTCTGCCCTATCACGCGAAGCTCGAGCAGGTGATCGCCGACACCGTGCAGCAGCACGGCGTCGCGGTGCTGTTCGACGCCCATAGCATTCGCTCTCACGTGCCGCGCTTCTTCGAAGGCCGGCTTCCGGATCTGAATCTGGGTACGGACGCCGGCAAGAGCTGCGACGCGAACCTGCGCGAGCGGGCCTTCGCGGTGTTGCAGGCGGCCCAGGGCTACAGCGCCGTGGCCGACGGGCGCTTCAAGGGTGGCTACATCACGCGCCACTACGCCGCGCCGCAAAAGGGCGTGCACACGCTCCAGCTCGAGCTCGCGCAGAAGAATTACATGGACGAGCGTCCGCCCTACACCTTCGACGAGCCCCTGGCCCGGGACCTGCGCGTCACCCTGCGTGCGCTGCTCGAAGAATGCCTTCGCTGGGCCAAAGAGCAGTGAAGCGTTACCGCTTCGAGCGGCTGTGGACCGGCGCCGATTGGGAGCGCGACGCGCTGGTGTGCGTGGCGGAGGACGGCAGCGTGGCGGAGCCCACGCCGGGTCCCGCGGAGCTGATCCACGGCTACGCCCTGCCGGGCATGCCGAACCTGCACTCTCACGCGTTCCAGCGCGCCATGGCCGGCCTTTCGGAGCACGCCACCCAGGGGGGCGACAGCTTCTGGTCGTGGCGGGACGCGATGTACCGCTTCGTGGATCGCCTGGAGCCCGAGGACGTCCAGGCCATCGCGGCACAGCTGTACGTGGAGATGCTGGAGGCGGGGTACACCAGCGTCGGGGAGTTCCACTACCTGCACCACGATCGCGACGGCTCCCCTTATGCCCGGCGCGCCGAGCTCGGCCTCCGCGTCGCAGAAGCCGCGCGCAGCACGGGCATGGATCTCGTGCTCTTGCCGGTGCTGTACGCCACCCGCGGCTTTGACGGCGCTCCCGCGGAGCACGCACAGCGCCGCTTCGCGAACGACCTCGACGGCTTCTTGCGCATCGTGGAAGAGCTCCAAGCGGAGGGCCTGCGGGTGGGCGTCGCGCCCCACAGCCTGCGCGCCGTGCCGCCGGAGCTGCTCGCGGAGTGCGTCGCCGCCGCCCCGGGACCCATCCACATGCACGTCGCCGAGCAGGTGAAAGAGGTCGACGAGCACATCGCCGCCCGGGGCGCGCGCCCCATCGAGTGGCTCCTGAGCCACGCGGACGTGAACGAGCGTTGGTGCCTGGTGCACGCGACCCACACCACGGTTGAAGAGACGCACGCCCTCGCGCTGAGCGGTGCCGTGGCCGGACTGTGCCCCACCACCGAGGCGAACCTGGGTGACGGCATCCCGCACGTGGCGGAGCTCTTGGCGCGGGACGGCCACTTCGGCATCGGCAGCGACAGCCACGTATCGGTCAGCGTCGTGGAAGAGCTGCGCTGGCTCGAGTACGTGCAACGCCTGAGCCACTGGCGCCGGAATGCCCTCGCCAGCAGCGTGGTGCCGTCCACGGGCACACGCCTGTACCGCCAAGCGCTGGCCGGCGGCGCTCGCGCCCTCGGTGGCGGCCTCGGCGCCGTGAGCCCGGGCCATCGCGCCAACATCGTGGTCTTGGATCCGGAGCACCCCGCCCTCGTCGGCCGCCCCCTCGATGCCCTGCTGGATGCCTACGTCTTCGCCAGCAATCGCCCCGCGATCCAGCGCGTGATGGTCGCCGGCCAGTGGTGCGTGGAAGACGGCCGCCACGTCCGCCGCGAGCCCGTGTTCGCGGCCTACCGCCGCACCATCGACAAGCTCGCGGACTGAGCCCGACACAGGCAGGCCGCAACGTCGTCCTCCAGCGACCCGCGCCCCCAGCTCCACGCGACGCCGCGACCTGGGAGGACCTTCTCCGATGGATTGTTGGTGCGGCGCGGAACCTCGTGCCTCATGTAGAGTCTTCGCCATGAGCGACAAGTGGCTGGGAAAGCTCCGGGAACCGACCCCGTGGCAGGCGCCGGATCCGCGCCCTGGGCCCGTGGTCGTGGATGGGCTCGAAGTGCGGCTGTACCGCGAGGGCGATGGCCCACGTCTGTTCGCGGCAGTTTCGGCCAACCGCGACGCCCTGTTGCCGTGGATGGTCTGGGTGACCACGGACCACCTGCACGTCGATCACAGCATCTTCTACGTCGAGCGCATGCGGCGCGGCGTCGAGAAGCCGGATTGCCTCGATTTTCCGATGGGGATCTTCGACGCGAAGAGCGGCGAGCAGCTCGGTGGCACGGGCTTCCACCGCATCCACCCCGAGTGGCGCGACGCGGAAATTGGCTACTGGGTGCGCGGCGACCGCCAGCGTTCCGGCATTTGCACTCGCGCCATGGGTGCCCTGATCAGCTCTGGGCTCCGCAGCGCCGCGGACGGTGGCTGGGGCTTCCGTCGCATCGTGATCCAGTGCGCCGAAGCGAACACCGGCTCACGCCGCGTCTGCGAGCGCCTCGGCCTGCGTCTCGAGGGCCGCTACCGCGCGGATCGCTACACCGAGCCACTGGGCTACCACGACAATCTCGCCTACGCAGTTCTCGCCGACGAGTGGGACTTCGCGCAGAACCACGCCAAACCCAACATCGCTCGGCCCTGAGCCCCGCGCCCGCCCTGGGTCGTGCATCCAGTCGCGCATCGCCCGGAGCTCCGCCTCGCGCAGCGCCCGGAGCTCCGCCTCCCGCATTGCCCGGAGCTCCGCCTCCCGCATTGCCCGGAGCTCCGCCTCCCGGATGGCCCGGAGCTCCGCCTCCCGCATGGCCCCGCACCCGCTCTCGCCGCCCCCACACCCCCGCCAATCACACGGTCTCCCGGTCGCGGAAATCCGTTCGAACCCGAACGAATTTCGCCGCGCCACAACCCCCGGACGACGTCGCGACCTCGTGGCTTGCAGTTCCCTTGCCCCTTGCTCACTCTTGTGGCCGCGATGGGATGCGCGAGGACTCGTGTCCACCGTGACGCACCGCGCGCCGGCCACCCTAGCTGGCGCGTTCGACGAGCCGCACGAGCGTACCGATGACGCGGTTGAAGTCTGCCTCGAGCTCGGCCGAGACGGGAGGAATGTAGCCGAGGGCGCGGCCATTTCGAAGCAGGCGACCATCTCCCGCGCGGAGCCGAGCGCGTTGTGATAGCGCGCCGCTCGGTTCTTGCCTCGACTGTACTGACCCTCCGCCAGGTTGAGCCCGACGCTTGCGGTGCACCGCCGGAGCTGCCGCCCAAGGTCCCGATCCTTGCGTTCGATGACCCCGATGAGCGTGCGCAACCTGGCCACCAACTCCAGCACGAACGAGTAGATCCTCAACATGGTCCTTTGCTCCTTCTGCTTCGCTTGTTGCTCGAAGCACTCCTCCACCCCCCGCTGGCGCCCGCAGCCTGGGTCAAGGCTGCGCGGCGCGCAGCGCCCGCGCACCGGGCGCAGCCCGGCTTGGCCTTGAGGCAGGCGAGGACGCAGCTACGATCAAGCTCCCGAGCAGGAGCCCTCTCGCCTTCCAGCCCCGCGTCGAAGCACGCCGTCCCCTTCCGACCCGCGTCGAAGCACCCCGTCCCCTGCCGGCCCGCGTCGAAGCACCCCGTCCCCGAAGCACCCCGTCCCCTTCCGGGTCGAAGCACCCCGTCCCCTTCCGGGTCGAAGCACGCCGTCCCCTTCCGGCCCGCGTCACTCTCAACGCTCGCCCCCACCACATCCGCACTTCCCCCTGCTCCCGCGGCGTCAAATTACTTTACATATCAACCGATTTCCGCGCACCTCACCCCCTCCACGCTCAGCCCTCTGCCCCCTGCCCTCTGCCCCCTTGCGCGCCAAACTACTTTACATACCAACCGATTTCCGCGCACCTCACCCCCTCCACCCTCAGTCCCCTGCCCTCTGCTCTCACCGCGGGACGCGTGGTTCCGCGGCGGGCCAACAAGAGAAGCCGGCTATTTCCAGTGGCCGGAGATGAAATCCTCCGTCTCGGGCAACCCGCCCTGAAGGATGAGATAGCCGTTGTGCGGCTCCCGCGGCGTGGTCTCGTGGGCGATGGGCGTGCGCATCTGGCGTAGCACCTCGTCGTGATCGTCCGTCTGGCCGAGCACCCAGGAGAGCTTCATGAGCGCGGTTTCCGGCAGCATGTTGTCGAGCGGCACGACGCCGAGCTCGAGCAAGTCTCGCCCGGTGTCGTACACGTACATCTGCGCGTAGCCCCACAGCGTTTGCACGGTCATCACCACGTGCACGCCGGCCTTGCGCGCACGCTCGAGGGCAGGGAACAGCGGCTTGTTCACGTGACCGAGACCGGTGCCCGCGATCACGATGCCGCGATAGCCGGCGGCAACCAGCCCGTCCACCACGTCCGGCTTCATGCCGGGGTAGTAGTAGAGGATGGTCGTGCGATCTTCGTAGCTCGCGGTCACGCGCACTTTGCGCTCCGGGTCCCGCGGCAAGTAGCGATCGGTGACGTAGGTGATGTCCTCGCCCACCATGGCCAGCGGCACGTCCCCGAGGGTGCGGAAGGTGCTGCGGTAGCTCGAGTGCATCTTGCGACAGCGAGTGCCACGGTGGAGCAGCGCGTAGCGGTCGGAGGTGGGGCCGAACATGCAGATCTGCACCTCGGCGATGTTGCCGGTGCCGGCGGTGCGCACCGCATGGATCAGGTTCAGCGCGGCGTCGCTGGAGGGGCGATCGCTGGACCGCTGCGATCCGACCAGCACGATGGGCACGGGCGAGTCCTGCACCATGAACGACAGCACCGCCGCGGTGTGCCCCATGGTGTCGGTCCCGTGCCCCACCACGATGCCGTCGGCGCCGGCTTCGATTTCTTCGCCGATGGAGCGCGCCAACACCAGGTACTGCTCCTTGCCCATGTTCTCGGAGAACACGCCGAAGAGCTTCTTGGTGGTGAGGTTCGCGATGTCCGCCAGCTCCGGCACGGCACCGTACAGCTCTCCCGGAGTGAAGGCGGGGATCACCGCGCCGGTGCGGTAATCCAGCCGGGAGGCGATAGTGCCGCCGGTGCCCAGCAGCGTGACCTTCGGCAGATCCGGGCGCGATGGAAAGGCGCGCTCGGGGATCTTGTACACGGCCTCTTTGTAGCCGACCTCGCGCACCTCACGGATGCGATCGATGTGCAGCCCCACGTTGTAACCGGTGCGGAGCTTGATCACGATGTGCTCGTCGTCCAGCGTCTCGCTGCGCGGAAGGATCACGCCTTCGAACTCGCTCCCCGCGTCGTTCTTGGCGACCACGTCGCTCCACACCCGGACGCCCCACTCGCCGAGCTTCGCCCGCGCGCGCCCCTTGTAGCCCTTCAGCGGATCGTCGCTCATGCGCCCTCCAGCAAGGTCCGGACTTCCGCGACCACCCGCGAGGCCTCCACACGGCCGCGATACTCCGGCATCACGCGTTTGAGAGCGTAGCGAAACACGCGCCCGGGATCGTCGTCGTAGGCTTCGCACCGAGCCTGCTCGACGCGCGACGAAAGCTCCGCGCGCAGATCGGCCGGCGGCGCTCCGAGCTCCGCGAGCACATCCGACACCTTGCGCCCCGCCGCCATCGCCCGCACCACGCGCTCCCACGCCTGCGCGAGCACGGGCCGCTCCTTCACGGCGCGGAAGAACTCGGCCCACGTCGCGTCGTCTATGCCGGCCACCGGCACGCGGGCTCGGGTCAGCCCGCGCAGGCGCTCACCGACGAGAAAACACGCGAAGCGGAGCTCCGCTCCCCACTCGTCCGCCGCGCGGTCCACGAGCCGCGCGCCACCCCGGCGAATCAAGTAGTGGCGCGTGGGCTCCGGTACGCCCGCGGCGGCGTAACGAGCTTCGCGCTCCCACGGCCGCGGCGGCAGCTTGGTTTGGAGCCCATGTATGCGCTCCCGCGTGAGCCGCGTGGGCGGCGAGTCGGTGTCCGGATACATGCGATCCGGCCCCGGCAAGATGCGCTCGAAGTCCGTGCTGCCATCCTCGAAGGGCTGCCGCGTTTCGTTCGGCACGCCGTCCGTCGCCTCGGCGTAACGGATACGGATCTCTTCCGCCGCCGTAAAGGTGTCTCGCGTCGGCCCCCACACGATGACCACGGCATCGTTCTCCCCCGCTTGGAGGCGCGCACGTACGGCCTGGAGCTCCGCGAGGGTGGACGGCCAATCCTCCGAGTGCACCAGGATGGGCAGCTGATCGAGCCCCGCGATCACCCGCACGCGCCCGGCGAGCTCGTTGGCGAAGGTCCGCGCCGGCTGTGTCGGGAAATTCAGCGTACCGGCGAGGCCCACGAGCTTCACCGCCAGCACCGAGAAGCCGCCTTCTCCGAGCTCCAGCCCCAGACGGCGGTTTTCGACCTCGCACCAGGCGCCAAAGCCCTCCCGCGTGAGATACGGCGCCGGCGAGTGCGCGAACAGCTCGGTGACGTCCGCCGTTTCCGTCGTGATGCTCTCCGGCGTGGAAAAGCCGCGGCGGGCGAGCTCCTGCTGGAGCCGCAGCAAGTTCACCTGCCGCACGGCCTCGCCGTGCACCAGCGCGGGCGCCCACCCCGCCTGGGGCACACCCTTGATCTCGATGCGCCGGCCGCCCCGCACGCTCACGTTCACGTCCTGACGGCTGGCTCCCATGCCCACGCGCACGTGCCCCGTGGAGCGACACACGCGGCCCACCAGCAGGATCGCCTCCTCCACTTCGTCCGGCGTACGCAGATCCGGCGCCGTCACGGTCTCGATCAGCGGCATGCCCAGGCGATCCGTCCGCCACACGATGAGATGCCCGCGGTCCGTCACCTCCCTACAGGAGTCTTCCTCCACGCTCACCTGCGTGACGCGGATCTCGCGCCCGCGAAACGGCAGCTTGCCGTTCACGCCCACGATGGCCGTGCGCTGAAATCCCGTCGGGATGGAGCCGTCGAGGTACTGCTTCCGAGCGACGTGCACTTCGTCCACGATGTCGCAGCCGAGCATGAGACATTGCTCGATGGCGATGTCGAGCGCCGGCTGGCTCACGAGAAAGGGCGGCGTGTCGTCCATCTCGTAGGTGCAGGTGTTCTCGGCGTTCAGCAGATAGATGATCTGCTTCCGCGTCTTGAACTCCATCAGCGCGGTGCCGTCGTACACGCCGAGCTCGGAGAGCGTGGGGCGCATGTGCCGGAGCACGGTGCCATCGTGCGTACGGGTGTAGCGACCGGCGGGGCAGTTGCAGAAGAGCTTGCGCTCCGTGAGCAGCTGCTGGTGCACCTCGAGGCCGGAAATCAGGCCCACCGCCGCGTAATCCAGCTCGTCGTCCTGGGGCGTACGCGGGCGCACGCCCGCGACGCTCCTGCGTGTGGCGGCGACGCCGGCAGAACGCCGAACGTCCAGGGGCGGAGTTACGCTGGGGCCGGCCACGGGGCGCGCAACATAGCACGGGCGCCCCGCACGTCGGCGGTCACTTCTGGACGAGCTTGTCGAGCAGCTTCTTGGCGACGGCGGTCTTTCCGCCGTCCACCATCACGATCACGATCACGTCGCCGTCGGGATCCAGATAGGTGGCCGCGCCGGAGCTCTCCTTCATGGCCTTCTGATCCTTGGGCGGCATCATGCTGGCCGTGCTGCCCGTCGGGTCCTTCGCCGGACGCACGATCTCGATGTACCCACTCTGCTTGCCGTCGGTGATCCCGAAGCGGATGTTCTCGTACTTGCCGACGGTACCGCCGCTCACGGCGACCTTCTCCGGCGCCCACTTCAACTTCTGCACCTCGGCGATCACCGCTTCGGCGCTGACGTCGCTCAAGCTGGTGCCGCCGATGGTCGCCGTCGACTTCGGCTTCTCCGGTGCGGCTGGCTCCGGAGGCGGCGCTTCGGGCTCGGGCTCCGCACTCGGCTCCGGCTCCGGAGGCGGCGGCGGGGGCTCGGGCTTCTTCACCGGAGCGGGCTCTGGTGGCGCCGCAGGCGGCGGCGGCGATCCGCCGCAGGCCACGAGCAATGAAACGCTGATGATCGACCCCAACGCTCGCGATAGCCTCATGTAGGTGTCATACCGCCACCGGCGACGGCGCACAAATGCTCAGAATTGCCGACACTTGGACGCCTGGGGGAAGCACGAGGCACACATCCACGTACATGGCACATGAGTCGGGGCTCGAAGCTCGCCCTCGCCGTTGGTGCGCTGTTGCCGCTGCTGGCGATCGTCGGCATCGCCGTTTTCGCGGTCTATCGTGTCATCACCATCGAGCTTTCCAGCACCGGGCACCTGAGCGGCAATCCCTTCCCCACCCTGTTCGGCTCGGCGTTTTCCACCGCAGAATGGCTCGGCCTCGCGTTCGCGATGATTGGCATTGCTCTGCTGGAGCTGCTCCTCGCCATCCCGTTTTCCATCCACGCGGCGCGTTTGCCGGGCGCCACCACGGCCTTCATCGCGCTGTGGATCGCCGCTTTCGTGTTCGTCGGTGTGCTCGCGTTCCCCGTGTATTGGCTTTTCTACGTGCTGCCCGACCGACCGCGACGGCCGACCATGCCGGAAATCAACGTGGGCACCAGCGCCTGGGCGTGAGGTTCCGCGGCGATTCAACAAGAGAAGCCGGATCATTTGTTTGTTGGTCCGGCGCGATCCCCGTCGATCGTCGCCAACACTGTTGCGAACTTTGGAGCGAAGCGACAAGCTCGTCGTCGTGACTCAGGAAGTCGACGAGCTCGCGTTTCGTCCCAAGTCGAAGAAAGGCCCGCTCATCATCACCGGTGTCGCCGCGTTCGTCGCGGGCGGCCTGCTGGCGGCGATCGTCACGGCGGCGAGCATGAGCGGTGATGGCAAGAGCAAACGAGCCAAGGCGGCCCCCGCGGCCAGCGCCGAGGCGGCACCATCGGCCAGCGCCGCTGTGGACGGCGGCGTCAAGAAGAAGGAGCAGCCGCTTTCGGAGCGCGCCGTCGCGGGAAACGCGGACGCGATCAAGAAGCTCCGCGGCATGGCCGTGAGCGAGCGAACCTCCGACGAGGCCGTGGCGCTCGTCCATGTGCGGGCCAACGAGAAGCGCAAAGAGATTGACGAGCTGGCGCGCAAGATCGAGCTGGTTCCTAAGCTCGCCAAGGAAGACAAGGACGTGGCGGCGCGGCTGAAGGAGCTCAGCAAGGACGAAGAGGTGGCGCCGGACCTGCTGCTCGCCTACGCGAAAATGAAGGGTCCCACGGGGCCGGACCTCCTGTACTCCACCCTCACCAGCCTGAAGAAGGGGGACATGGCGGACCTGGCGGAAGAGCTCTTGTACTCGAAGGACGTGTACAAGAAGGCTTCGCGCCCCCTGTCCGTGACCCTCGAGCTCCGCAAGGTCGAGAAGTGCGAGGACGCGCCCAAGGTACTGGAGCGCGCCAAGCTGGTCGGCGACCGCCGAGCCATCGTTCCCATGATCCGCTTCTTCAACAAGCGCGGCTGCGGCGAGAAGAAGGTCGACGACTGCTGGCCCTGCCTGCGCGACGGCGACCTCTTGAAGGACGCGGCGGCGGCGGTGCAGAGGAAGTCGCCCCCTTGAGGTGCTCTCAGTCCCAGCTGCCGTCGAACACGGTATGCGCGGGCGTGTACTCCGCCACGTTGAAGCTCACGTGCTTGCCGCCGGCCAGCTCCACGGCTGCCTGGAACGCCGTCACGTAGGCGCGGGCGAGGATCTCCGGCAAGAGCTCGGCGGGGTACTCCATGCGCACCGTGGTCTGTTTCGGCTGTGCCTTGATCGACAGCCGTATGCCGCGGTGAAAGCTGCCCCAGCGTGTGGCGGCGCCGCGCACCAAGCGTTGGGGAGAGAGCACCAGGAACAGCACGCTGTAGAGTGGGCTCGACAACACGCCGCGGTTCACCGAGTAGAACTCGTCGACGAACTGCGCGTCGCTCACGCCACGCACGTCCGCCAGCGCCAAATACAGGGCGTTGGCGCGCGCCTCCGTCAGCCATCCGCTCACGGGGAGCGGCTCGTTCACCAGTGCCCGGAGCTCCGCCGGCAGGGCGTCGAGCGCAGGCAGACGCGGCAGGTTGCCGACGAGCTGGCGATAGACGGCCGCCTTCTGCGTGTACGTCGGGTAGGACGATAACCCGTTGGGCAGCGCCTCGAGGTACGCTTCGAGACGCGACAGCTTCACGCCCCCCCCGCCTCCGGTGCCACCCTCTGCTTGGCGAGCTCCGCGAGCTTTCGGTAGTGGCTGCGTTCCTCGTCGATCACCGCTTCGATGGCGGGGCGCTCGTCCTCCGGCACCATGTCCCGGAGCTCCATGTAGAACAGGATCGAGTCCTGCTCCCGCTGCATGGCAAAGCCTAGCGCGGTGGCTTCGTCGATCACGCCGTCCAGCGCGGCTTCCGCCTTGTCGTGGGAGAACACCACGTTGTCCACGTAGGCCTCGAGATAGGCGAGGTACTCCTCACTGTGGCGCACGTCGACGTCCAGCGGACCGAGCTTGGTGAGCAGTCTCGAAAAGAGCTGCTCGTGCCCGACCTCTTCCCGCGCCAAAAAAGAGAACAGCTCCCTCGCTCGCGGGTCCTTCATCTGCTCCGCCGCGCGCCGGTAGAACCGCTCACCGTTCTTCTCGATGTTGACGGCGAAGCGGAGGACTTCTTCTGAATTGAATCGCGCCATCAATGCCCCTCGTGCGACCGCGAACAGCTGCCGCCACCACCGCATGCTCCGCAACGGCCGTCCCCGCCGCAACCCTCTTTCTGCGCGGTGCGCTGCACCAACACCCATACGCCGCACATCAGCGCCAGGGCAACGACCGCAATCGCTTCGGTCATGACTTCTCCTCACGCATTGGAAAACAGCCCTGCGAAGCCCATGAAGGCCATGCTCAAGATGCCAGCGATGAAAAAGCTCATCGCCGTACCGCGCACCAGATCCGGCACGCCGTTCACGTCGGCTTCCTCGCGAATGCCGGCCATGATCACCAGCGCGAGGGTGAGCCCCACGCCGGCACCGAAGGCGTACACCAGACCCTCCACCAGCCCGTAGCCCCGGTTGGTCTGGAACAGAGCCAGGCCCAAGATGGCGCAGTTGGTGGTGATCAGCGGCAGGAAGATCCCGAGGGCGCGAAACAGCGCCGGGCTCAGCTTCTTGATGGCCATCTCCACGAACTGCACCGTGCTCGCGATGACCACGATGAAGCTGATCAGCCGCAGGTACGGCGCGTGGACCAGCACGAAGCTATTCAGCACCCACGCCGCGAAGGAGGTGATGAGCAGCACGAAGATGTTGGCCAGCCCCAGCCGGAGGGCCGTGTCCAGGCGGCTGGTCACGCCCATGAACGGGCACAGACCCAGGAAATACGCGAGCGTGAAGTTGTTGATCACGCTGGCGGACGCGAAGATGAAGGCGAGCTCCGCGAGATTTCCCATCACGCCACCTCGCCTTCGATGCGCTCGGCCGCCGGCGCTGCCCGCTGCGCGCGGCGCTTCTTCACCCACGCGAAGGTCGTGAGCAAGACACCCAGGGTCAGAAAGCCGCCGGGGGGCAACACCATGATGGCCCAGGGCTCGAAGTGCTCCCCCATGATCGGGAAGCCGAGCAGCGACCCGCTGCCGAGGATCTCGCGGATGCCGCCGATCATCGCCAGCGCCAGCGTGAACCCACCAGACATCCCGAGCGCGTCCGCCATCGCCAGCCCTACGCTGTTCTTCGCCGCGAAGGCTTCCGCGCGACCGAGGATCACGCAGTTGACCACGATGAGCGCGATGAAGGCGCCGAGCTGCTTGTGCGCCTCCGGCATGGCCGCTGCCAGTACGAAGTCCACGCAGGTCACGAAGGTGGCAATGATGATGATGTAGGCCGAGATCCGGACCTGCTTGGGGATCACCTTGCGCAGCGCGCTCACCAAGCTGCTCGAACCGAACAGCACGAAGGTGGTGGCGATGCCCATCACCAGGCCGTTCTTCAGGGAGTTCGTCACCGCCATGCTCGGGCACAAGCCCAGCACCGCGATGAACACCGGGTTTTCTCGCCACAGGCCCTTGGTGAGCTCGGGCCACGCCTGCTTTTCTTCGCTCGCCATGGTCACCGTCCCTTGCCTGCGGCGGCGGTCTTCGCCGGCTCGTCACCCAGGCGGGGTACCCACTCTTTGGTGCTGCTCTGCAGGATGCCGACCACGGCGCGGGACGAGATCGTGGCCCCAGTGATGGCGTCCACCTGATTGGGCGCGGTCTTCTCCCCGCGCTTCACGAGCTCTATCTTGGGCTCCACCTCGAGCGCCTTGAAGTTCGCCCGGAAGTGCTCGTCGTATCCGATCTTGTCGCCGAGGCCCGGCGTCTCCCGGCTGTCCAGGATCTCCATGCCGATGATGGCCTTCTTCTTGGGATCGAAGCCGTAGATCAACGCGATGGTGTCTTGGAAGCCCGAGCCCGAAGCCGGCACCGCCCACCCTACCGACGCGCCCGAGTCGTCCAAGCCCTTGTAGACGAGCGTTTCCTTGGTCGGCGCGCCGGGCTTCCCCTCGTAGGGCACGATCTTGTCGCCCGAGAGCTTGAACGCCTCGATCTTCTTGGTGCCGGGGAGCACCTTGTAGATGGCGCGCTGCAGGGCGTCCGCATGGTTCTGCTGGATGATCGGCTCGGTGACGATGAACACGCCCACCAGGATCAACCCGGAGAGCAGGCCGGCCACCGCCAGGGTACCGGCCAGACGCAGGGAGCTCGGCTCTTCCGTAGCCATGTCAGCCTCCAAACCTTCGCGGCTGCGTCTTGCGATCGATGAGCGGGGTGACCGCGTTCATCAGCAGGATCGAGTACATGACGCCTTCGGGCAGCCCACCGAACAAGCGGATCAGGACCACGAGCACGCCCACGCCCAGACCGAAGATCCAGGCGCCCTTGGGCGTGAGCGGTGTGGTCACCGGATCCGTCACCATGAACACCGCACCGAACAGCAAACCGCCGGAGCCGAGCATGAACAGCGGTGTGGGGTACTTGTCCGGAGAGATCGCGAACAAGATGCCGCTGAACACCGCCACCGTGACCAGCGTGGACAGCGTCAGCCGCCAATCGAAGATGCGCCGCGCCGCCAGCCACAAGCCGATGACGATCAGGAGCAATCCTGCCGTTTCGCCCAGGGAACCGGAGATGCTGCCGAGCAAGAGCGGCTTCAAGGTGGTGGCTTGATGCTGGAACTTCGCGAGCCCCAAGGGAGACGCCGAGGTGATGACGTCCACGTTGGACTTCATCAGCGGCGCCGCCAGCGTGCTGGCCTCGACGTGGAACATGCCCTGCCGCGGAGCGACCCAGGTCGTCATCGTGACCGGGAATGCCGCCTGCAGGAACGCGCGGCCGACCAGCGCGGGGTTGAACAGATTGCGACCCAGGCCGCCCCAGATCATCTTCCCCAGGGCTACGGCCACCACGCTGCCCAGCAGCGCCATCCAAAGCGGAATGGCCGGCGGCAAGGTGAGGGCCAACAGAATGCCGGTGAGGATCGCCGAGCCGTCGCGCAGAGAGCTCTTCCGCTCGGACAAGAGCCACTCCGTCACCGTGGCGCCGGTCACGCAGGTAGCCGTGATCATCAGCGCGGTAACGCCAAAGTAGTAGGTCGCCGCAGCGACCACCACCAGGCTCGCCGTCACCACTTCCAGCATCACGGCGCGAGTGCTCGGAGCGCCGTGCTCGAAGGGCGCAGTGGTGATCGTCAGCTGGGTCACCGTGCCTCCTTCTGGCGAACCTGCGCCTTGCCCACGCGAATGAGCTGCACCAGGGGAATGTGCGAGGGGCACGAGAACGAACAGCTCGCGCACTCGAAGCAATCGAGCACGTGAAACTCCTTCAGCGTATCGGTCCGCTCCGCGCGGGCCAGCTGCGCCAAGCGCGAGGGGTTGAGGAACATCGGGCACGCTTCCACGCAGCGCCCACAGCGGATGCAGGGCTCTTCCTGCACCACCGTCTGAGCCTTGGTCAGCACCAAGATGCCGCTGGTCCCCTTCGTCACCGGCACGCTCAGGTCCTTCTGCGCCATGCCCATCATGGGACCGCCGAGCACCACCTGCTTGGCTTCCGGCAGAAGACCGCCACAGTGCTCGATGACCTCGCGAATGGGTGTGCCGATGGGCACGAGCAGGTTGCTCGGGCGTCGGATGCCGGGACCGGTCACCGTGACCGCCCGCTCGATCAGCGGCTCGCCGTCGTCGAAGAGCCTGGCGATGGCCGCGGCGGTGCCCACGTTCTGCACCACGATCTCGAGATCCAGGGGCAGCCCACCGCTCGGCACCTCCTTCTTGAGGATGGCGTCGATCAGCATCTTTTCTGCGCCCTGTGGGTACTTCACCTCGAGGCCCATGACCTCGATGGGCGCGCCGGCAGCGACCTCGCGCATGCGATCGATGGCGTCCGGCTTGTTACGCTCGATGCCCACGTAGCCGCGCTCCGCGCCGGTGAGCTTCATGATCAGGTCGAGGCCGCGCTTCACGGCTTCGGCCTCTTCCACCATCACGCGATGATCGCAGGTGAGGTACGGCTCACACTCGCAGCCGTTCAACATCACGAAGCTCACGCGCTTGCCCGACGGCACCTTCAGCTTCACGTGCGTGGGGAACGCGGCGCCGCCCATGCCCACCAGCCCGGCGTGCTGGATGGCGTCGATGATCTCACCGGCCTCCGCGCTCTCGGGATCCGGTACCTCCATGCGTCGGATCTTCTGGCTGGAGTAGGGATCCTGCGTCAGCACGATGGTGGGCATCTTCTTGCCGTTCGGGTGCGGCCGGAGCTCCACCGCCTTCACGGTGCCGCTCACCGGCGCGTGCAAGCCCACCGACACGAAGCCTCCTGGCTCCGCGATGAGCTCGCCCCGTTCCACCTTCTGCCCGGGCTTCACCAGCGCCTTGGAGGGCGCGCCGATGTGCTGACTCAGGGGCAGTAGATACTCGTCCACGAAGGGCATGCGCTCGATGGAGCGCTGACACGTCGCCTCCTTGTGCTCCTTCGGGTGCACGCCGTGACGAAACGTGCCCCGAGAGCCCAGCACGAAGGCGAGACCGGTCATGCCTGTCCGTCTCCTCGACGGGCGGGCGCGTAGCCGGCAAGCTCGATCAGGCGCTGACCCAAACGAGCCGTCGCTTCATCCAGCTGGGTCGCCTTCTGAGCGGCGAGCTTTGCCTCGTATTCTGCCCGTATCTTTTCGATTTCTTGTTGGTGCGCCGCGGCCACGTCCCGGTCCGCATCGGCCTTCACCTTCGCGGTGAACGGCGTGACCACGCCGGCCAGCTCCTGCAGGGTGCGCCAGGTCGAAAGGCGCTCCAGCACCGCGTCCGCCAGGTCACGGTCGAGCACGCACTCCACGTCGCCCTGCTTCACCATGGGCATCGCTTTGGCGCGCTCGTCGCGGCCCGCCCGCGCCCACTCCTCGATGGACAACGTGTCGCCCTCGGGCGCCACGAAATGGGACGCGAAGCGCGTCTCGCCCAGGGCGAAGTGAGCCGGCGTGCGCAGCGTGCCCTCGGCGTCCTTGGCCCACGGCTCGGTCACGGAGGGGTTGCCCTCCAGGCGGAAGCGCGTCCCGAACACGCCGTCTTCCGCCGGATCCCACACGAACAACGGATGCACGCGGCAGTCCACCGCGGCGCGAGCCCGCGCCACGGTATCCGCACTGTCGAAGCCGTGACGGTTCGGGCTCGGCGCATACACGTGGATCAGCGCCGGACCGGTTTGTGCCAGCGCCCTCGATACGCCCGCGAACAGGTGCTCGCGATGGGCGATGGTGGAGGACATCACGAGAGCGCGACGCTGCATCACGTAGGGCAGGAGCGGATCCGTGGCGCCGATCCAGCGCTCGCGGCCGTCGAGCACCACGACCTTCACCGGGAAGCGCGACGCGAGCACCCGGGAGAGCCCGGCTTGCGACGCCGCACCGAAGATCTCCGGGCCCGCGAGCACGACCACGGGCGGGCACGCGGCGATCTCTTCGTCGCTCAGGTCCTGCCATCCCAGGCGCTCGACGGCGGGCTCTTCCAGTACTGCGTTGCCGGGGTTCGAGAGCCACAGCTCCGTGCGTCGAGCCAGGCGGACCTCCGCCGCGTGGCGGTCGAGCAAGCTCTCCGCCAGACCCATGGAAAGATCGAGGGCCTCGCTCGACAGGTCCACGACGGTGGGAACGGCGAAGGGATTGCGCGGGAACTCCGCGGCCCACTCACCCAGCGGCTCGCCGGCGATCACCAAGCCAAAGCGCGCTCGGCCCATGCCGTCTGCGCCGGTCTCCAGCAGAGCCAGCTCTTCGTCCACCAAGCGGGCGAGCTTCACCAGTCGCTCCGCGCTTTCGCTGTCCACCGTGGACTTGGCGCCCAGGGCGCCCAGCTTCTCGACCAGAGCGCCGACGTTCCCGCTGCGGTCCGGTGTGCTCTCCAAGGCGCGGTCGAGGGCCGCCAGGTCCTCGCTGGGAACGGCGCCGGCGAGGGCGTCGCGAATGGCGCTGCGACAGCGCTGCGAAAGGTCCCTGAGCGCGCCCACCCGCTGCACCGTGCGGCGCTGCTGCTCGAGCTCCGTGACCGCTGCCACCAGCCGCGCACCGACCCGCGCGCCGGAGCCCGGCTCGTGACCACCGCCGCCGGTGACCGCCAGGAGCGTGTGGCGCGAGGTCATCACGGCGGCCATGTTGCCCACGGCCTCCGAGCGCCCGGCACGCGCGATGCTCTCGCCGCTCGGGTCGGGCAGCTGCTCCCAGATCGTGAAGCCCGCACCCGCGGAGATCACGTTGTCTTCGTTGCGCTCGCCCACCGTGATCGCGTCTTCCGGACACACGGCGCTGCAGCCGCCGCAGCCCTGACACGCCGCCGGGCTCACCGCCAAGGCCACCAGCTCTCCGCTCCCCTTCTGCTCCGAATGAGGCCGATGGAAGAAGGGCTCTGTTGCGGCGTAGGGCAGCTTCTTCACTTGGGCGAGCGTCGCCTTGAATACCTTCTCGTATTCCGGGCGCTCCTCTGCCGACACCTTCATCTGCTCGAGCAGCCAGGAGAAGCTCTCCGACAGCAGCGCGCCATCGAGCTTCGTCGCCTTCTGCTTGGCGAGAGCGCCGTCCACGCGCGCGGCCAGCTGCTTGTGGGCGCGACGAACCTTGTCGGCGATGGGATTGCGTTCCGCGCCGGGAGGCGTGGCGATGTCGGCCGCGGCGTTGAGCAACGCCTCCGTGCCGATGATACCGGGCACGATGGCCGAATCCGGGCATGCGGTCCAACACGCACCGCAACCGACGCAGCGCTCGATGTCGACGAGCGGAATGCGATTCCTGTGCACCGCGACCTCGAACAAGCTCGAGGTGGACGGCGGCACCGCCGCGAGAGACAGGTAGGGATCCGGCGACGTCTCGGCGACGCCCTGCTCCAGCCGGGGCAGCGCGAGCTCCCCCCAGAACCGGGGCAGGTTGTCGTAGGTGGAACGGGTCCGGGAGAAGCGCCGCACGGCGAGGGGCGGCACGGGGTTCGCGTGCACCCGCGGATCGACGTCGGTCAGCCGCTTGAGATCGCCTTCGGGCATCTCGGGTGCGCCGAGCAGCCAGGGAACCCAATTGACGAGATCGCTCACACTGCCGTCGAGCACGAAGACGCGGAGCTCGCGGTCGTCGATCGAGCGCTGCCACGACTCCGGCAGCTCGCGCCACAGCTCCGCTTCGGAGAGTGGGCTCGCGAGCAGCAGCGCGCCACCCTTGGCCACCTCCGCGGCGGGGTTGATCGCCGCCGGCAGCTCCGGCGTGGCCACCACCGCCACGTCGTGCCACACGACGGAAGCCAGATCCGAGAACGCCTCGCCGGCGGCGGTCACCTGGGCCATCCAGGTTCCCTGCTCCACGGTGGAGGTACGACTGCGCACGTGCTGCCCCACCACTTTGGATACCGCCGACGCCAGAGCGTCGAGCACCGGAGCCGGAGATTCCGAATGCCGTGCCCACAGCGCCACAGTCTTCGCCGAGGTCGGTCGCAGATCCAACGGCGCGTCGATGGCCAGCGTGGAACGCGCCAGCTCCGGGTACTCGGCGAGCAGACGCTGTGCGAGGGCCTGGCGCCGCGGGTGGGCAGTGCTCGCCTTGGGCATCGAGACACCCAGAGCGACGTCCGTGCGCGCGCCGGTCGGCAGCCTCATGTTCTCGAACAACGCCAACAGATCCGCGTTGCTGAGCGGTTGCCCGCCGAGGCCGTAGGTCGCATGCAGGAGCTTCGGTCCCGTGTCGCCGATGGCAGCTCGGATCTCGCGCAGCAACGGGCCGCCGCCCGCCAGGGCGTCGCCGGTCCGCTCGAGCACCGTCACGGCCTGGGCGTGCCGCAGGGCCTCTTCGATAGCTGCGGCCGCCAGCGGCCGCAGCCAATCGATGCCCAGCACGCCGACCTTTTCCTTCTTCTCGTTGCGCAGGTAGTCGGCCACGGCGATCGCCGCGTGGATGGCCGCGCCCTGGGCCACGAAGACGTACTCTGCCCCGTCCATGCGGTGCTGCGTGACGCGCTCGAGCTTGCGCCCAGTGAGGCGTGAGACTGCTTCCAGAGCCTCGTCGAGCAGGCGGCTGACCGGCTCGGCCGCGAACGCACGTTGACCCGCCAGCGCGACGGCGAGGTCTCGACCGCTCTGCTGCATGCCGTGGGCCGCCGGACGGTCGGGGTCGAACCAGCGCGGCACGCGCCGCCGCTTGTCCCCGAGCGTCAAGCTCTGCTCGACGGTCGGGCTTTCGAGCTGGTCGTCAGGACTGCCGAGGGCCTCGCGCACCAGGGCCGCGTCGGGCAACAGCACGGACGACGGCGCCCAGGCCGTCTCCGGGGCGTCCATCGCGATCACCGCCGGCAACAGCGCCCGCTCCGCCACGTAGCGGGCGGCCAGGGCCATGTCCACGGCCTGCTGCGCGTCCCGCGCGAGGCCCAGCAGCGCTCCGGTGTCCGCCAACGCGTGGTACGGACCGTGTCCTTCTGCGCCCATGGTGGTCGCGGTGGCGGTGTCGGAGCTCGTGATCGCGTGAATCACCAGCGGGACGCGGCGAGCCGCCGCGGCGCTCACGGCGTCCCGGCTGCGCGACAGGCGCGCCTCGCCGAGCAGCACCGCCGCCCGCACGCCGCCCAGCGCTCGGCCTTCCGCCGCGGCCAGCGCGCTTCGATCGTCGTCGGCGATCAGCTCCCGCGTCTCACGGCCAAACGCGTTCTTTCCCGCACCCCGCTCCGTCGTTGGGCGTGTTTCCCCCGCCGAAAGCGCGCGTCCGATGCGCTCGCTCACCATGGTTTCCGTCGCCAGCACGGCTTCCGCGCCGCTCACGATGGCAAGCGTCCCGGCCTGGCGCGCCGGCTCCGGCTCCTTGCCCTTGACCAGCCGCTGAAACCAACGCGAAGTGATCTTTGCCCAGCTACTCATGCCACTACCTTGAGCTTTCTTCGCTGAAACTGATTGCCCGGCACCGCTTGGATTGCGCCCGTGGGACAGCGCAGGGTGCAGCTCACGTCCACCTTCACGGGCTGCACGATGCTCGGAAGCCCACCCTTCATCACGATGGCGCCGTCCGGAGCGTCCAACGCACAGCGCCCGCATGCGTCACAGGCCACGGTGCATGCCGCCGTAGCCGCCGGTCCGGCGAGTGGGCTGTTGCACTGAACCACGACCTCGTTCCTCAGCGGCTCGATAGTGAAGAGATCCAACGGGCACGCGTCCACGCAATCGCCGCACGCCGTGCACAGGTCCACGTCCACGACGGGAAGGTCTTCGTCGTTCATGGCGATGGCGTCGAAGGTGCAAGATTTCTCGCAGTCCGCGAGCCCCAAGCAGCCCCAAGCGCAGGCCCGGCCACCGCCGTTCACCACGAAGGCGGCCCGGCAGGAACGAATGCCATCGTAGTCCGCGAGACGGCGGACCGAAGACTTGCCCCCGGCGCAGTGCAGGCGGGCGACGCGCTTGTCGCGCTCGCCCGCCTCCACGCCCAGGTAGGAGGCGATGGCCGTGATGCCCTCGGGGCTGCTCACGGTGCAGCCGCTGGGTTGCTGGCTGCCGGCCACCACCTGTTCGGCGAACGCCCGGCAGCCCGGCTGGCCGCACGCGCCGCAGTTGGAGCCCGGCAGCATCCCTTCCACGTCGTCGATGCGAGGGTCCTCCTCGACGCGCAACTTACGATTCGCGATCGCGAGGATCACGCCGAACGTCAAAGCGACGCCGAACATGATCCCCCCAGCGGTCAAGATCTCGTTCAGCAGCACGTCGTCGCTCCGTTCAGTTGAAGCGCTGGGCTCGGGCGACCAGTTCTTCTGTCACGGTGGAGTCGTCCTTTCGGGGCTCACCGGGGTGAATGCACGAAGCAGGGCACTTCTCCGCCGCCGTCACCAACTGCAGGAACGTACCCGCCTTCGCGTCCGCCAAGAACGCCTGCTTGTCGGCGTTGTACTTGAACATCTGCGGATTCAGGTTCGTGCACTCGTTGCAGGTGGTGCATAGCGGCGTGTCGATGAAGGGATCGGAGAAAGAGACGCTCTCTTCTTCTTCCTCCACCGGAGGCGCGGCGGGCTCCGGGGCAGCGGCTTCTGCCGCCGGCTCGGGCTCCGCCGCAGTGGGCGCCGGCCGCGGCGCCGGGGCGGCCGCCGCACCCTGAGCCAGGCTCAGGGCGCCGGGGTTCATCAGCGCTTGGGCCAGGCGTTCCAGGGCTTCCGTCGCCGTCTCGTTGCGAACACGCTCCACTTCCGCGCCATGGGCGGCTTCGAGCTCTTCTCGCTCCGCAGCGCCTTCGGCTTGGGCCGCGGCTCGGGCCGCTTCTGCCGCGCGCTCGGCGTGCGCGTTGCGCACGCCGCCCAGCTCCGCAAAGGTCCGCCACAGGCGCATGCGCTCGTGGCTCTGCAGGGTGAGGTCGCGGGTCACGATGGCGCGAGCGAGGTTGCCCTGCTCGTCCGTGATCCACACGAAGGGCACCTTGGGCGTCTCCGCGTGGAGCAGCGTGTCCACGTACTCTGCGAGCGGGATTTGCTCGTCGTTCCACGCTTCCGTCGGGATCAGCCAGAATTGCTTGCGGTACTCGAGCTCCAGGGCCGCCGCGTGGGCGAAGGTGAAGCTCTCCTCGATGCTCTGGCGCTCACCCTTTTCGTCCATTGCATCGATGGTATGCAGCGGCCAGGTCTGTTCCGGAGCCACGTTGGCCTCGATGTCGAAGCTCTCCGCAAAGGACAGCCCTGCCTCCGGATCGAAGCGGAAGCACGGCAGCACGCGACCCTCGTGAGCCGCGGCGAGACGGAGCCATGCCGGCATGGGGCCGTCTCCGGGGCTCGGTGCCACGACTGTCACCGCTGGGCGCGACGCCTTCGCCATCGAGCGCAAGCACTCCGTGAAGTGCGCCGGACGTGCCAGGGACGTCTGGGCCACGAACGCTTCGTGGTGGGCCACCAAGAGATAGCCGAGCCCGGCCGGGTTTCGCGCCGAGCCAACCCCAAAATCCTCCTCCACAATCACGTGGATGGGGCGTCCGCTGGTGAGGATCTCGGAGAGCGAGCGTTGCGACGAATGCCACACGTTCTCTGCCGTCTCTACCGCCAACACCGGTGGAATGAGCAGCAGCTCCTCGGCATCCAGTCGGCGCCAATCGAGCTCCGCCAGCACCGGATCGTGTAGCTCGGCGTTGTAGCGCGCTTCTACCTCCAAGCGTGCCACCCGCACGGCGACCAACGCTGCGGTCACCTGCTGAGCCAGCCCTTCGAAGAGGCCCGCGGCGACGCCGAGGGGATCGTCGTGCACCACGACCTTGGCGCCGGATACGGACAGATCGAAGGCACGCGGCGAGACCATCAAGAGCTCCGGCGTGTCGTCGGCGGTCGCCAAGAAGCGCGCCATGTCGTCGACGGACTTCTGGATGCGGCGACGCCGATCCTCCGGCATGCGCTTGGGGCCCGGGCGCTTGCCGAGAGCACGAGTCAGGGCCGCCGTGTCCAGGAAGTCCATCTCTCCCAGGCTCTTCTGGACCTGCTCGGGAGAGTGGGCGTCCGCGGAGTGGCTGGCGTCCACCGCCAGCATGTCGAGCAGGTGCTGGCGCAGACGGCGTGCGTCGGCGATCAGCTCCGCGCGGAGGCGCCGCCGCGCAGGCAACACCACCGCGGCGTACATCTCGACGTGGGCGCGATCTCCCAACGTGAGGATGCGAGCCTCCGCGGGCAGCGCGGGGCGCAGCTCTCGCAGATCGCGTCGCAGTGCCTTGAGCGCCTTTTCGCTGAGAGACAGCTGCGCCTCGAACTCCGCGAAGGCGGTGTCGATGACGTCTCCCAGCACCGCCGCGCCGTCCACCACCTGAGTGAACACGTTCACCAGGCGGCGCACGTGATCCGGCACGATGGTGGGCGCGTCTTCCAGGGCGCCCAGCGCCGAGCGAATCACGTCCTCGAGAGGCGAGATGGTGGTGGGCTCTCCGTCGACGACCAGGAGCGGGTAGCTGCTGGCTTCCGTCCGCACCAGCGAGGTGGCTGCGGCCGGAGCCAACGGCAACAGCGCGGCAGCTCCCGCGGCGCCTTCCCCCGTGGCGTGGAAGCGGCGGAGCGCGCTCTGCCACTCGGGCCTCGCGGACTTGTCCGGCTTGGGCAACAGCGGCAGCTCCCGCGGCGGCGCGAAGCTCACCTCGCTCGGGCGTCTGGCATCCGCCGCTCGCGGATCGATGCGGACCAAGCGCGCCTTGCCCACGCTGCGCCAGCTGAGGCCCAAGCGCGAAAGCAGGGGCGACAGCCCTTCCAACACCACCGCGACCAGCGAATCCCAAGAAGCGCTGGGAGACGACAACGACGAACGCGGATCGAACCAGAAGAGCGACAGCTTCTTGTCGCCGACCAGCGCGCGCTGGCCGGGCGACAGCATGTGCCACACGTCCTCCGGCGCCGCGGCTTCCGCGGCCACCACGACGGCGGCGTTCTCCCGCAAACCGAGGCGCCCATCCAAGAGCGAGGGATGCGCCAAGAACGCGAGGTCGAGGGGCGCGCCGCTGGTCAACGGCACGCGGGAGCCCAGGCCCAGCGCTGCCACCCGCGGGGAGCCGGCATTCCAGACAGCGAGCGGCGCCAATCCTCCCAAGCGCTCCGCCGCAGCGTGCAAGAGCTCGTGGGCGCGAGGCCCGGCGGGCGCGACGCCCACTACCAGGCTCTTGGCCGCAGGATCGGTGTCGGTTCTTTGCTCGAGACCCAGCGCCTGCTGCACCGCAGAAAGCTCCGCCGCAACGCGCTCCAGCGCCTGGCCGTCGGCCAGCTCGGCGCTCTCGGAAAGGAGCAACACGCGCTTCTTCCCCGAAAGCACCGCGGTAATGTCGGCATGCGGCAACGGGCGCAGCTGCACCACGCCCAGGAGCCCGGCCGCCACGCCTTGGCGGCGCAACGCGTCCACGATGCGAACGCCGTGCTCGCGCTCGGAGCCGTGCGCCAGGAGCACGATCTCCGCGTCGTCCAGGCGATACCCTGCGATCGGCGAGTGGCGCCGTCCCGTCGCCTCGCTCACGCGAGCGAAAGCGCTGGACAGCACCGACGCGATGGCGTCGTTGCCGGCAGTTGCGCCGGCAAGCGCTTTGTCGATCGCCTGGGCGGTGAGCGGCTGCCACAGCCAAGGGCGTTCGGACAGCTCCGTGCCCACCACGCACTGCCCGGCTTGCCCGCTCATCGCTGCAGCGAGCTGGGCGATCAAGCAGTGGTCCGCGGCCTCTTGGCCGTCCACCGCGGAGAGCGTGAACGCACCGAACCAGCCCGGCGCGCCACTCTTGTGCAGCACCCAGGCGGCAGCCGGAACCGCAGTGGGAACCGTCCCCGAAAGCAAACGCGCCGCCCGGTGTCCGGACAGCGCGAGCCCCTCGGCTTCCGCCGCCGAGGCCACGGCGCCCGCGCCCACGATGGCGCGCTCCGTGGCCTCGATCACGGCGACGCCGTCCGAGACACGATAACCCTTCTCCGGGGAGCCCCCGGACTCTGCCACGGGTTCCGCGCCCCCTCTTTCCTCGCGCGGTGGAACCAACATCACATTTCGTCCTTGTGCTCAGATTTGGAAGCGATCGATTTCGGCCTGGACGGCCTTCATCCGCATTTCGGGAGGAGTCCCGATGCCTTGGGCGGACATCAGGTCGTAGCGCTGAGCAGCGTCATTCCGATACAGCAGGCCGATCGGGATCGCGTTGTCGTCGCTGGCGAAGTCGCGCGCCGCGGAGAGATTCGACGGGTCGTGCGTCGTGGAGTTCGGGAACAGACGTTTGAGGCTCGGGTCGAGGGGAATGCCGTTTTCGTGCTCGAGCAGCAAGAGCTTCGAAGGATCGTCCTGAACTTCGTCCCACACGTGATCCATGTAGTGCGGGCAACGCTGCAGGATGCGCACGAAGGAAAGGCCCTCGTGATGGTAGGCCATCTTCAGCGTGGCCATCACGTGAGCGGGGTTCCAGTCGACCGTCTGCGCCAAGAACGACGCGTTGGTGATGCCCAGGATCACACTCAGTGGATTGAGCGGGCTGAGCGGCGCGCCGCCGGGATGCGTGTTCGACGCCCACCCCTCGCGGGTGGTGGGCGAAGTCTGCATCTTGGTGAGACCGTAGATGTTGTTATCGAACATCATCACGGTCATCTTCATGTTGTAGCGAATGGCGTGGATCCAGTGACCGGTACCGATGGCACAGCAGTCGCCGTCGCCCGTCGACACGAACACGTGCAAGTCCGGACGCCGTGAGCGCACGCCACAGGCCACCGGCAGCGCACGACCGTGCAGACCGTGGAAACCGTAGGTCTTCATGTAGTGCGGGAAGCGACTGGAGCAGCCGATACCGCTCACCATCGCAATCTTCTCGGGTGGCAACTGCTCGTCACGAACCAGCTTCTGCACCGCCGTGAGCACGGCGTGATCGCCGCAACCCGGACACCAGCGCGGAGTCGCACCTTCGTAGTCCTCCAGGACGAAGTGTCGCGGAGGCAGCTCACAAACCCAATCGAGCTTCAGGCCGTACATCTCTCTTGACTCCTTGTCAGTGCGCGCCGTTTGAAAGTCGCCGCCGCAGCTCCGCCTCGATCATTCCTGGCGGCAGCGGGATGCCGGGAACGCGCGACCAACAGTCGATGTCGACCAACGTTCGAGCTCGCAGGTACCAAGCGAGCTGCGAGTAGCGCCGATTCTCGTGCGTGATGTACGGCATGGTGGTCTCGTCGCTGTAGTTGATCTCCACCGTCATCACTTTCTTGAACTTCTTGAAGATCTCCTCGAGCCCGGGCTCGAGGGGCTGCAAGAAGCGCAGCGTCACGGAGCCGACCTTCTTACCGTCGGCGCGCACGCGATCGACCGCTTCCTCCACTGCGCCGCGGGCCGAGCCCCAGTTCACGACGAGCAGGTCGCCTTCTTGATCGCCGTACACCTTCGGTGGCTTCAGGCTCTGCTGCAGCACGGCGAGCTTGCGGCTGCGCATCTCCATCGAGCGCTGGTTGATGGCCGACTCGTACGCCACCTTGCTGCGCTCGTCGTGCGCCAGACCCGTGAGCACGTACTCACCGCCGCGCTGACCAGGGATGGGCCGCGCCGAGGCACCCGTTTCCGGATCCCAAGCGTAGGCCGGCACGTCCTTGTCCCAGTCCGACTGGTCGATGGGGGGCGCGAGCCACTCCTCTTGCACCACCGGGCGGGGGAAGGGCTGTTGGCCCGTCGCCAAGTTCGCGTCCGTCAGCACGATCACCGGGCCGCGGAACGCTTCCGCGAGCTTCCGCGCCGTGATGACGAAATGGAAACACTCGGGAATGGTGCTGGGCGCCATCACGATCTTGGGAGCGTCTCCCGTCTCGCCGTACAGGGCCGCCAGCAGGTCGCCTTGCTCGACCCGGGTCGGCAGACCCGTCGAGGGGCCACCGCGCTGGACGTTGACGATCACGAGCGGGACCTCGGCCATCACCGCGAGCCCGATGAACTCGGTCTTCAGGGCAAGGCCCGGACCGGAAGTCACCGTGACGCTCGTCTTGCCCGCATAAGATGCGCCGATGGCAAATCCGATCGCAGCAATTTCGTCCTCGGCCTGGTGGATGAAGCCACCGGTCTTGTGCATGGCCGCCGCCAGGTAGTGGGTCACGCTGGTCGCCGGGGTGATCGGGTACATCGAGCAGAGCTCGATGCCGGCCGCCAGAATCCCGAGCGCTGCCGCCTGGTTACCGTTCATGACCACCAGCTCTTGGCTGGTCTGGCGGGGGGGCACCTGGTAGCGGACGTCCAGGTTCTGGTCCGCCCATTCGTAGCCACCCTTCACCAGCGCAATATTGGCGGCGATGACCTTCTCGCCCTTCTTCTTGAACTTGCGGGTGACCTCGTCGAGGACCCGCTCCACGTCCTGCCCGTACAGCGCGCAGAGCAGGCCGAGCGCCCACATGTTCTTGCCGCGGCGGGCGTCGGCCACGACCTTCAGACACTCGGTCTCCATCGCGACCTCGCGCACGACGTAGCCGCGCTCCCGGAAGTCGGCGAGGGCATCCGCATACTCCTGGCGGATGGATTCCTGCGGATCCTGCGCCCACTTGTTCTCGAGGAAGATGATGGTGCCGGGGCGGAGCGCGCCGAGGTCGATGCGGCTGTAGAGCACCTGCTCGTTGAACGCGATGACGACGTCGGCCTCGTCACCCATGTTCGTGATCTCGGAGCCGCCGAGGCGGATGCGGTTACCGCTGGCGCCGGACCGAGAACGATGGGGCGGCTCGATTTCGGCGGGGATGATCTCCACCGTCCACACGCCGTTGCCCATTTTTGCGCTGATGGTTCCGAACAGCTGACCCGCGGTCTGGGCGCCCTCCCCGGAATCACACACGATCTCGACGACGTGTTGGTCCACGACCTTCACCTCGGCGGCGGTTTTCCTGGGGGGGGCCTGATTTTGCGGCTCGGTGTGACCGGCGGCTGTGGTGGTCATCGCGGAAACCTCTCGATTTGCAGTAAATTTCGAACTCAGGTTGCAGCCCACCTGTCGGCGCGGCGTCTGCGTGCCGGAAGTGAGCTAGCGCAACGATTGCGCGATTGCGGCCTGTCAGAGCGCCCGCAGGCCGCGGAGATCTTGGTGACCTAGGGTGACGTTACGGCGCCTCTATGCGAGACGCGTACCAGCGATCAGTCGCCGCCTCCCATGTCTTCCCAGTAGGCGCGCATGATGATCTCGTTCTCTTCCGACTCGTGACGCCGGAGCGTCGCGAGGGCGAGCTGGACCTTGCGCTGCAGACCGCGCACTTCTTGCTCCTTGGCGGCGTCCAGAGTCTGCGCCTGCTCGAAGGCTGCGCGGAACGCCGCGAGGATCTGGGAGTGCTCCTTGGCGAGCTTGGTGAGCTGCGCCGTGAGGTGTGGAGCGGACGCGATGGTCTGCTCGAACAGCTTGGCCTCGGCCTCACCCCCAAAGTGCTCCTTGAGCAAGCCTTGCAGCTCCTCGAGCATGCCGCCGAGCTCCCCCGTCCAGCCCGCGCCGGTCTTCGGATCGACCACCCACTGCTCGATACGCTGGAGGACGTTGGTGATCCGACGATGCTCGTCGAGAACGCCAGCACGGGTATCTTCGGCCATGGGGGGCCTCCTGTCGATCGAGGGGTCGCGACGCGACCGTTGGTCTGATGTGAGCGTCATCCATCACCAAAACACCGTCAACCGACCGATTCCTTGCGCGCGTATTTCGATGACATTTGTCAGCTCGAGTAGATTCGACTACTCACGCTTTGCGGCGCTCGGCCGGTATCGACCGATGTCATGACGATCGCATTACGCAGTGCGCGATATCCGTTCACCGCGTGTTATGCGTTCGCCGTCAGGGGGCAGAGCGCAGCCGGTAGATGAGCCCATGAAGAAGATCGTCACCTCGAGTGCAGCGTTGCTCTCGTTGCTCGCCCCCCAGATCTCCAGCGCCAACGAAGGCGGCAGCGAGCTCGGGCACCATCTTCCGCTGTGGAGCGTGATCCCCTTCGTTCTACTGCTGCTCTGCATCGCCGTCCTGCCGCTGGTCGCCGGGCATTGGTGGGACGAGAACAAGAACAAGGGCATCGTCGCCGCTGCAACGGGCATCCTTCCCGCCGCGTACTTCGCGTACCGCGCGCCGGAAACGCTGCTCCATACGGGAATCGAGTACTTCTCGTTCCTGACGCTGTTGTTCAGCTTGTTCGTGATCAGCGGCGGCATCTACATCTCCGGCGACATCCGCGCCACGCCCAAGGTGAACACGCTGTTCTTGCTGATGGGCGCGGTGCTCGCGAACTTCGTGGGCACCACCGGGGCCGCCATGCTGCTCATCCGCCCGGTGCTCCGCACCAACGGCGAGCGCAGGAACGTGCGCCACATACCGGTGTTCTTCATCTTCGTGGTGGCCAACGTCGGCGGCTGCCTGTTGCCTATCGGCGACCCGCCGTTGTTCCTCGGCTTCTTGAAGGGCGTGCCGTTCTTCTGGACCTTGTCCCTGTTCTTGCCGTGGGCCATGGCCATCGGCCTGATCCTGACGGTGTTCTACATCTGGGACTCGATCGCGTACTCGGGCGAGGCCGAGAAGGACATCCAACGAGACATCGCGGCGGTGGAACCGATCCGCATCCACGGCAAGCGCAGCATCCCGCTGCTGCTCGGCGTGGTCGTCTCCGTCGCCGCTCTGCCGTCGGTGCACCTGCCGGCCCACCACTTCTGGGCCTACATCCCGTTCCGCGAGCTCGCGATGCTGACCCTCACCGCCATCGCGCTGAAGGTCGCCCCGCTGAAGGGTCCGAGCAAGGAAGAGGACGGCTCCAAGCTGAACCCACGCGTCGCCAATGGCTTCTCGTTTCACGCCATCATCGAGGTGGCAGTGCTGTTCGCCGGCATCTTCGCCGCGATGATTCCGGCGCTGATGATCCTGCAGGCGCGCGGTGGGGAGCTGCCGGTGCGCGAGCCGTGGCAGTTCTTCTTCGCCTCCGGCTCGCTGTCGAGCTTCCTGGACAACGCCCCCACGTACCTCACCTTCCTGTCCTTGGCTCAGGGCCAGGGCTACTCCGGAGCCGGGGCCGTGGTCGGGGTGAACCCCGCCATCCTCGAGGGGCTGTCTCTCGGCTCGGTGTTCATGGGAGCGATGACCTACATCGGCAACGCTCCGAACTTCATGGTCAAGAGCATCTCCGACTCGGCGGGCGTGAAGTGCCCGAGCTTCGGCGGCTACTTCGTGCTGGCGCTGGTCGTGCTGTTGCCGGTGTTCATCGCGGTCAACGTGGTGTTCTTGGGCCTGCGCCCGTTCTGACACGCTTTTGGTGATCGCCGCGGCAGCTGGCGGCCATGATGGAGCATGCGGCGTCTAACCATCTTCGTCCTGGTGGCCACCAACCTCCTCGCCTGCGGCGGCCGCGTAGAGGGGCCGACCGAAAGCGGCGGCTCCGGCGGCTCCGGCAGTCAGACCTCCGGCGGCCCGAACCAGGGCGTCGGCGGCGGCCTCACGGGTGGTTCGGAACCCCTGCCCCAGTGTCAGCCCGGCTTCTTGCCCGGCACCTCGACCGAGCCCTGCAACTGGATGTACGACGGCCGCTGCTACGTCGAGCGCATCGACGCCTGCGCCTGCGCCTGCCCGCCCAAGACGGCGACCATCTGTCAGAGCTCGATGTTCGACGACCCGCCCGTCGAGGTCTTCTGCTACTGACTTTTGTTGGTGCGGCGCGATGCCCGTCGCGGGGCGTTTCCGCGGCGCAGCGACAAAAATGAAAGACTGGGGGCGAGACGCTCTTCTCGAGCGTAGATACGTCATGCCCTTGTTGCGTCGCGCGCTCGTCTCCGTCGCGGTGCTGGCGTTGCCGGCGCTGGCGGCAGCGGACGAGGCGCCACGACCGTTCTACGTCGCCTCCACACTGGCGTCGGGGCGTTGCGACTTCGGGGATTGCCTGGGCTTCGGCTGGACCACCCGGGTGGGGAGCGCGGACCTGGTGTCGCGCTGCGATTTCGGCAGCTGCGTGGAGCATGGCTGGACCACACGGGGACCGAAGGGCAAGAGCAGCGTGACCCGTTGCGACTTCGGCAAGTGCCTGGAGCACGGCTTCACCACGACCCACCCGGACGGAAAAGACAGCGTCACCCGCTGTGACTTCGGCAAGTGCTGGGAGCACGGCTGGACCACTCGCCATCCGGACGGCTCGGACAGCGTCACCCGTTGCGACTTTGGCGACTGCGCCACGAAGGGCTGGACCACGCGTTTGCCCGGGGGCGGAGAGGTCCACTGCCGCTGCCGCTTCGACGACTGCAAGAAGAACGGCGCGGACTGCGGTTAGAGCAGCTCCAGCGTCACGCGCGCGTAGGCGCCGGCGCCCCAGGCGGAATTCTCGGTGATGGCCTCGAAGTTCGGCCCCGTGAGGGTGAACAGCAACGTGTTCTGACCGCCGAGGACGTAGTCCCCAGTGTTCGGCGTGAGGTCGAGCATGAACGTGGCGGGCGTGGTGCTGCAGCCGTTGCAGACGGCGGGCGAGAACGTGACCGAGCCCGCGCTGGCGCCGTTCAAGGTGGTGGGCTCCGCTCCGAAGCCGTCGTTGCAGTCGGAGGAGCGCTCGATCTCGATGGTGATCTTGGACACCACGGCGGAGGCGGGCAGCACGTCGTCCCAGCTGAAGCCCCAGGTCGGGCCGGTGGCGGAGCTCGAGTACGCCTGCACCGGCGGGCAGCCGAAACCGGCGATGCCCGCGGTGGTCAGGTTCTGAGCGGCGAGGTCGTAGCTCACGGAGGTGGTGCACTGGCCCGCGAGACAGACCCCCGCGGCGCAGGCGTTGCCGCACCCGCCGCAGTTGTCCGGGTCGGTGGCGAATACCGCCTCGCAACCGTCACTGGCGACGTCGTTGCAGTTGCCGGTGCCCGAATCGCAGGCGGCCACGGTGCAGCTGCCACCGAGGCAGCCCTCCGTGGCGTTGGGGAGCGCGCACACGGTGCCGCAGCCGCCGCAGTTGTTCGGATCGAAGCTGGTGTTGGTGCAGGTGCCGGCGCAGTTCGTGGTGGGCGGCGCGCAGGAGAGCGTGCAGCTGCCGCCGGAGCAGACTTCGCCTGAGGCGCAGGCATTGCCGCAGGCTCCGCAGTTCGCCGGGTCCGTCTGCGTGTCCGCGCACTTCGTGCCGCACTTGGTGGTGCCGCCCACGCAGGAAAGCGCGCAGCTGCCGGCTTGACACACCTGGCCGCTCGGGCACTGGGTACCGCACCCGCCGCAGTTCGCGGGATCCGTCTGCGTGTCCACGCACTTGCTACCGCACTTGGTGGTGCCGCCCACGCAGGAGAGCACGCAGCCGCCGGCCTGACACACGAGGTTGGCCGAACACTGGGTGCCGCACGCGCCGCAGTTCAGCGGATCGGTCGCGGTGTCCACGCACTTGCTGCCGCACTGCGTGCTGCCGCCGCCGCAGGAGAGCTGACACTGCCCCGTGCTGCACACCGTGCCCGTCGCGCACGCGTGATCGCACAAGCCGCAGTTCGCGGGATCCGTCTGCGTGTCCACGCACTTGCTGCCGCACTGCGTGGTGCCGCCGCTACAGGTGAGCGCACACTGCCCAGCGCTGCACACGGTGCCCGGGGCGCAGGCATGATCACAGGCGCCGCAGTTCTTGCCGTCGGACAGCGTATCGACGCACTTGCTCCCGCACTGCGAAGTGCCACCCGTGCACGCCAGCTGGCACTGTCCAGCGCTGCACACCAGACCGCTGGCGCAGGCCTTGCCACAACCACCGCAGTTGGTCGGGTCGATGTCGGGATCGACGCAGGAGGAGCCGCACTGGATGCTTCCGCCGAAGCACTTGGTCACGCAGCTCCCCCCCGCGCACAGCTGAGTCTCCGGACAGGCGTTGTCGCACGCGCCGCAGTGCAGCTGGTTGTACGTGGTGTCCACGCACACGTCGCCACACTTGGTGAGGCCCGCCGGGCAGGGCGTCGTGCCGCCGGTGCCGCCACTGCCCCCACTTTCGCCCGCGCCCGTACCGGTGCGATCGATGGAGCAGGCCACGAGCACAACGCTCAGGGCCAGGGCAGCGCGGAAGAGCTTCGCCAAGCGAGCCATGGCCCTAGGATAGCTCATGACAGATTATGTCGCTCGACGGGGCGTTGGCGGCCGAAATCCAGGCTCAGCGGCCCCGAGCGGCCCGGGCGAGGACGTGCTCGATCTCCGACTCCACCTCGCGCTCCAGGAGGTCGAGGCGTGTGCCGTAGCGCGCCAACTGGCGCCGAAGGCGCTTCACCGGGTCGCGGCGCCGGGGGTTCGGCGTCGAGGCCAGGCGGCCGGCGCGACCGCTGCGGACCAGGGGACGACCCGAATGCGCCCGGACGAAGCTGGGCCCCAGCCCCCGGCGGGCGCGCTCCACCGCCGCCTGAGCCGCCTCGGCAACGGCCACCGCGTCGCTGCCGTCCACTTCTGCGACCTCCATGCCCACAGCGCGGGCGCGCTCACCGAGCTCGCCACCCTTGCCCACGAAGAGCACGGCAAGCCGCGCCGCGACGGCGAGGCGCATGCTCTCCAAGAGCGTCGTCGGGTTGATGGTCCCGTCGCCGAGGAAGGCGACGGCAATCTTGCCGGGGGACAAGCGCTCGGCTGCCAGGGCGAACCCGACCGCCGTGGGCCCCGCAGCGCGAGGCCGGGCAGGCTCGCGCTCACCGAGCATTTCGACGAGCACGGAGAAGAGATCGGCGCCGCGGATCACGAGCGGTGCCGGTGAGCGATGCTCCAAGGCGAGCGCGTCGCCTTCTTCCAGCGCGGCGACGACGCCGGCTGCAATGCCTTCCTCGCCCAGGCTCGGATGCATCTCGGCAAGCACGTAGCCTTCATGCCACAAGCGGTTCACCGCTTCTTCGAAGCGCCGGCTGCGGAACATCTGTCGATACAGGTGAAAGCGATCGACGTTCATTCCCTCCTCCTCCAAGGACTGGGTTACGCCCATTCGTGGAGTCGAGAAATGAGCGGCGACACCTGCGTTTGCGCGAGCGTGGGGGCAGTGGGCCCCATGCCCCTCTGATATGCTCGCTGCGTGACGCGGCCATATCGGCGATGGGAGGACTGGCTCGATCGTCTCGTGGATGACGAGATCCACGATCGCATGGCGGGCGTGGGAATCGAGACCAACGAATATGGCTATGACCGTTGGGGCGCTTCCCCAAGGGCGGCCGCGCGTACCCTGGCGTTGGTGCGCGTGCTGTACCGCCACTATTTTCGAGTGGAGGCTCACGGCCTCGACCACGTTCCCTCCGGGCGCGTGCTGTTGATCGGCAACCACAGCGCCCAGCTCGCCTACGACGGAATGCTGATCGCGGCTTCTTTCGTGCTGGATGCCGAGCCACCGCGTTTCGTTCGCGCCATGATCGAGCGCTTCTTCGCGAATCCCCCGTTCGTGAACGTGATGATGGCCCGCATGGGACAGCTCATCGGCATTCCGCAGAACTGCAAACGTCTGCTCTCGGAAGACGAGGCCGCCGTGCTGGTGTTCCCCGAAGGGGAGCGCGGCGGGGGCAAGGTGTTCAAGAACCGCTACAAGCTCATGGGCTTCGGCCACGGCTTCATGCGGCTCGCGCTCGAGACCCAGACTCCGATCGTCCCCTTCGGCTTCATCGGAGGCGAGGAAATGTGCCCGAGCTTTTCGCGGATGGAGCCCCTCGCCCGGCTCCTCGGCATGCCCTACGCGCCCCTCACTCCCACGCTGCTTCCGCTACCGCTGCCCGCCAAGGTCCACATCTGGTTCGGTGAGCCACTGCATTTCGAAGGGACGGGCACCGAGGAAGACGACGTGGTGGCGGGCTACGTCGCACAGGTGGAGGACGCCGTCCGCACGCTGATCGACCGCGGGCTCGGCCAACGGAAGGGCGTGTTCTTCACATGAGCCGCGTCGTCATCACCGGCGGTGCGGGCGCCAGCGGGCGCCTGCTCGCGGCTCGGCTCCTCGCCGGCGGCCACGAAGTGCACGTGGTGGACCGGGCAGCGCCCACGGCGGTGCTCGACGGCGTCATCTACCACCGGGCGGACGTGAGAAAGCGCGGCTTCGAGGACGCTCTACGCAAGGTGAAGCCCGACGCCCTGGTGCACCTCGCACGCTTGCACCGCCTGCAGGCCGACGCCGCAGAACGTCACCGCGTGAACTTCGAAGGCACCGTGCGCGTGTTCGAGGTCGCTCGGAGCGCCGGCGTCCGGAAGCTGGTGTTTCCCAGCCGCCACACGGTGTACGGCGCTCTGCCGGACCAACCGCAGTTCCTCACCGAGGAGCATCCTCCATCTGCCGGCCGCACCTATCCGGAGATCCAGGATCTGGTCGCTGCCGACCTGTACGCCTCGGGCCAGCTGTGGCGCCACCCGGAGCTCGAAGTCGTGGTGTTGAGGCCGGTCAACGTGGTGGGCCCCACGGTGAAGAACCTGTTCTGTCACTACCTGTCCCAGGAGCGCGTCTTCACCGTCGCGGGTTTCGACCCGCCGTACCAAGTGATCCACGAAGACGATCTCTCCCACGCCCTCGAGCTCGCCCTCGCTCCGGGGCTCCGCGGAGTGTTCAACGTGGCGGGGCCGGACACGGTTCCGCTCCACGTGATCGTGGAGGAGTCGGGAGCCGCACGCGTGCCCGTCCCCGAGCCTCTGATTCGTTGGCTGGGCGGGCGCCTCGGCTTCGCCAGCGTGCCGCGGGGCGCCATCGACTACCTCAAGTATCCCTGCACTGTGGACGGCGGCGCCTTCGTGGCCAAGACCGGCTTTTCGCTGCGCCATGGACTCGGTGACACGCTCCGTTCTCTGAGGAAACCCGGGTGATTCTGCGCCCTTGTCGATGAAGCGCCCCCCTGTGGGGGAGCCGGCCTACAATTATCCCACAGGGGTCATGGTCAAGCTGGACGAAGAAGCTCGCGCGCTGAAGCTCACGGTGCTGGTGATGGGCGGCGCGAGCGAGGCTTTCCTGGAAGCGCTGAGCCTGGAGGCGGGGGAAATGCATCTCGGTGCGTTCCAGGGCTACGCCACCACCATCGCCTTCGAAGCTTATCCCGTAGATCCCTGGAGCGGCGACGGCGCCGCCGGCGCGCGCCTCGGCCAGTCGATCCCCGCGGCCGACGCGCTGGTGCTGACCGACGCGCTGACCCAGGGCACCCACTACTCGAGCTCGGCGGTGGAGCGTCTCGAACGCATCCTTGGGCCGCGCAAGGGCATCCCCACGGGCATCTACGGTGGTCCCGCGCTGGCGATGGAATGGGAGACCCTCACGGGCAAGCCCCCCGCGTGCGTGATGGATCCCACCGCCGACAATGCTCGCCCGGTGGTCAAGGCCGTCGCGGCGGCCGCCCTGCGCACCCTGCGCAAGAGCGAGCCGCCGCCGCCTCCCTGATCACTTCGCCAGCGTGTACACGATGCGACTGGTGAACCGCACGGCGCTCGAGCCGTAGTCCGGAACCGTGACCTCCACGTGGTACGCGGTGTCGTTGGGCTCGTTCTTCGCCGCCTGATCCACGTAGGCGATCCAGAACGTCAGGCCCCGACCGTTCTCCTCGGGGTGAAAGAAGCTCACCGGTGAGCTCGTGAGCTGATGGGGATAGATGCCGAGAGCGGTGCCCATCTCGGTCTCCACCGGCGGCGTGTCGCTGCTCTTCGCCCGGGCCTCGTCCGCGAAGCGCACCTCCAAGAGCATCTTCGCGTGGGTGTTCTTGTCGGCGTCGAGCGCTCCGTTCACGTCGAAGGTGTCCAAGCGAAATGTCTCGTTCGTCTTCAACAGGCCCATCGCCTGGATCCGATTGCTGCCCGACGCGGCCGCGCCCATCTCCTGGGTGCCGTAGAAGTCGAAGTCGTAGCTGCCCTTGCCCGGCAGCGTCACCGTGGCCTTCAACACCCCCAGCGCCGGGTGGTACCAAACCTCACCGCTGATCGTGTCGTCGCCCAAGAGCCCCGCGAGGGTAGTGTTGGTGGTGGACGCGCTCCCCGTGAGCTTGCGACATCCGTACAGCGTGCCGGCCAGTGTCTCGACCGTCTCGTCGTCGCTGGTCATCGTGTAGCTGCCGGTCAGGTCGACGGCCAGGGGCTGCCCCAACACCGTGATGGTGGTCGACAGCGTCAGGCTCTGCGGCGTGCCGAGCGGCGGTGCCAGCTTCACGGTGACGGGCGTTTCGAGCTCCACCGTGGCGGAGGGCTCTCCCGCCGTCGGATTCGGCAGCAGGTTCTGGGAGTAGAATTCCCCTCCCGCGACCACCAGGGTGTCGGGATTCGGCTGCGTGAGCCAAGCCTCGGCCCCACTGGGAGCCGAGCTGAAGGTCCCGATCCGAGCGCGCCAGTAGCTCTTGCCCGCGATGGTCTTCTCGCCCACCACGCGGGTCTCGATGCTCACGGTCTCGCTCTGACTCGTGCGCAAATAGCTCGAAACGGTATCGCGGGAGGTCGGGCCGTACTTCGCCTTGGGGTCGCTGCCGCTGGAGGAGGCGTCGTCACCACCTCCGCAGGCCGAAGCCAGCAGCACGAAGCCCAGCACGAGGGTCCCGCGAACGATTGCGTTCATGGCGCGCTCCTTTGTCGAAGTCCGATCTTCTTTCGTAGCGCACGAACGGCACCACGGCGCTGCCCCCTTCGGGCACGCATGACTCAGATCAGGATGATGTCGGTGCGCCGCGGAACCTCAGGCTCCGAGCACGGTGCGGACCTTCTCCACCGCGGTGCGGAGCTCGTCCGGCGGCACCACGGAGAAGCACAGGCGAACGAAGCTCTGGTAGTCCTTGCCGCTGGCGGAGCCGGGAGTCAGAAGCACGCCGGCGTCGAGGCAGCGCGCGAGAAATCCGTGAACGTCCTCGCCCTCCGCGAAATACGGCGCGGCGTCGAAGAACAGAAATGTGCCGCCCTCCGGCGCGGTCACGCCCAGCGCGGCTGCGGCGCTCCGCCCGGCTTCGGCATAGGCCGCGCGCGCGTCCGCGAGCCAACCGTCTCCGTGCGTCAGCGCGTGGGCCGCGGCGTGCTGCAGCGGTCGTGGGGCGCAGTACGTGAGGAACGTCTGGGCGCCGCGGACAGCCGCCATGATCTCCCGCGGTCCGTGGGTGTAACCCACCCGCGCACCGGCCAAGCCGTAGGATTTGCTGAGCGTGTGGCAAGCGACGGCGCGTTCTCTGAGCCCCGGGCGCGCCCACAGCGCCTGTGGGCGCTCGACGTAGAACAAGTCTTCGTACGCCTCGTCCGTGACCAGCCACAGATCGTGGCGCAAGACGAAGCGCTCGATCACGTCCTGGGTGGCGGCGTCCAAGATCCGCCCGCTGGGGTTGTTGGGCGAGTTGACGTAGAGCGCGACGGTGCGCTCCGTGAGCGCGGCTTCGAGCGCCGCCTCCGGGTCGAACCCCGCTGCCCCCAGGCGGTCGTAGAACGGCAGCTCGACGGCCCGCGCGCCGCGGGACGCGACGATTCCGCGGATCAACGGCCAAAAAGGAGAGAGCACCAAGACGTCGTCCCCGGGATCGAACAGCGTCGTGGCCACCACCGACAGCCCGCCGGTGGCCCCGCTCATCACCTGCAGCGCTTCGCGGTCGACGTGCACTCCGTGACTGCGCTGAAGACGGCTCACGATGGCGTCGAGCAGCACCGGTTCGCCCTGCACCGGAGCGTAGTTGTGGAGGCGCGGGCTGTTCGCCGAGAGTTGGTCCTCTGCGCGAGCCCCGGCCATGGGCGCGAGATAGGTATCGCCCACGTGGAGCGGGTGCACGACGTGGGACAAGCCGCGGGCCTTCTCCACCAGCGCGCTGTACACGCGATCCGAGAGGGTGGAGACGTTGTCCGATGCACGGGGGTAACGCGCCATTTTCGCTCTCTACGCCGACCTCGGAAGCGCTGCAAATTGCGCAGGTGCCAGGCAAATCTCCGGCGCTCGTGCACGGGGAATCACGTTGCACTACGCTCGCCCCATGAGACTTCGTCGACGCGATTTTCTTCAAGCCATCGTGGTGACCGCAGCGGCCGTACCGTTCTCCGGGTGCGGCAGTGACGACGACGGCGGTGGCAGCACCGCCGCCGACCCGGACGCAGAGTTTCCGCAGGGCCTGGCTTCGGGGGATCCCAAGCCGGACAGCGTGGTGCTGTGGACCCGCGCGGTCCCCGTCTCCGGCAGCGGCAGCGTGAAGGTTCGCTACGAAGTCGCTTTGGACGAAGCCTTCGAAAGCATGGTGGCCCAGGGCAGCGTCAGCGTCACGGAAGACAGCGACTGGACGGTGCGCATCAAGCCCGTCGGCCTCGAGCCCTACACCCAGTACTACTACCGCTTCAAGGCGGGAAAGATGGTGAGTGACGTCGGTCGCACCAAGACCGCGCCCACGGCGGACCAGGACGTGAACGTGCGCTTCGCGTTCGCGTCCTGCCAGGACTTCATCGGCCGCTACTACCACTCCTGGAAGGCGTTCCTCGAGCAGGAGGAACCCGTCGACTTCGTGGTGTGGCTCGGCGACTACATCTACGAAACGAACGGCGACCCGGACTTCCAGCTCAACGATCCGAACCGCAAGATCGACATCCAAGACGGCATCCAGCTGCTCCCGGACAGCGACCCTACGGTGAAGGCGGCCAGCTCACTGGCAGACTACCGCGGCATCTACAAGCAGTACCGCGCGGACGAGAACCTCCGCAAGGCGCACCAGATGTTCCCATTCATCACCATCTGGGACGACCACGAGTTCGCGAACGATTGCTGGCAGGATCACTCCACGGACTTCAACGAAGCCAAGGGCGAAGAGAAGAACACCCCGCGGCGCGAAGCCGCCAGCCAGGCATGGTTCGAGTACCAGGCAGCCGACGTGGACTGGGACGCCGCCGCGGCCTTCCCGAACGACCTCACGATTTACCGCACCCTGCGCTACGGCAAGCACGTGGAGCTGATCCTGACGGACCAGCGCAGCTACCGCTCGGATCACGTCATCCCGGAGGCGGCCACCGGCGGTCAGAAGCCCGAGGGCGCGCCGGCGGACGTTCCGACCTACGCCGAGGCGGGCAAGCTGAGCGCGCACTCGTCGCTGGGCTCCCGCAACTTCGTGCGCAAGGCAGGCTTCGACAAGATCGAGGCGTACGTGAAGCCCACCATGCTCGGGGACGAGCAGAAGAAGTGGCTGATCGACACCGTGAAGGGCTCGAACGCGACCTGGAAGATCTGGGGCAACGAGACCCAGCTGGTGCAAATGGCGCTGGACCTTTCCAGCTTCCAGCTGCCGGCGCTGTTCCAAGGCAACTACTACTTCACCGTGGACCAGTGGGACGGCTACCGCACGGAGCGCGCCGAGATCCTGAACGAGCTTTCGGGCGTGACGAACCTGGTGGCCATCACCGGGGACATCCACGCCTTCTACGCCGGGGAGCTGTACGTGGACTTCGACAACCCGACGCCCACGCCCATGGCCGTGGAGTACGTCACCGCCGGCATCAGCTCGTCCCCGGCGCAGGAGATCACGGAAAATACCGTCAACAGCAGCGACGCCCTCAAGAACTTCGGCCTCGGGGATCTGGTGCCGCAGTTCGACACCATCCTGACCAGCACCAGCCCTCACTACAAGTACGCCAAGAGCCTGAGCCACGGCATCGCCATCATGGAGGTGGACGGCGACAAGGAAGTGCGCGTCACCTTCGTGCAGATCGCCGACGTCAAGAGCCCCACATGGGACGGCACCGCGGAGCGCGTGAAGTTCCGCACCGCCAGCGGCTCCAACACCGTCGAAATCGTGAGCTGACGCGAAGCACTACTCGCCGCCCGGCGCCGGAGCTTCGCTCAGCGCGCGCCGGCCGGTGAGGCGCGTGTACGTGCGGTTCAGGAACACGCTGGCGTCGTCGAACAGGGAATACGCCACGGGCGTCGCGATCAAGGTCAAGAGCAGCGCCAGGCTCTGACCGCCGATGATCACGAAGCCGGTGGCGCGGTTGGTCCCGGCTCCGGCGCCGCTGGAGACCACCAGAGGGATCATGCCCGCCACGAAGGCGATGGTCGTCATCAAGATGGGCCGGAGGCGATCGCGGTTCGCTTGGCGGATGGCGGTCGCGCGATCCTTGCCGGCCGCGCGGAGCTTGATGGTGTGATCGATCTGCAGGATCGAATTCTTCTTCACGATGCCGAACAGCACCAAGATGCCGAGCATGGAGAAGATGTTCAGAGATTGACCGAACAGGATGATGCTGAAGATGGCAAAAGGCACCGTCAGCGGCAGAGACAAGAGGATGGTCACCGGATGCAGCCAGGACTCGAACTGCGCCGCCAGCACCAAGTACATGAAGATGAACGAGAGCAGGAAGGCGAGGCCGAAGTTTCGGGCGGCACGGCCGAACTCCCGGGATTGTCCCACCGGCGTGAGGGCGTAGCCGGGGCCCATGTGCAAGTCGTCGGCGGCCTTGTCCATGGCGCTGAGCACCGCCGCCTGAGAGCCGCCCGGCGTCATGTTCGCCATCAGCGTCACCGTCTTCTTGCGATTGAAGCGGTCGATGCGCGAAGGCCCCGTGCCCTGGTCGAAACGCACCACGTTGTCCAGCGTCACGGTGCCGAAGCGAGCCGACGGCACGATGATACGCCGCAGGTCGTCCGCGCTGGCGCGGCCGGACGCCAAGGCCCGAACGCGCACCTCGTACTGCTCGCTCTTCTCGTTGTAGGTGGAGACCTGATAGCCGCCGACCAAGAGCCGCAGCGCGCCGGCGACGTCCGCGACCTCCACGCCCAAGTCGGCCGCCTTCTTGCGGTCGATGTGCACGCGGAGCTCGGGCTTGCCCACCACCAGAGAGCTGTCGGCGTCCACCACGCCGGGGGTCTTCTTCAGCGTGTCCAGCAGCGAGCGAGAGTAGCGCTCCAGCGTATCGAGCTCCGGGCCCTGGAGCTGGAGCATGATGGGAAAGTTTTGTCCCCCGCCGCTGAACATCGGCACCAGCGACACGGCCACGCGAAGGTTCGCGTTCTCGGGCACTCTTTCGATGGCCGTGCGGGTACGAACCACGAGCTGCTGCTGGCTCTCGCCGCGTCGGTCGTGGGGCACGAGCTTCACGTAGATCAGCGCGAGGTTCGGCGTCTTTTGCGGATCATCCCCGACGGTGCTCACGGCATACGCCACGCCCGGTTGCTTTTCCGCGAGGGCCGCGATGCGAGTGGTCAAGAGCCGGGTGGCTTCCAAGCTGGTGCCCTCGGGCGCGCGCACCGTGATCTGGAACTGTGACTCGTCTTCGTCCGGGAGGAAGTTCTTGTTGGCGACGGCGCCCAAGAGCGGAATGCTGGCCAGGGCCATTACCGCGGCGAGCACCACCACCCAGCGGTGGCGCAGACTTTTGTCGAGCAGCCACATGTAGCCGCCCTCGATGGCGCCATAGACGCGCGAGCTCTTGCTGCCATGGGGATCGGACCCCGTGGTTCCGCGGCGCTCCGACATACTCTTGGCCCGGATCCACCGGGCCGAAAGCATGGGCGTCAGGACGAAGCTCACGAGCAGCGACACCATGATGGCGAACGCCATGGTGAGCCCGAAGGAGTTCATGAAACGGCCCACGATGCCGCCCATGAACGCCACCGGCAGGAACACGGCGACCAAGGAGAGCGTGGTAGCGAGCACCGCCAAGCCGATTTCCTTGGTGGCGTCGATGGCCGCCTGGAACGGCGGCGTGCCTTTCTCCTCGATGTGTCGGTAGATGTTCTCGAGCACGACGATGGCGTCGTCGATCACGATGCCGACGCTCAGGGTGAGTGCCAACATGGTCAGCGCATTGAGGGAGAAGCCCGCGTACTTCATCAGCGCGAAGGTGCTGACGATGCTGGCCGGGATGGCCAGTGCGCTGATCACCGTGGAGCGCACGTTGAGCAGGAAGAAGAACACCACCAAGGCCGCCAGAAAGCCGCCCAAGACGAGGTGCTCCTTCACGGCGTTGATGGAATTGCGGATGAACTCCGACTGATCCCGAGCGACCTCCAGGGTGTAGCCCTTGGGCAGCGTCGTCTGGATCTCGCTCAGCCTCCGCTTGATGCCGTCCACCACGGCGACGGTGTTGGTGCCGCTCTGCTTGCGGATGCTGAGCAGCACCGTGGGGCGCGCACCGCGATAGCCGACGGTCTCGGCCTCGGCCATGCCGTCTTCCACGCGACCGAGATCGGAGAGCCGCACGGCATAGCTGCCGCGACGCGCCACCACCAGCTCGCCCAGCTCCTGCACGCTGTCCACGCGGCCCAGGGTGCGGAGCGTGAGCTGCTTGCCCCCCTGTTCCACGCGCCCGCTCGGAAGCTCCAGGTTCTGCGTGCGCAGGGCGCGCTCCACGAGCACGGCCGGGATCGAGTATTTTTCGAGCATCGCGGGGTCGAGCCACACGTTGATCTGCCGCTCGCGGCCCCCGACGATGGCCACCTCGCCGACCCCCGGCAGCGACTCGATCTCGCGCTTGATGCTCTTGTCCGCGAGCTCCGTCACGTCGCGCACGCTGCCGGCACCACTCACCGCCAGCGTGAGGATCGGCGTGCTGTCCGGGTCCATCTTCAGGATGGTCGGCGGATCGATGCCCGGCGGCAGCTCCGCCGTCACCGCAGCCACTCGCTGGCGCACCTCGTCCGCCGCCACGTCGATGTTCTTCTCCAGCGCGAACATCACGATGACCTGGCTCACGCCCTCGACGGAAACGCTGCGCAGCTCGTCGATGCCGGCGATGGTGTTGACCGCGGATTCGAGCTTGTCGCTGACGTCCGTCTCCACCTGCTCCGGCGCGGCGCCGGGCACGTAGGTGGTCACCACCACGACGGGGAAGTCCACCTTGGGAAAGCGATCGATACCCAAACCGAAGTAGGAAAAGATGCCCACCACGGTGAGCACCAGCACTATGACGCTGGCGAAGACCGGACGCTGAACGCAGATTTTCGCCAGCCACTGCATCTCAAGGCACGACTGTCACGAGCGTGCCGTCGGACAGCGTCTCCACGTTCGTGATGGCCACCTCGGCGTCGGGCGTCAGATCCCCTTGCACCTGCACTTGCCCTTCGCTCTTGCGCAGCACCATCACCAGGTGCTCCACCACGTGCTCCGCCGAACGCACGTAGACTCGCGGGGTTCCGCCGGAGGTCGCCACCGCAGCTTCGGGAACCCACAGCGTGTCCACCTTCTTGCCGGGCAACGAAAGGCTCACGCGGGCGAAGAACCCAGGGCGCAGGAGGCCCTCGGGGTTGGGCACGTCCGCTTCCACCGGCAGCGTGCGCGACATGGAAGACAGGCTCGCGCCGATGCGCGCCACCTTGCCCTCGAACACGCGATCGTCGAAGGCCGCCACCCGCACCTCCACGTTGCTGCCCAACGCCACGCGCCCCACGTCGCCTTCGGACACGTCGAACCGCAGGCGCATCGGGTCCACGCTCACCACCACCACTACCGCGCGCCCCGGCGCCGCGTACTCTCCCGGAGAGACGCGTCGCTCCACCACGTAGCCGTCGAAGGGCGCCCGCACTTTCGAATCGCCCACGCCTTTGGCCGCCAGGGAAGCTTGCGCTCGGGCCGCCGAGAGTCCCTCGAAACCCTGCTGCGCCGAGTTCTTCGCCACCTCCAGCTGAGCGCTGGCCCGAGACTCGGCGCTCTCCGCGCGATCGAGCTCCGCCGGAGCCAAAGAGCCCTTGCCCGCCAGCTCTCGAGCCCGCGCGGCCTCGCGTTCCGCGAGCTTCTTGCCATCCTCCGCCGCCTGAACGTCCGCCACGGAGCTCGGGTCGAAGGCCTTGTTCTTGTCGACACCCAGGCGCGCCTCCGCTTGGCGCACCTGCGCCCGCGCCGCCGCGAGGCGCAAGGCGGCGTCACGCCCGTCGAGCTCCACCAGCAGGTCGCCCTTCTTCACCTTGTCGCCGAGATCCACCCGCACGCTCTTCACTACCGCCGGTAGCTGGGCGGCGACCTCGCTCCGCTCACGAGCCTCGAGCGTCCCGGAAACCTCGAGCATCTTCGGCAGCGCGCGCACCTGCACCTTGGCCGTGCGCACCTTCACCGCAGCGTTCGCGCTCGATGGAGCCGGCTCCGCGCTCGGCTCCGCACGTTGGCAGGCCAAGAGCGTCAGCGGCACGAGCAACAGTAGCGCCTTCATTCGCCTCCAGCTCCGACAGGAACGCGTCGACGGCGGACGACGCGCCGCCGAGGCAAGGCCCCCTTCATCAGGAGACTCACGAGCCTTCGCGCGAAGCGCTCGTCCGCTCCCGAATCCGGCGCGCGGTAGAGCACGTCGAAGAGCACGAAGTTGTACACCGCCCCCATGAAGGTGCGCGCCAAGATGTCCGGGTCTCCGGCGATGCGCCCGAGCTTCTGCTCGTCGGCGAAGTACTCGGTCAGCGCCGAAAGCACGCGCAACGGCATGGGGTTGTCCAGCACGGCCGGCGTACCGCTCTCTCCCGGGTTGCTCCAGGCCATCATCAAGAGCGGCAGTACGCGGCGCAACGCCGCGCACAGCTCCACCCCCGTGCTGACCAGCGCGTGCTCCAGATCCTCCGCCCCCACCCGCAAGGGCAAGTACGAGATCAGCGCAGGGTCCTCGCTGGCAGGACCCATGGCCGCCTCGAACAGCTCGAACTTGGTGCGAAAGCGCTTGAAGACGGTGCCCTCGGACACCCCCGCGGTACGCGCCACGTCCTGGGCAGTCGCTCGCACTCCGCGCTCGAGAAAGACCGCGCGGGCGGCTTCGAGGATGTCCTCATCGCGAATGACGATGGGGCGGGCCATTAGTGAGTGACTCCTCACTTAAGCACGCGCTCCGCCCCAAGCACTGACGTGAATCAAGAGCCGACGTCAGCTCACGACATTTGTCATTTTGGTGTTGGTCCGGCGCGAAGCCGGTCCCGGACGGACGTCACGGACTGCACGCAAACGGCGCGTCCACGGTCTTCGCTTCCGCGTCCAGCGCCACCGTCACGCTGGCGACGCAATTGCCGCCGCTGGTATCGAGCTCGCCGCTCAGCACGTTCGGGTCCGTCGAGGTCCCCCCGATTCCGCCCGGCGTGTAGCCCGGAGCTCCGGAAAGGGCGATCTGATAACTGCCGAAGTCGGCGCTGAGCTCCTGATCACAGTGGCACCCAGGCTGTCCCGTGCCGCAGGATTTGTCCTGGTAGTACTCGCCCCCCCAAGTGACCTCGATGGCCTCTCCCGCGGGAATGCGCTGGACCCGCGGTGCGGGCATGCCGCACACGGCGCAGCTGCAGCCCTCGGAACAAGAAGAGGTGCAGTCGTGGGGGCGGTCGTAGCTCGTGCTGCCGTCGCTCACGGACCAGCCGAGGCCGAAGGTCAGGCTCACGAACACGTCGGCCCCGGTGGGGTTGGTGAAGCGGACCTTGATCGGACCGGCGCTCTTCTGAGTCGCGGGGTCGCTGTCGGTGCTGCCCGAGCAAGCGGCCGCCACGAGGGCGAGCAAGACTGCGGCGAGGGCTCTTTTCATGGTCCAGGGTGGAGCAACCGGCATGCCACGAACGCTGTGCCAGCCTGCGCCATCACTTGGAGAGGGACTTGGCGTCCTCCAAGAGCTTGCCGAGCTCGTCCTCGGTCTTCGTCTGGTAGAAGCCCCGGATCTGCATGTCCTGGTCCACGAGCACCAGGTGCGACCCATGCACGATGCCAAAGCCAGACGCCTGAGCATCGGCCTTTCCCTCCATCGTCATCTTGAAGCTCTCCTCGCTGGTGCGCTTCACGGTCTCGTAGTCGCCCGTGAGAAAGCTCCAGGTCGCCAGATCCACGTCGTACTTCTTGGCGAAGGCGCGGAGCACCTCCGGCGTGTCGTTCTCGGGATCCACGGAAAAGCTCACCAGGGTGAGCGGAACGCCGTCTGCTTTGGCCTGCTCTTGCAGCTTCTTCATGGTGCGCATCATTCGGGGGCACACCGTGGGGCAGCGGGTGAACATGAACGCCGCGACCCACACCTTCCCGCGCAGGTCTGCGTTGGAAAACGTCTTGCCACTCTGGTCTCGCAGCTCGAACGCTCCAATCTTTCCACTCACGGGCAGGTCCGGAGCCTTCTTGCAGCCCGTCGCCAGCACCAGCGCGGCGAGCAACACGAACATGAGCCTGGGCATGGTGGGCGGAGCTATAACGCATACCGGGGCGGATGGCAGGCCCTGCAAAGCTCAGGAGGTTTGCACCTCGCCTCGCAGCCGCGGAAGCGCCGCCGGGTAGTTCTGCTGCACGTAGGCGATCAGCTTCTCGCGTACCTCGCAGCGCAGGTTCCATTGATCCCCGGCGTCCTTGGCGCTGATCAACGGTCGCACGCACATCGTTCGATCGGTCGCGTCGGTGACCTGCACTCCCCAGGAGTCGCCGTCCCAGTACTCCGACGCGTCCAAGATGCGCTTCAGCTCGGCGCGGATCGCTTCCACGGGCACGCTGTAGTCCAGGTACAGGTTCACGGTACCGAGCAACGCCGTGGAAGAGCGTGTCCAGTTCTGGAACGGCTTGTCGATGAAGTAGTTCGCGGGCAGCACCAGACGGCGCTTGTCCCAGATGCGCACCACCACGTAGGTCAGCCGGATTTCCTCGATGGTGCCCCACTCACCCTCGACGATGACCACGTCGTCCACGCGGATCCGCTGGCTCAACGTGAGCTGGACCCCGGCGAGCAGCGTGGCCAGCGTCTTCTGCGCCGCGAAACCGAGCACTACTCCGGCCAACCCAGCAGACGCCAACATCCCGGTTCCGATCTGGCGAACGGACTCGAAGGTGGTGAGCGCAAAGCCGATGGTGAGCACGACGATCACGAAATCCGCCACGTTGCGCACGCCCCGCACCTGGGTGCGCACGGCGCGCGACTGCAGGTCGTCCTCGTGCCGCTCCTCCATTCGCATGTTCGCGACTTCTTCGAACACGCGCACCCCCTTCAAGAGCGCGTAGCCGCACGCGACGATGACCACCACCAGGAGCACGTGGTGAACGGCGTCCCGGTGAGGCACGGGCAGCGACGCGAACGGCAGCGCGACGCGCGCGAAGGCCAGGGGCAGGAGCCACCTGAGCGCGGTGCGCATGTGCTTGGCGATGGCGTCGTCCACCTTGGTGTCCGTGCGCCCTGCCCAGATGGTGAGCAGCCGCGTGAGCACGGATGCCAAGATCAGGCCCAGGATCAGCGCACCGCCCACTACGGCGGCGCTGAATCCCGCGCGGTGCCAATCGATGGCCACGGGGGCGCTGGTTATCAACTCCATCTCGTCCTCCTCGCTGGGCGAAAATTCGGGATTTCGCCCGGAGTTTCAAGTGCTGAGACGTGCTAGCGTCCCGCCCGCCGAGACATGGCAGAAGCGCGCGGAAAGCAAGTCTCGCTGGTCCCCGAAGGTATTCGGGTCGGCGACGCCACGTTGCCCTTGTATGCCGGCGCCGTCCACTACTGGCGCCTCGCTCCCGAGGTGTGGCGCCGCTGCCTCGAGGCGGTGCGGGACCTGGGCTTTCGCCTGGTGGACGTGTACGTGCCCTGGGGCGTCCACGAGAACGCCGACGCCGAGTTGGACTTCGGACGCCAGGACCCGAAGCTCGACGTGCAGCGCTTCGTGTCCCTTTGCCACGAGCTCGGCCTCAAGGTGATCCTGCGCCCCGGGCCTCACATCAACGCGGAGCTCACGCGCTTCGGCATCCCGGAGCGCGTGATCTGGGATCTGGAGTGCCAGGCGCGGTCGCCTCATGGACGCCCCGTACTGTTGCCCGTGCCGCCGCTGGCGTTCCCCGTGCCCAGCTACGCGAGTGAAGCGTTCCACGCGGAGGTCACGCGTTGGTACGACGCCGTGGGACGGGAGCTCGCCAGCCTGTGTGCGCCGGATGGTCCCATCGTGCTCGTGCAGGTCGACAACGAAGGCTCGATGTACTTTCGCGACGGCGTGTACGACCAAGACTGGCATCCCGATGCCCTCGCCCAGTACCGCCGCTTCTTGCAGCGGCGCTACGGCAAGGTCAGCGCCCTGCGCAAGGCCCACGGGGACGAGGACGTCACCTTCGCGCGGGCGGAACCGCCGAAGCAGATGTCCGCGCACACCGTGGGGGAGCTCGCCCCGCATCTGGACTGGGCCGACTTCCAGGAACAGCTCTTGGCCGACGCCTTCGAGCGCATGCGACGCGGCCTCGAGCACGCCGGCTTCGGTGCGCTGCCGGCGGCCCACAACCTGCCGCTCAGCGAAGGCGCCACGCCGCTGGATCCCGAGCGCGTGGGGGACGTCGTCGAGCTGGTCGGCCTCGACTACTACCACGGCGCTTCCATGCCTCAGCGGCGGGAAATCGCCCGGCGAACGAGCGAGCTCGCGGTCCGTTCCCGCGCCCGCAACACCCCTGCTTTCGCCTGTGAGCTGGGCTCGGGGTTCCCGCCGTTCTTCCCTCCGCTGCGCCAGGACGACAACGCCTTCAGCGCTCTCACGGCGTTGGCCTACGGGCTTCGCGGGCTGAACGCCTACATGGCCGTAGAGCGCGATCGCTGGATCGGTGCACCCATCGATCCGCAGGGTCGCCCGCGGGCCACGTCGAAGTTCTGGAAAGATCTCCTCGCGGCGCTGGAGCGCACGCGCTTCTCCGAACTGTCGCGGCACACCCCGGTACACGTGGTGATCCCACGCAGCCAGCGTCGTCTGGCACGGGTGTGCCACGCCTTCGGGCCGCTCAGCGCAGCGCTGTTCCAGGTCCTTGGCGGAGGTGCACCAGAGGCGTGCTTCGAGGACGACTTCGGCCTGGACGACCCCGTCGTGATCGAAGCGGAACGCTTCGTGCGCCAACTGGAACGCGCCCTCGAGCACGAACGCGTGCCCTACGCCGTGGTGAGCGGGGATCTCCTGGCCACTTCTCTGGCGACCGCCAGCTGGGTGATCGTGTCGTGCACTGGTGGCTTGGAGCAGGAGCTCTTGGAGCAGCTCGAAGCGGCCCGCCACGCAGGCAAGAACGTGACCATCGGGCCCTACCTGCCGACGCGGGATCACCGCATGCAGCCCCGGGAGCGCGCGGCCGATCTCGGGTCGAGCACGGCGGCGGTACCGCTGCACCTGTCGCTCGATTCAGTGGCGATCGAAGCGGCGGTGGTCGCGGCCCGCCGCGACCTGGCTCTGCCGACGGTGGTCGCCACTCCCGCGGACGTTTTTGCCACGCTGCATCGCGACGAATCCGGCGTCGCGCGGGTGATGTTCGTCATCAACGCCAGCGAGCACGATCTGGACGCGACGGTCACCGCAGCGGGTGCGAAAGAGGCCAAGGATGCGCTCACCGGGGAACACTTCCACGCCAGTCTGGGAGCGCTCCGGCTAGCGGTGCCAAAACGTCACGTTCGGATGCTGGAGCTTCTCGGCAAAGCGTAGTAAGCCGCCCTCGCCATGCGACTGGAAATCAACCCGGAGAACCCGGAGCCGCGGAAAATCCGTCGCGCCGTGGAGGCGCTGGAGGCGGGCGAGGTGATCGCCTACCCCACGGATACCGTGTACGGGCTCGGGTGCGATCTGTTCAACAAGAAGGCCGTCGACCGGCTGTATCAAATCAAGGGCCTCAACGCCGACAAAAAGCTGGCGTTCGTGTGCAGTGATCTGGGCGACGTGGCGCGCTACGCCGTGATGCACGACAACGTCTACCGCGTGCTCAAGCAGTTCTTGCCCGGTCCGTACTGCTTCATCTTGGAGGCGACGCGCGAAGTACCCAAGATCGTCCAGCTGCCACGCAAGACGGTGGGCGTGCGCATTCCCAATCATCCCGTGGCCCTCGCCCTCACTCGCGAGCTCGGCCGCCCCATCATTTCGAGCACTGCGGCGCGCCCCGGAGACGAGCCGAACCCCGACCCCGGAGAGATCGACATTCAGTTCCGCGGCCTCGGTATGGTGCTGGACGCGGGCGCCGGCGGCACCGCTCCGACCAGCGTGATCGATCTCACTGGTCCCGAGCCCGTCGTCATCCGCGAGGGTGCTGGAGACGTCTCGGAATTCACCTGATTCAATGCCGGGAGCGCCCGCGAAACGGCCATCCGCGGGGGCAAAGAAATCCTGGCGGTAGCTCGAGAAAAAATGTCAGGATGGCCGCGTCATAGCCGCGGACCCAGTCGCGGCGAGGAGAGCATCGAGAATGACATTCGTCGTCACCGACAACTGCAAGGGGTGTCGCTTCACCGACTGCGTCGCTGTCTGCCCGGTGGACTGCTTCCACGGGGACGACGAGATGCTGTACATCGACCCCGACGAGTGCATCGATTGTGGCGCTTGCGTCCCGGAGTGCCCCGTCGAGGCCATCTACGACGAGACTCAGCTCCCAGACGATCAGAGCGACTGGCTACAGGTCAACGCCGAGAAAGCCAAGGGTCTGCCCGTCGTGAACGAGAAGGGCGACGCCCTTCCCGGCGCGGAAGACCGCAAGAAGCAACTCGGCTTCTGATCTTGCCTCCCGCGGCGTGCGGGCTCATTCGTGGATCGACAGCGTCGCGTCCGCCATGGCCTGCACGCCGACGCGTTGGTCCGACTGAGTTCCGTCCGACAGTGCCGCCAGCAGCGTGCTCTTGAGCGTGCCGCTGCCGGGTAGCGAGTGCCCCTTCAGGACCTCCAGCTGCCCGTCCGCCGTCGACTGGAACTGCTCCAAGCTCAGGTCTTTGCCTGGCGGCAATCCCATCAGCGTGAGCTTGGGGCTGGCCGCATAACGCTTGGCGCTGACGGTGATGCTCAGCTTGTCCTTGTCGACGGAGTCGAGCTTGACCAGCCGGTAGGCCACGACGTCCGCGCCGCCCACGAATTCGCGGCTCGTCACCATCCACATGGCGCCCGCGCCGACGGCTTCCTTGGGCACCACCAGGGAGGCGGTGGTCAACGTCTCCATGAGCGAGCGCAGCACCATGTTCAGGTTCTCGTCCGCGCCCTTCGCGAGCTCGTAGCGAGGGTCCACCGCAGCTCCGTTCGGCAGCAGTCGGTACTCCACCTTGCTGCCCTTCGTCTTGCTCACCTGCGCGGACAGCTCCTTCGGTGCGGGCTGTCCCTGGATGTCGCCGACCTTCGCCCCCACCACCTTCACCAGCACCGGAATGCCGTCTTCACCCGGCTTCGGCTTTTGAGCCTCGATGCTGAGGCTCAAGTCGATGCCCGGAAGCACGTTCCGCCCGGAGCGCATCGTCAGCTCCACGTTGCCCTTGCGCTTGTCACCGGGCGATAGCGCGACCTTCAGCACCTCGCGGGGTGCGCTGCCGGCCTGCCCGAGCTTCACCAAGGGCGGCGTGCCCTTCTTGTGCAGCTCGTCCGCCTTGCCGGGCGCAAACACACCGGACTCCGGCGGGCCATCGCCGGCGTCGGCCGTGGTCGCCGCGCCGCCACCCTGCTTTTCGACCTGGGCGACGGCCTTGGCCAAGCTGGGGTCGACGGCCTGGGCGTTCTCCACCTCCCCCGCGTCGGCCTCGGGGGTCGACACTGACGGCTTCTTCTCCTCACAGCCCGCTGCCACCAATGCGAGGAGCAGACCCGACCCCCAGACCCAACGACGAATCGATGCCATGAGCGGCGTTCTACCCGACCGTCCCGCCGTGTCCAGAGCCCACTGCGCTGCAGCTTGCAGGTTAGAACGGCGGAAGCTCTTCGATGGGCGCCGGCATCGCCATCGCCGGAGCTCCGCCGTCCTCGGGCCCCTGCGAAGCTTGCTGGATCTCGGGATCCACCACTGCCGCTGCCTCGGCACCGGCTTCCGTTGCCTCCGGCGCGGCATCCGCTCCAGCGTCCGGCGCCGCCACGTCGCTCGGCACGGTGCCTTCGAGGAAGACCTCGTCTAGTGCGTCTTCTTGCCCCGCCCAGGCGATGAGCCCAGTGGCGGGGTCGATCTTCGCCGTGAGCACGCTCGAAGGCCGCGCGAACTCCACCTTCGGCTTGCCCTCGTGGGCCTGCTTCATGAAGTCCACCCACGCCGGCAACGCGGTGACCCCACCGGCCTCGCCCCAGCCCAGGGGTAGCGCGTCGTCGTAGCCGACCCACACGGCAGCGACGAGATCCGTGGAGAACCCGACGAACCAGGCGTCCTTGGCTCGGTTCGTGGTGCCCGTCTTGCCCACCACCGGGCGCCCCAGCGCGAGTGCCCGCTTGCCGGTGCCGTCGGTGACCACGCTGCGCATCAACGAGGTGATCAGGAACGCTTCGTCCTCCCCTAGCACGCGCCGCGTGGGCGGCCGCTCGGGCAGCGCCACTTCCTTTCCGTCTGGGCCCATGATCTTGGTGACCAGGATGGGCGCGGCGTACATGCCCCCGCTGGCGAAGGTGGCGTACGCGTTGGCGATCTCGATGGGCCGCACTTCGTAGGCGCCCAGGGCCAGGCTCGGGGTGGGCGCCAGCTTGCTCTCGATCCCGGCGGCATGCGCGAACTCCACTACGTTGGCCGCCCCCACGTCGGCGATGAGCTTCTCGGCGGCGGCGTTGTCGCTCTTGGCCAGCGCTTCGCGCAGACGCTCGGTACGGGGTGGCGCGTCCTTGCCCCCAGGCAGCGAGAGCAACGTCGCCGGCGTCACCCGACGCGAGTGCAGCGCGTAGCCATACAAGAACGGCTTGAACGCCGAGCCCGGCTGCCGTCGGGCGCGCGTCGCGCGGTCCAAGCCGCCCACGACGGCTTCGTAGCTGCCCACCAGCGCGAGCACGTGACGCGTGCGCGGGTCGATGGACACCAACGCCGCCTCGGGGCCGAGCTCGAGGCGCAGGGGCACCGGGGTCTCGCCGTTCGGCGCCTCCAACAAGCTCACCCGCAACGCAGCCCCCACGGACACGAACTCGCTCGGTGGAAGGTGCCGCGGGTTGAAGCGCTCCTCCCGCGTCAGCATCACGCGCCCCAGGGTGTCCCCCACCAAGACGTCAATCGTGCCCGCCTTGTCGTCCACCGCTTTCACGCGGCCCACGGCCACCTGGTAGGCCTTGGGAGTGCCCTCGAAGGCGTCGCCCCACAGCCGCCGCTTCTCCAGGGTGTAGGGCGGCGCGAGCTTCTGCCGCTTCATGTACAGGTCCAGGTCGTCGCGCACCGCCTTGCGCGCGGCGACCTGCAGCGCGGGGTCGATGCTGGTGGTGACCACGAAACCGCCCTTCTTGGCGTGCTCGCCCGCCGCCGCCTGCAGCGTGCGTTTCACGAGCGCCACCACCTCCGGCGCCAGCTCACTCTCCCCTTCCGCCGCCGGCGCCAAGCGCAGCGGCGCGACCAGCGCCTCGCGATACAACGCTTCCGTGACGAAGCCCTTGTCCAGCATCTGACCGAGCACGTAGCTGCGGCGAGTCAATGCCTTCTTCGCGTCGTTCCGTGGGGACAGTCGCTCGGGAGACGCCACGATGCCCGCAAGCAGGGCCGCCTCTGGCAGGCTCAGCTCCTTGGCCTTCTTGCCGAAGTAGTATCGCGCCGCCTCTTCGATGCCGTAGCGACCATGGCCCAGATAGATGTGGTTCAGATACAGGCCGAAGATCTCGTCCTTGGACAGGTGCTGCTCGAGCCGGCGCGCCAGGATCGTCTCGCGGATCTTGCGGCGGTAGGTGCGCTCGGAGTCGAGCAGCAGGTTCTTCACCACCTGCTGGGTGATGGTGCTGCCGCCCTGGACCGTGTGACCGGCGCGCAGGTTCGCCACCAGGGCGCGCAGCATTCCGAGGTAGTCGAGCCCCTGGTGCTCGTAGAAGCTCGCGTCTTCTGCTGCCAGGAACGCCAACTTGGCGTGGGCCGGCACGTCGCTCAAAGGGATCACCGTGCGGCGCTCCGTGAACACGCTCGCCAGCAGCGTCCCGTCCCGCGCCAAGATGCGCGTCACCTGAGGCGGCTCGTAGCCCTTGCGTAGCTCTTCCACGCTGGGCAGATCCGACTCGTAGTAGCGGATCGCGCCGAACACGGTCAGGGCCCCCAGCACGGCCAACACGGCGGAGGTCAGTCCAAGGCGCTTCAGCCAGCGCAGCATCACGGGTTTCCAACGCTTGCCGGGCGCAGCTTCCTCCCGCAAGTTCTCGGCGCCGTTCGGCCGGTCGGACGGCTGCTCCTCACTCATCGCCCCGGAGCGTAGACCACCCGGCCGGGCGCCGCACGCCGGGGCTCAGGGCAGCAAGAAGCGCATCACCACGACGGCGATGAGCACTCCCGCCACCAAGCACGCTGCCGCCACGCCGATCAGGAGCCCCGCCCCCGGGCCGCCGCGGCGTTGAGCCTGAGGCACTGCCATGGATTGCACCGGGGGCGTTTCTGGCGTCAGCCCCGACAGCGCCGGGGAAGAGCCCGGCGGAGCTTCGTTGGACAGGCTCGCCCGGGCGTCCGCGAAGGGCCTGAGCGCGTCGGCAAACTCCGCCGCCGTCTGGAAGCGGTCGTCCGGCTTCTTCGCCAACGCCTTGGCCAACACGGCTTCCAACCCCGGGGGGAACGACTTCCCTGGTATCCGCTGGTTCAGCAGGATGGGCTGCTCCATCACGTGCTTCTGGATGTACTCCATCGGCGTCTTGGCGTTGAACGGCAGCTTGCCCGTCAGCACCTCGTACAAGATCACCGCCAGGGAGTAGATGTCGCTGCGCGCGTCGAGGGTCTTGCCCTGCGCTTGCTCCGGCGACATGAACTCCGGCGTACCGAACACCATGCCCTCCTGCGTCAGGATCACCGACCCGGGACGCATCTGGCGCTCGGTCACCTTGGCGAGGCCGAAGTCCAACACCTTCGGGTAGTCCTTGAGCCCGCCCTGAGTGCACAGGAAGATGTTCTCGGGCTTCAGATCACGGTGCACGATGCCCATCTCGTGCGCTTCATGCAGCGCGCCGCATACCTGTACCAAGACGGGGATCGCGCGCTCCGGCTCCATGGGGCCGCCCTTGCGCACGGTCTGGTTCAGGTTCCGCCCCTCGAGCAGCTCCATCACGATGTACAGCGAGCCGTCTTCTTCCAGCTCGCCGTACATGAACACCTTCACGGTGTTCGGATGGGTGAGCTGGCTCATCGCGCGCGCCTCTCGTCGGAAGCGAGAGGTCAAGTCCTTGCGGCCGGCCAGCTTGGGATGGAGGATCTTGATCGCCACCATCCGATTCATCTCAGGCTGGGCCGCCTTGTAGACGGAGCCCATGCCGCCCGTGCCGATCTTCTGCAGGACTTGGAATTGTCCTCCCAGAATTTCCCGGCCGATGAACGGATCGGAGGGTCGCATTGAATCCTGGGTCATACCAAAGTTAGCCCCCCGCTTCGAGGGGGGCCGATCAACGAAAGAGTCGGAGTTATGCTCCGCCTACGGACTCGGATGCCCGAACAAAACAGCCTACGAAGCTCTCTGCTCGAAGATGCCGGGTTTCGGCATGCCTTCTTCACCCGCCACGGAGGGGTATCCCAGGGGCCCTACTCCAGCTTGAGCTTCAGCCAGGCCGCCGGCGACGATCCCGATCACGTGCGCGAGAACCTGCGGCGCGCCGCTGAAACCCTGGGCGTGGAGCCGGGGCGCCTCTATTTCCTGTCTCAGGTCCACGGGACCGCCACGGTGACCCTCGACGGCAGCGAGAGCTTCGACCAGGTGCTCCACTCCCAAGGGGACGCGCTGCTCGCTCGACGCAGTGATCTGGCGTGTGGAGTGCGTACGGCGGACTGCGTGCCAATCTTGGTGGGGGATCGCGCCTCCGGCGCCGCGTTGGCCATCCACGCCGGCTGGCGGGGTGCGGTCCGCGGGGTGGTGAGCGAAGCCATCGCCGAGCTTCGAAAGCAGTCCGGGGAAGCCGGAGATCTGATCGCAGCCATCGGTCCCCACATCTCCCTGGCCGCCTTCGAGGTGGGACAAGACGTGGCTGAGGAGCTCTCCCGGGCCTGCCCGCTCCCGATCGTGGATCGCAGCTTCGGCCCCCGCCCCCACGTGAATCTGCGCGCCATCGTCCGTTGGCAGCTCGAGCAGCTGGGGCTCGGCGCCGCGGCCATCGACGACGTCGAAGGCTGCACCGTCAGCGAGCCGGAGCGCTTCTTCTCCTATCGACGCGACGGCAAGCACAGCGGCCGCCACCTTTCGGCGATCGTCCCCCTCGCGAAAAGCCGGTAATTTCTCGAAAAATTTCGCCTTTTCCAGGCTGGTCTTGTTGGTCCGGCGCGAGCCCCGGCGCGTTCCGCTTCCGCGTCTCTTGGACCTTGTCGCCTCCAAGCGTATAGCTTTCCGATCGATGCCCCATGCCGTGAAATGTCCCGACTGCGGCGCCAAGTTCGCGCTGCCCGACGACCTGTTCGACAGGAAGGTCAAAGGGCGCGTCGTCACGGTGCGCTGCAAGCGCTGCCAAGGCAACATCACCGTGGACGGGGTCGAGCTCGCGTCCCAGCCTCCCAGTGAACGCCCGGAGGTGCTCGACGAGTCGGCCATCGACAGTCGACCGCTGGACGAGACACCCACCATCCCGCTGACTGGCGCGAAGGCTTCGGCGATTCCGCCCGTCAAGGGGCTATGGCTGGTGAGCTATGCGGACGACGACGATCGGGAGCTCACCCGATCGCAAATCGAGGCAGCGCTCTCACGCGGCGAGATTGACGCCGACACCATCGTTTGGCGCGAGGGCATGGCGGAATGGAAGGTGATCGCGGACGTTCCCGCGCTCGCCGATCTACTGGAAGGCGGGGACACCAAGGGCGGGGACACCACCGGCGGTTTCCTGGGCACCGGCATGACTCTGAGCCCCGGCGAGAAGGCCCTCAAGGCGGCGATGGAGAAGGCGAAGAAGAAGCGCCCCACCCTAGCGCCGCCGCCCAGTCAGCGCGCCCCCCAGGTCAAGAGCAAGGGGGCCCAAGACACCGAAGCGGGACCCTTCAAGAGCGTCTCCGCCGGCACGCTGTACCTGGCCGACAAGGACGCTGTCCCCGAGAGCCTCGATCCCGTCAGTCTGCAGGACGACGAGATCGAGAGCGTCAAGGATCGCCCGCGTCCGAAGTCCGAGCCGCCGAAGAAGCCCCAGTCCAAGCCGCCACCGGCGCGCCCCAAGCCAACGCCCCTGGGAGCGAAGAAGCCGGCGCAGCTCCGCCCGGACGATGGCGTGGAGGAAGACGCGCCCAGCAGCGGTACACCGGACCTCCGCTCCCTCACCACCGCGGCAGTACCGCTGGGAAGGGCCAAGAAGCAGGCACCGCCCTCCGACGATCGCGCGGATGAAGACATCTTCAACCTGGGGACTGGCTCCATCGTCGGCTCGGCGTTGGCGCCACCCACCATCGATCTCTCCACGCCGACGGCGCCGGAAGCCGAAGAAGACGAAGACTACGAGGTCGAGGACGACGATCGCGACAGCGATCCTCCGAAGAAGGCGGCCGGCGAAAGGAAGCCCGCGGAAAAGAAGCCCGCGGAAAAGAAGCCCGTGGCCACCAAGCCCACGGACAAGAAGCGGAAGAGCGCGGACTCGGTCGCGGCCACGGCCAAGTCCGCTCCGGCACGCCGGGCACCGGACGACGACAAGAAGTCCTCTCCCGTGGTGTGGCTGCTGTTGGCCGGAGCTGCGGTGATCGCCGGCGTTTGGTTCTTCACCAAGAGTGGAGCAGAGCCGCAGGAGCCTCTGGCTCCCCGAGATCCCGTGGCACGGGAGAGCCCACCGGAAACGCCCACGGCAGAGCCCGTGCCCACACCCACGGAAGCGGACGACACGCCGCCGGCCCCCACCGAAACCGCCACCGTCAGCGAGGCGCCACCCACGTCGGATCCGGCACGACCAACGGAAAAGCCGCGCGAGCCCAGCGAGCCCACCGCAAAGCCCAGCGACACGACGGAAGCGCCCAGCGAGACGCCCGCCGCAGAGCCCACGGAGAAACCGACCGCGAAGCCCGCAGAGCCGGAGAAGGAAGTGCCCATCGCCGCTGCCTTCGACAAGGGCGCCGCCATCGCGGCCCTGAACAGCGCCGCGGGCGCCGCGTCGGCATGCCGACAGGAAGGGGACCCCTCCGGAATGGCCACCGTGGTCGTCACCTTTGCTCCTAGCGGCCGGGTCACCAGCGCGAACGTCAACGGGCCGCCCTTCGCGGGGACGCGCACTGGTGGCTGCATCGCATCCACCATGCGCCGCGCCCGCGTCCCCGCCTTCAGCGGGGATCACGTGACCGTCAGCAAGACCGTGACGATCCACTGATGGCGCTCGTCATCCGTCGCGCCGTCGCGAACGACGCCTCCGTGATCCACCAGTTCATCTCCGAGCTCGCCGCCTACGAGCGCGAGCCGGATGCGGTGGAGGCGACGCCCGAGTCCCTCCGCGCGCAGCTCGAGAGCGCGAGCTGTCCCTTCGAGTGTCTGCTGGCAGAGCTCGAGGGCGACGCCGTGGGGTTCGCGCTCTTCTTCCAGAGCTACTCCACTTGGCGCGGACGCCCGGGGCTGTACCTGGAAGATCTCTACGTTCCCCCCGACAAGCGCGGCCAAGGGGTGGGCAAGGCGCTGCTCCGTGCGCTGGCGAACATCGCGGTAGAGCGCGGCTACGGGCGCATGGAATGGGCAGTGCTCGACTGGAACCAATCCGCCATCGACTTCTACCGCAGCCTGGGCGCGGCAGCCCTCGACGAGTGGACCGTGTACCGCCTCACCGGTCCAGCGCTGGAAGCACTCGCCCGCGACTGATCACGTCGACTCACCTGCAATCGGCAAATGCCGCGCGGAACAGTGCGTCGGCCACGATGCGGTGCCCTTCTGGACCCCAGTGCACCTTGTCGTTCGGGAATCGCCGATACATCGGACACAGCTCGTCGTCCTCGCCGCACTCGAGCAGCGGGTGGATGTCCACGGCGTGCTCCACTCGGTGCGTCGCGGGCTGCTCCAGAATCCAGCGATTGAGACGGCGGGTGGCATCCCCTCGGCGATCGTAGCTCCCGGCGAGCTTGCCCCAGGGCGGCACCGTCACCGCGATCACCTCCATGCCCAGCTCGTGCGCCTTCCCGTACATCCAACCCAAGTTCCGCTCGATGCGCTGGACCCGAGGCGCGGTCACGGAGCCCGCGGCAAGATCGTTGACTCCGCCCAGCACGATGACGTGATCGTATCGGGGGCGCGCTTTCGGCGGGCGCCGGCGCTGCAGCAGATCCACCGTGAAACGCCAACGCATGTGATCGGTGCGCTGTCCCCCCACGCCGTAGGCGTCAAAACGGCTCTCCGGGCACCAACGCGCGAGCTGTCGAAGATACTGCCCGCCCCCGATGCGCTGGTCCGTGAGGGAATCCCCGATGGCCGCCACCTCGTAGCGCGTCACACCGGTCCCCCGTGGCTCGGGCTTGGGCTCCTGGACGGCCTGGGCGCGGGGAACGGCTGCAACGAGAGCGGAAACCAGCGCGGCGGCAGCGGCGGCACCGAGGCGAAGCCCACTCGTTCGGAGGCCTTGGAGATGCGATCGAAGTCCGAAGATGTCGCCATCATCGTAGCGCGCCCTGAGCGCACTGCCCAATTGCCGCACCGCTCCCAGGGCGGCCCCCGAGATCCGTGATAGGTTTCGCGCCTCGGTTTTCGAGGCACGCGGCGCACGTCGCGGCCCACCATCCAGGAACATCGGAGGACGTCCCATGGGCGACGCATTCATCATCGACGCAGTCCGAACCCCGCGCGGCCGCGGCAAGGCCGGCAAGGGCGCGCTGAGCGGCATTCATCCCCAAGAGCTCTTGGCGCAGACCCTGAACGAGCTGGCCAAGCGCAACGATCTCTCGCGCGAGGACGTGGAAGACGTCGTGATCGGCTGCGTCAGCCAAGCCAAGGAGCAGGGCGCCTGCATCGCGCGCAACTCGATCTTGGCCGCGGAGTGGCCCGAGACCGTGACCGGCGTGACGCTGAACCGCTTCTGCGGCTCGGGCCTGCAGGGCGTGAACTTCGCCGCCATGGGCGTCATGAGCGGCCAGCAAGAGCTGGTCGTCGGTGGCGGCGTGGAGAGCATGTCGCGCGTGCCCATGGGTTCCGACGAAGCCATGATCGACGGTCACAACCTCAAGCTGCGCAAGCGCATCTTCCAGGTTCCGCAGGGCATCAGCGCGGATCTCATTGCCACGATCGACGGCGTGAGCCGCGAAGACGTCGACAAGTTCGCCCTCGAGAGCCAGCAGAAGGCCGCGCGCGCCGTCGAGGAAAAGCGCTTCGCCAAGAGCCTGTTCCCGGTGGTGGACGACGACGGCAAGGTCGTCCTCGAGCAGGACGAGCATCCCCGTCCCAGCACCACGCTGGAAAGCCTGGCCGGCCTCTCCGCATCCTTCGAAGCCATGGGCGCGGCCCCCATGGGCCCCAACGGCGAAACCCTCGATCAGCTCGCCCTCAAGCGCTACCCCGAGGTCAAGGAGATCAAGCACGTCCACCACGCCGGCAACTCCAGCGGCATCGTGGACGGCGCCGCGCTGCTCCTGCTCGCGTCCGACGCCTACGTGAAGAAGAGCGGCCTCAAGCCCCGCGCGAAGATACGCTCCACGGCAACCTACGGCGCCGAGCCGGTCATCATGCTCACCGCGCCCACACCGGCGAGCGAGATGGCCCTGAAGAAGGCCGGCATGACCGTGAAGGACATCGATCTGTGGGAGATCAACGAAGCCTTCGCGGTGGTGCCCCTCAACACCATGCGGCGCCTCGAGATCGATCCCGCCCGAGTGAACGTCAACGGCGGCGCGATCGCGCTGGGTCACCCCCTGGGCGCCACCGGCGCGTGCCTGCTGGGCACCGTGCTCGACGAGCTCGAGCGCCAGGACAAGAACACCGCGCTCGTGACGCTGTGTATCGGCGGCGGCATGGGTATCGCGACGATCATCGAGCGCGTGTGAAGCGGCGGCGCGACGGGTATCGCGCCGGACCAACAATCCAGAGAAAATTCGTCGTCTTCTAGCTCTGCCAGGGCGCGCGTTCGGTGACCACGGCCGCACACCGACACCCCCGCCCTGGCAGCCGTCTTCGGCGATGGCGGGGCGTCAGCCGCGGCGAAGCGCCCCAAATTGCCGGAAGATCCGGGGGCTGGCGCTCGCCAAATGCGGCCTTACATTGCTCTTTGTCGGCGCCGACCGGGGTCAAAGAGTGTCGCACCCATCCCCGCCCCAACCCGCTCGAGGGGACGCCGAGCGCGAAAGCGCTTCTCCCCTGCCTCGGTCGGGCGCCGACCTTTTCTAACGAGCCCCGCGTTCGTTGACCAGGGCTTGTTGGTCCGGCGCGATGCCCGTCCCGGCATGCCGGCACGCCGATACGGGCGTCTTCGTCAATCGAACGGCGGGCCCTTGGGATCGCCGATGGGCAGCGACAGCACGTCGATGGGATCCGCCTCTCGCGCGTCCACATTGGACGCCTGCGTCAAGATGTCCGGGTTCACGGAGATGTGCGACTCGTAGCCGCTGAGCGACCCGTGACAGCCAGCGCACAGCCCGTTGAAGAGCTCCCGTCGGAAGGATTGTCGGACCCACTCACCAGGATAGAACTGCATCTCTTCCCGCTGGAAGTGGACGACCGGGGACGAGTCGGCGGCCAGCTTCACGTTCGTGGCCAGCACCAGCGGCATACCGCCGGGGAGCTGCACCTTGCTGGAGCCGTCTGCCAGTAGGTTGACCGCACCACGCAGGCGGCGCTTCACGTACAGCTGCCCAAAGGCGTCGTTGGTGACGTAATCTCCACCCTGGTCGTAGCTGGTCACCCCGGGATCCGGAGGCAGGCTCTCCCACGCCTGGTACGGGTAGTTCCCGCCCGGGAGCACGCGTCCGGTACGCGTGTTCTGGAACAGCAGGCTGGTGATCAGCGGGAAGTCCACGAAGGTGATCTCGCTGCGATCGGCGTGTGCCGCGTCGGTGTACACCGTGGTCGCGCCGTTGGCCTCGTCCAGGCGCGACTTGAACACGCCGTGGTTCTGCCGGGCGTACACCGCCACCGGCCAGATCAGGTCGTCGGCGTCGCTGATCAGCGGAGTGCGCTGACGCGTGATGGGATCCACCACGACCAGGTCGAAGTTGCCGCTGAAGTTCTCCACGTCCACCACGTTGGCGGCATAGCTCACCAGGATCTTGCCGTTGGGGAGCGATGCGGGATTGCGGTAGGCGCCGGTCGTGCCGCCGGCCTTGCCGGTGGCGGCGGGGTCCACGATCTCGATGGAGTGCTGGTAGAACTTCGGGTTCGGCCAGGACATCCCGTCGGGGTCCTGGGTGTAGTCGTCGGGATTTTGGCTCAACTGGTCGGGACCCAGACTCCGGTTGAACACCGCCAAGGTGCCACCGCCGTGGGCCGCGCCCTTGTCACTGAAGATGGCCGCGAAGTTCTTGTCGGAGAGCTCGACCACGTCCGTGAGCTGGTCGTAGCCGATGGTCTGTCGCTGACCGAAGAGTGGATGGTAGTCGCCGCCGTCCAGGTTCTGCCGGCGCGCGGCGAGCTGATAGAAGCCCGGCGCGCGCTTCTCGGTGATCATGATCACGCGGCCGTCGGACATGAAATTCGGCATGAATTCCTGGTTCAGCAGGAACGTGAGCTGCCGGATCTTGCCGTTCTCGAGCACGTACAGGTTCGAGTTCAGCTTGGACGGGTCCGCGGGCGTGCGCGTGGGGCCGGAGTAGGGGAACTGCTTGACGTTCTTGGTGTTGCCGCGAGTAGAGGCGAACACGATGCGACCATCCGGCGCGAAAGCAGGATCGAAGTTGTGCACCAGCTCGCCGTTGTCCGGCACCGGCGCACCGCTGTCGTCCGTGGCCGGGGCGTTGATGGTCGGCTCCGCCGCGCAGTTGCCGTTGTCGATCACGTAGATCTTGAACGGCTCACTGGCGGACGAGCGCGCGGCAAACGCGATCTTGGTGCCGTCCCAAGAAACCGCGGGCCGCCGCACGTCCGCGGTGGAGGGAGAGAGTCCGCAGCCGCCGAGCAGGCTGGTCCCCCCACCACCGCTGGTGATGTCGCCGGCGGCGTCCATGCTCACCGGCGTCTGCATCAGATCTGCGCCGGGATTGTAGCTGCCGTAGTCCTGCGGCACGTCCTTGCCGGAGGCCGGCGGACGCTTCACGTACACGACGCTGGAAAGCGGAACGGCGCCTGCCATGCGCGCCTGTCGCTCCTTCTCGAGCCAAGCGACGATGACGCAGTATTCCTTCTGGTCGTTCAGCGGCCCGGTCTCCGCCGCCACGAGATCGCACTGCGAGGGGTCGCCATCTTGGGCGAAGAGCGAACCGCCGCGGTGGAGAATGCCAGCGCCGCCCGGCGCCTGCAGGTTCTTGCGGATGATGCGACTGGCGTTGGGGTCCGGAGACTCCAACGAAACCTGCTCCAGCGTCAGCTCGTAGTTGCGCCGCGTCGCGGGCAAGCCGAAGTGCCCACCGCTGCCGCCTCGCAGGCGATAGTCGTGGAAGATGGACGCGGAGTGACACTGGATCTGCATGCAGCCGCGTTTCACCAACATGGGCTGCACGCGCTTGGCGAACATGTCGAAGCCCGCGTCGGTGGGTACGGCGTTCGGCCCACCGCGCGCCACGGCCCAGTTCAAGAGCACCTTGTAGCCGTCGTCCGAGGTGCTCGTGAAGATCACGCCACCTTCGTGATAGGTGCCGCCCTGGGCTGGGTCGAGGGCGCGTCGCAAGATCTCGCTGGCCGGCGCGTCCGTGGACACGTAGTCGCTGGCGACGAAGTAGTTCCAGCGCTTCTGCTCCGGCGACTTGCCGCAGGTGAGGTACAGTGAGTTGGCGCCGCTGCCGTGGCAGTTGCCCGCGGCGCACTGCTGCCCCAACACCGGGTTCACTTCTTGGACGAACTGACCGTAGTCCGGCGTGCCCGGATCCACGTTGGGGTCGAAGTTCGGATCCGTGCCCACGGACTCGGTGCAGGGCGTGAGCTCCGGCTGCTTTGGCTTCGCCGGCGCGTTGTTCTCCGCCGCGCCATTTTCGATCCACCGGGCGAGCTGATTGTAGGAAACGCTCGTAAAATCCAGGAGCGAGCCGCCGGCGTGGGCGACGTCCGTGGTGATGACCTCGGAGGTGCCGTCCCAGGCGGTGAGCTGGAGATCGAAGGCGGGCACCACCTTGAGCAGCAGGTCCGGCAGGCCGTAGGGCCCGTAGTTGATCAGCAGGTCACGGCGCAGGCTCAAGGTGTCGTAGCTCGACACGTTGAGATTGCCGAGCGCGTTGCCGCGATCGTCTGCGGCCACGTGACAGCTCGACTGCGTGGGGCTCGTGGCACAAGACCCGACCAACACCGGCGAGATCTTCCGCTCGTAGAAGGTCGTCTTGGCCGTCTCTTCTTTCTTGCCGCACCCAGCGGCGAGCCCAACGACCACGGCGAGGGGCAAAGCGATTCGCACGGCGTTCTTCATGGTGGACCGAAGTCTAGCACCTGACATTGATCAAGTCGGCGGTTCCTCTTCAAACAATTCGGCCCGGGCTTCGGTTCACACCGAAGCCCGGGCCGGCTCCCATTTCACAGTCCCTGCTCAGAGCCGACGCGAGGCGAACGTCGCTGCATCGCGCACGAAGCCATTCGGATCCTGCAACGCTGCGGTGACCGCGTCCTTGGCGGCAGGATCAGCGATCTTGCCGAGGGCGGCCACCGCTGCGGCGCGTACCGTCGGCTCGGGTTCGTTCTGCGGGTTGGTGATCGCGATGAGCGACACGACCGCGTCCTCGGCGCGCATCGTGCCGAGCACCTCCGCGGCGCGCTTGCGAACCAGCGGCGATGAATCCCCGACGCGCTCCACGACCGCAGGGACGTCGGTGAACACGTGGACCTTTACCGCGCTCTGAAGTGCCTCCAGCCGCACGCCTTCGTCCGGATCGCCGATCGCCTGGCCAAGCTCACCATTCGGGCCCTGGTGGTTGATACGGCCGAGAGCATGGGCGGCGGACTTGCGGACCAGCGGGGAAGGGTCGTTCACCGCCGCCTGAGCAAGGGTCGGCACACCGGCATAGGTCAGGAACTCCCCGATGGCCTCCGCGGCGTACGCCCGAGACTTCTCGCTCTTGCTCTGATCGGTGACCGTGTTCAGAGTCTGTTCGTAGACCTGACCCGGCCCGAACACACCGAGCATCCGCCTGCGCAGCCACCACGCAGCGATCTCGCGAGTGCGAGAATGCGAGTCGTACATGAGCTTCGAGATCTGGGGAATGCAGTCGAGGCACTCGACCTTTTCTGCGCCTTCCAGCAGGCCCCAGATTTCCGTTGGTGCCGTGGTCCCCACGTCGATGGCTTTGAGCTGCTTGATCGTCGTGAGCTCCTCGATCTGGTCTGCCGGGAGGTTCGCGTACGAGCCGGTGACTGGTGCGCGATTGATGGGTGTGTCGGCCGCGGCGACGCCACTCGAGAGGTAGGTCGCGCCGCCGATGGCCAAGGCTCCGAGGACGATGTGTCGAAGATTGCGCTGCTTCATGGCTTGCTCCATTTCCTCGCTGCCTCAGTACTGGCTACCGGAACCCTTGACGGGATCGTTCTGGTTGGGCTGGAAGGCGGTGTTCTGGCGGGCGTAGTACTGGCCGCCCAGGTCGATGGCGCGAATCAGCATCGCGCGCTCTTCGCGGGTCAGCGTCACGCCCACGTTCTCGGGGTGCATCGTGCGGGTTCCGCCCTTGATATCCGGGTTGCTGAAGGCCTCGCCCAGCTTCCACGCCGTCTTGTTGGCATCCAGCGAGGACGTCATGTTGAGCTTTTCGATGAGGGCGCTGCCGCGAGCGTTGGCTGGATCGCCCCAGGCCGGGGGAACGGTGCCGACGATGGTGGTGTCGCCCATGACCATGTCCAGCGCCGCGGGGTAGAAGATCGACACGTACGACGCCGGGTAAGTGTCCACCTTGTTGTCGTAGGTCACGGTGATGGGCCGATCGGACAGATCCATGCGCGGGATCTGGTACGTCTCGGTAGTGCCAGTGATCGCGTTGGATGTGGTGAGCTCGTAGAACTCCTGCGGGCCGTTGCCGTTGGTGCTCTGGTTGTGGCAGTTCACGCACTTGGCATCGAGCAACGCCTGGATCTCGTTGGCCTCGTAGCCCGGGTTGGCCTTGTACCAAGGCAACTCGGTGCGCTCCCCGATCGGCCTGTTGAAGTCCTGCGCCTTCTTGCCGGCCGCAATGGTGAGCGCTTGGCCGCCGGGCAGCACGGGCTTGGAGCGGTCCTCGTGGCAGCCGCCGCACACCCGGTCTTCACCCGGCATGCCCTGGATCCACAGCGTCTGGCTGCGGATCGACATGTCGAATTCGTCCACCGGCTGCAAGTGCACCGGCACGTAGGGCGGGATCGCCGCGAGCCAGGAGCCGTCTTCGTACACATCGGCTTCACCCAGGATGGCCGCGCCTTCGTGCATCGTGAGGCCGAACATGGTCACGCCCGGTGCGCCTTCGCTCGAGAAGCCCTCGATGATCCGCACCTTCTTGGTCTGCTTCAGGGCTTCGTCCATGGGCGTGTTGTCGAACTGAGCACCGGAAACGGTGTTTTTGTGGCGCGCGTACAGGGACGTCTCACGTACGTCGATGGACCCGAAGATGGTCGGTACGCTGGAGTCCGTCGTGTTCTGGACGGAAGCCAAGATCGGCGGCTCCGCCCGCTTGACGACCGGCTTGGCGTACAGCTCCCAGCTGTCCTCGTAGTTGACGACTAGCTGATTCTGCCGCGTCTTCGGATTGTAGACGTAGATGCCAAAATCCGGTGGAGTGAGGGACAGCTCGTCGAGCTCGTTCACGAAGCCCTTCGCCCACGAGACCATGATGCGCCCGTCGGGCAGCGAGGTCGGGTTGCGATAGCGGCCCACCGGCGACGGCTCGCGCCCCGTGGGAACCGCGGGCGTGAGCATGTCGAACTTGACGTCTTCCTCGAAAAAGCGCGACGAGTCGACGGGGGAGCGGGCGTCCATACGCACCATGGTGCCCGCCTGGATGGTCCCCTTGCGGTCGGTGATGATGCCGAGGAACACGTTGGGAGTGTTCGTTTCCGACAGCTCGAACAGCGAGTTGCCCGGCTTTCCGTGCTGCCCACCGATGGCAACCATCTGCGTGCAGTCGGGGTTCATGGCGAACGTCTTCATGTCGTTGGTCGGGCCGAGGTGCTCCCACCGGGAGAATCCGACCTTGCCGTCCGCCATGGAGAACAGATTGAAGCTGTTCGAGAGGTTCTGTGAGCAGAGCTTGCGATCTGCGTCGCCACCCTGAAGCGTGATGGTCGCGATCTGCGTCGCCTGACGAGAGTGGTTGTACTCGTCCGCTCGGGTACCCATCTCCGTGTAACCTTCGTTGGTCACGAAGGCGACCTTGTCCCCTGCCAGGTACACTGGGTCGATGTCATCCGCCGAGCCGAAGGTGAGCTGGTGGATGTCGAATTTGCCGTTGTCCCCGCGGGTCAGACTGGACCAGTAGATGTGGTAGGCATCGTCCCCGTTTTGCTTCATGGAGAAGACGACCTTCGTGGCATCGAAGGACACGTCGAGGTTGGCGATGTCCGCCTTGGGGAAGTCCTCGATGATGTTCTCGACCCCGCCGGTAGCGAGGTCCTTCACCTCGAGGCGAGCACCCGGCACGTAGCGCAGATACTCGAACACCTGTCCCATCCCGCCGGCGACGTTGATCTGAACGTCCTGTCCGTTGACGACGGTGTGCTGCCGAACGGCGTAGACGATCTTCTTGACGTCCTGAATCGAGGTATTGCGGTCTTCCTCGCTGCTGCTGGAGCAGCTGGCCGAGGACAAGCCGACCGCCGCCAAAACCGGCAGCATCAAGGCACCGAGAATGCGGGATCGCGGGGTGGTGCGTGCCATGGTGTATCTCTCCTCCGAGCGCGGATGGCAGAAGTGCCGGCGGAACAGAGAGCAGGAACCGCGCCAAGGGCTTTTTCAGTGGTTTTTCGCGTGTTTCTGCCGACAAATGGGGTAGCCCGCCCCCATTGATATCCGTCACCATGGGGGGCGTGCCCCCCGGTTCCGCGGCGGACCAACATCCCCCGGAAGATGCCTGGTAACGTCGTGCCGGTGCGAAAGCTGAAGCTCGACGACCGGGGCTTGATCACCGCCGTCGCCCAGGACCGACTCACCGGCCAGGTCCGCATGGTGGCTTGGATGAACCTCGAGGCGCTGGAGCGGACCCGCGAGACGGGGTTTGCCACCTTCTTTAGTCGCTCTCGACAGCAGCTCTGGACCAAGGGGGAGACGAGCGGCCATCGCCTCCGGGTGGCGGCCATCACGGTGGATTGCGATGGCGACACGCTGCTGCTGTCGGTCGATCCCGAGGGGCCCAGCTGCCATACGGGTCGTGAGAGCTGTTTCTTCGAGCGTCTCGACGAACGCGAGGTGACGCCGGAGTCGCCCCAGCTGTGGCAGCTCGAGCGCACCCTGATGGAGCGTCAGGAGAGCGGCGGAAGCGAGAGCTACACCAAGAAGCTGCTCACCGGCGGCCCTGCCAAGATCGGAGCGAAGATCCGAGAAGAAGCCGAAGAGCTGACGCGGGCCATCGCCGAAGAAACCGATGAACGGGTGGCCAGCGAAGCCGCCGATCTCCTCTATCACGTGCTCGTTGGACTGCGTTCCCGTGGTGTGGCCCTACGGTCGGTTATCGAAGTGCTGGCAAGCCGCGAGGGCGTTGGGGGGCTCGCGGAAAAGGCTGCCCGGGGTCAGCGGGTTTGACCCCTCTACAAGTGCCCGATATCGTAGGCCTCCCGCCTCTCTACCTGCCCTGACGCGCCGCGCGTCCCCTCCCCATCTAGCCGAGTACAGCCGATGTCCCTCAAGGTACTGGTCTTCGAAGCGGATCCAGCCTTTGCAAGCGAGCTGGAAAACGGACTGAACGCGCTCGGGTGCCAACCGACCATGGTGGACGACGCCAATGTCGGTCTGCAGTCGGCGGCCAGCGACAAGCCCGATCTCATCCTGCTCAGCATCGAGCTGCCGCGGATGAACGGCTTCTCCGTGTGCAACAAGCTCAAGCGCGATCCGGCGTTGAAGAACGTGCCGCTCATCATCATGAGCAGCGATTCCACCGAGGAGACGTTCGATCAGCACCGGCGGCTGCGCACCCACGCGGAAGACTACGTCCACAAGCCGATCCCGTTCTCCGACCTGATGGACCGAGCGCGGGCCTTCGTGGAAGTGCCGGCCGGGATGACGGTGCCGCCGGTGAGCGAGGAGGCCATCGTCATCGACGACGACATCGTGATCGACGATGCCGAACCGCTGGACGACGAAGAAGAGGAAGCCGCCCCGGCGCTCGAGAGCGAGCCGCCCGTGGCGGTGGATGACGACGAAGTGGTCGACGAGGAGGTCGACGACTTCACGGAGCAGGCCTTCGACGCGTTGCTCGAATCCCCCGAGCCGGCGCCCGAGCCGGAGCCCGAACCCGAGCCCGAGCCCGAGCCCGAACCGGAAGCCGAAGAGGCCGAGCCGGAACCCGTGAAGGAATCGGTGCGGCCCAAGGACTCGGTCCCACCACGGCCCGCCGCGAGCGGCGGCGGCGACGCCCGGCTCAAGGAAGAAGTCGAGAAGCACAAGGCCCGCGCGACGGAGCTAGAGGCGGAGCTGAAGGCCGCTCGTTCCCGCCTGACGGAGCTGGAAGACAACTCCAAGCGGGAGGCCGGCAAGGACGCGGAGGTCCAGCGCCTGCAGCGGGAGCTGGACGAGGCCAAGGCCAAGGCGGCAGCCGGCAGCAAGGGCGGCGGCGGCTCCGCTCGGGAATTCTTGGACCTGCGAGAGGCCCTGAACCGGAAGGACAAGGAGCTGCTCGACCTGCGCGACCAGCTCACCACCAAGGACAAGGAGCTCATCGGCCTGCGCGACGGCAACATCGGCCTGGAGCGTGAGAAGGCCGATCTGAACGACAGAATCCTGGAGCTCGAGAAGGAAAACCTCGATGCGCAGCGGAACCTGGAAGCCGTCCGCGCAGACAAGGACCAGGCGAGCAAGCGCGCCGACGACTTCAAGCGCAAGAGCGAAAAGCTCCAGGGTGATCTGGAGGCTCGCGGTCGCGAAATCAGCGAGCTGAAGGAAGCGCACGAGAACGAGATTGCGCAGCGCGACGCGAAAGAAGCGTCCATGCGCGCGGACAAGCAAGAAGCCCTGGAGGCCGCGGAAGAGACGCGGCAAACCGACGTGGCCGCCGCGGAAGAGGCGGGCCGTGCGGCGCTGGCCGCCGCCGTGGAAGAGGCCCAGACGGCCGCCGCCGAAGACAAGGCCCGAGCCCTCGCGGAAGCGGCAGAAGCCGCGGAGGAAGCGCAGGCCGACGCCATTGCCACGCGCGAAGCCGAGCTCAAGAAGGAGCTCGATTCGAAGATGGCCGCGCTGCATCGCGCCAACGAAGACGCGATGAACAAGCTCAAGGCGGAGCACGCGCAGACCTTGGCGGAAGCCGAGGAAGCGGCCGCCCAACGCCTTTCGGACCGGGAAGCGGAGCTGTCTGCGGCCCACGCCGCGGAGGTGCAGCGGCTGACCGAAGCCCACGACTCCACCAAGGCGGATCTGGACGCCACGCTGAAGAGCCTGGAAGAGCTGGGCCAGGCGAAGGAAGCCAGCGAAGCCTCGCGGGACGCGAAGATCGCGAGCTTGGAGAGCGACCTTCGCGATCGCAGCAGCGAGCTCGAGGCCGCCAACGAGACCATCGACGCGCGCGAAGGAACCATCGCCGGACTGCGCGGGGACCTCGAGCAGCGCACCGGCGAACGCGACGCCGCCAATCAGACGATCGTGGAGCGCGACGAAAAGATCGGCTCGCTCGAGAGCAGCCTCGCCGCGCGCGAGGGCGAGCTCAGCGCGGCGCGCGAGACCCTCGAACAACGCGAAGCCACCATTGCGTCGCTGGAGGCCTCGCTGGCCGCGACCAAGGCCGACCTGTCCGAGACGCGGGACAAGCTCGCCTCCGAGAGCGCTCGCTTGGAAAAGGCGCACGCGAAGTGGAACGACGACAAGGGCTCGCTGGAGCGCGCGAAGGACGCTCTGGCCGCCGCCCTGGCTCAGATCGAAGAAGCAGAAGCCCGCGAGCTCTCGTGAACCAGCGCGCGGAGAGCGCGCACACCGTCCACCAACCGCGGCCCAGGGCGACCGAGGTACGCCTCGGGAATGCAGTGAACGCGCCCCTCGCGCACGGCGCGCAGGCCCTGCCACGCGGGTCGCCGCAGCACCACGTCCGGGCGGTACTTCTCCGGCCTGACGCCGCACCAGGAGATCACGATGGCGTCGGGATCCGCCGCCACCGCTTCCCGGTCGTCGATGGGCGTGCTCTTGACCGTACGGTCGCCAAATGGGTTCTCGCCACCGGCCGCGCTCAAGAGCTGTGTGACCCAACTGTCCCGGCCCGGCACGATCACCGGTTTGGGCCACCACTCCACGAGCACGCGCACCGGCCGCGCCGGCTCCGGCGTCGCGTCCAGCTCTCGACGCATGGCAGCCACCAGCTCTCGCCCTCGCGCTTCGACGTCCAACCGACCCGCGATGTCCTGGATGTCCCGGTACACATCCGCCACGGACACCGGCTCGGGAGCTAAATACGGCAGCTTCGCGCGCTCGAGGGCCTCGACGATGCGTTCGTGTCCGGGCACCGTCAAGGACGCCAGCACCAGGTCCGGCCGGAGCGCGCGCACACGCTCGATGTCGATCCCCAAGTCCGGACCCACGCGCGGCAAACGACTGACGACGTCCGTTGGATGGTCGCTATGGTCGTCCACTCCGACCAGCCAGTCGGCACGCCCGAGCGCACACACGATCTCCGTGTTCGAACAGGCCAGGGATACGACGCGCACGGATCGGGTTTTGGCACGTCAATCCCGCGGCGCAAATCCGACTCCTCTTGCCCGTATCACGCGGTAGCGGTAGCGTCCGCGACAATGGCTCGAACTTCGGAAGGCGGAGGTGCGCCGAGCGATCGGCCCTCGCCCCCCGACGAAAAATCCTCCCACACCCGCCCCAGTGAGCCGCCGCCGGATTCCGAGCTCACCATCGGCGGAGACATGGACACGGATCTGGGTGCCCCCGCCCAAGAGGACAAGGATCGAACCACCCCCGTGCCCAACGGGCCTTGGGTATTCGCCGGCTGGGGCCACGCGACCAAGATCACCGACCTCGAACAATCGCCACCGTCGGTCGGTCACACGCACCACGTCGCACCCCAGAACAAGCTCGGCCAGTGGCGCGCTACCGCCATTTGCGGCAACGACATCACCTCCAGCGTGCTGTACGTGGCCGCGCTGTGCACCCTCTCTTCTGGGGTGTACGCGCCCATCGCCCTGGCGACCGTAGGGCTGGTTCTGTACCTGTTCCGGCGCATCTACACCGAAGTGGGCTCGGCCCTTCCGCTGAACGGCGGTGCGTACAACGTGCTCTTGAACACCACGAGCAAGGGCAAGGCGTCCTTGGCGGCATGCCTCACGCTGCTCAGCTACGTGGCCACCGCGGTGATCAGCGCCAACGAGGCGCTGCACTACGCCCATCACGTGTTTCACGCCACGCCAATCATGATCGGCACGGTGGTCTTGCTCGCGCTGTTCGCCGCGCTCAACATCATCGGCATCACCGAGAGCGCCGCCGTCGCGCTGGTGATCTTCGTGCTGCACATTTCCACGCTGGTGCTGCTCACGGGCGCCGCAGCGCTGTACGTCTACAAGGACGGCTTCTCCACGCTGATCGCCAACTGGCATCACCCGCCCGCCGGTGGTCTGCAAAAGGCGCTGTTCTTCGGCTTCGCCGCGGGCATGTTGGGCATCAGCGGCTTCGAGAGCTCCGCCAACTTCATCGAAGAGCAGAAGCCGGGCGTGTTCCCGAAGACGCTGCGCAACATGTGGATCGCCGTCTTCGTGTTCAACCCCACCATCTGCCTGTTGGGCCTGGGCATGATCCCCGTGGATCATTACGGCAACTACCAGACGGCGCTGCTCAGCGAGATGGGCCACCGCTCCGTGGGTCAGTGGCTGGGCACCTGGGTCAGCGTGGACGCGGTGTTGGTGTTGTCCGGCGCCGTGCTCACCAGCTACGTGGGCGTGACCGGCCTGGTGCGCCGCATGAGCCTGGACCGCTGCTTGCCGCAGTTCTTGCTCACGGAGAACCGCCGCTTCCGCACGCCGCACTGGATCATCGTGGGTTTCTTCGGGCTGTGCTGCTCCATCTTGTTCATCACGAGGGGCGACGTCAGCACGCTGGCCGGCGTGTACACCATCTCGTTCTTGGGCGTGATGATGCTCTTTGCCGTGGGCAACCGCCTGCTCGCCATCAAGCGCGGCCGTTTGCCGAGGGACCTGCGTGCCAGCTGGCCCGCGGTGCTCATCGCCATGGTCGCGGTGGGCACTGCCTTGGTCGGCAACATCGTCAAGTCTTCCCAGCAGGCCGTGATCTTTCTGATCTACTTCTCCATCGCGGTCACCGCCGTGGGGCTCATGTTCCTGCGTGTGAAGATCCTGCAAGCGCTCCTCTACATGGGGCGCGCCATCCACGAAAAGGTGCGCCAGGCCAACGACAAGGTCGCGGACTGGACCACGCGGAAGATCCACGACATCAACAGCCAGGCGATCGTGTTCTTCACTCGCGGGGATGGCCCGGCCAACCTGCGCCGCGCCATCGAGTACGTGCTCGACAACGAGCACACCAACAATCTGCTCGTCGTCCACGTGTACGACGACGAAGCCAAGATCCCTCCGCAGCTCGCGGAGCAGCTCCGCACGCTGGACGAAATCTTTCCGGAAATCCGCATCGACTTCGTGGCCGTTCGCGGCCGCTTCGGGCCGGATCTGATCGACAAGCTCAGCGGACGGCTCAACGTTCCCAAGAACTACATGTTCATCGGTTGCCCCGGCGACCGCTTCCCGCACAACCTCGCCGACCTCGGCGGCGTGCGCTTGATCGTGTAGCGCCGTGTCCGAACGGCGGGATCGCAACATCGCGTGGGGGCTGACCTGGCTCGCCTACGCCACCTATTACACCGGTCGCAAGGGCTTCTCCGTCGCCAAGAAGTCGATCCAAGAGCAGCTCGGAGTCTCCACTGCGACCCTGGGCGCCATCGACACCGCCTATCTCGTCGCCTACTCCATCGGCCAGTTTGCCAGCGGCTACCTCGGGGATCGCATCGGTGCGCGGCGGCTCATCGGCTGGGGCATGCTGCTGTCCGCCGCGTGCTGCGCCGCCTTCGGGGCGTCGAGCACCGCCGCCTTCTTCGCGATCCTGTTTTGCATCAACGGCTTCGCCCAATCCACGGGCTGGCCGGGCACCACTCGCGCGATGGCGGAGTGGACCACGCCGCGCAACCGCGGCTCGGTGATGGCGTTCTGGGCCACCTGCTACCAGGTGGGCGGCATCGCAGCCACGGCCCTGGCTGCACGGCTTCTCGGTCTCTACGGCTGGCGCTGGAGCTTCTTCGGCCCCGCCGTCTGGATCGTGATCGTGGCCCTCGCCATCTTGTGGTTCTTGAAGGCCGGCCCTTCGCACGACGGAGAATCCACCTCCGACAAGCCCCCCGACGCCCCTACCCTCAGAGAGCGCCAGGCAGCCCAACGCGCCGTGCTCCGAAACTCCGTGCTCTGGTGCTACGGCACCAGCTATTTCGCCATCAAGTTCATCCGCTACGCGCTCTTGTTCTGGCTGCCGTTCTTCCTGGCCAAAGCGCGCGGCTTCGGTGAAGAAGATGCGGGCTACGTGTCCACAGCCTTCGAGGTGGGCGGCGTGGTGGGCGTGATTGTCATTGGTGTCGCATCGGATCGCCTGCGCCACTTCTCACGCTCACTGCTCGCCAGCGGCTCACTCGTCGCCCTGGCTGCAGCGGTGCTCCTGTACACGCGCCTCGACGCCCACAGCACGCTCTCCAACGTGATCGGCCTGGCGCTCATCGGCGCCGCGCTGTTCGGCCCCGACGCGCTCATCTCCGGTGCCGCCGCTCAAGACGCCGGCGGACCGCACGCCGCAGCCATGGCCACGGGTTTCGTGAACGGAATGGGCTCCGTCGGCGCCGTACTGCAAGGCCTTGCCGTCCCCTGGGTCAGCGCGCATTGGGGCTGGCAGTCGCTGTTCTGGGTGTTCGTCGCCCTCAGCGTGTTTGCCGCCGTGAGCCTGGCGCCCACCTTCCGTCGCGCCCCCATCCCGCGGGCGTCTTAGGGCATTTGTTGGTTGGTTCGGCGCGGAACCACGCGACGCGCCCTACGCTTCGCGAGGGGCGCGGGGAGTGCGCTATGATCCGCCAATGATCACGGAAGTCCGGCTCCAGAACTTCAAGAGCTTTGGAACGCTCCAAGCCGCCCCGCTCGAGGCGATCACGGTTCTGGTCGGCGCCAACAACTCCGGCAAGTCGAACTTCCTCAGCTTCGTCGACGTGGTGCGAGGAGAAGGCGGGGTATCGGCGTCGGACTTCCATCGACCGGCAACCGGAGACGGATCGCTGCGGGTCGAGTGGGACGCCTGTGTCAGATTGTCTCCCGCGGAAGCTCAGCCGCGGAAGGCATCCTGGACTTTGAGGGCGCAACCCGCCGGCGGATGGACAGAGCGGGTGGCTGTCGACGGAGCGGAAGCACTCAAGAATGTCTGGCCCGGCAAGCCGGGCTCGGCAGATATCGACGGGACCATGCTCAGCCCCGAGCGCAGCCTCGCCGCCTACGCCGTGACAAGGAGGCACGAGAGTAAGTCCATGCACGCAGTCCGTCAGCTCATCCTCCCCGCGTTGAGCGCGCGCGTGGTGCACTTGAGTGTCACGAGTCTACGCCAGCGGTCTTTCACTCAACAGAGTGTCGACCTGGCGGAGGACGGTTCGAATCTCGCCGCCGTCGTCGCCGGTTGGCGCATGGAGTTCCCCGAGCGCATGGCGCAGTTCGACGAGATCATCCAGAAGTGTCTTCCAGAGATGAGTCAAGTCCTGGCCCAGCCCGCAGAGAACGGTCAGGTCAGGCTCCTCTTCAAGCAACGCGACGGTGAGCGCTTCGACTCGACTCAGGTTTCAGACGGCGTTCTGGTGTTCGCCGGTCTCGTTGCTCACGCGCTATCCGCCCCGGAGGGCGCGCTCGTGCTCATCGAGGAGCCGGAGCGCGGAATACACCCACGGCGTCTTGCCGACTTCGTGGACCTGCTCCGAACCCTGGTGAGGGAGCGACGCACGCAGTTCATCATGGCGTCGCACTCCCCCGCCCTCTTGAATCTGTTCCGAGACGAGCCGGACTCGGTATTGCTGCTCCATCGCGCGGCCGATGGAACGAAGATCCGGCGGCTCTCGGACGCCGAAGACCTCGCAGAATCGCTTTCACGGGCCGATCCCGGTGAGCTGCTGGCGAACGGCGCGTTCAACGAAGCAGCGAATTTTTGACTCTACGAGTCGCCATCGCGAGCGAGTACGATCTCTACGACGGCGAGATCTACCGCTTTCTGCTCGAGAAGATCCTGGCGCAACCAGTGGAGCGCTGGGTGGGTGACTACTCGTTCACCGGCAATCGCTCCGTGGTCAAGCTCGCCCCGGCGTTCCTCGCGACGGCGGCGCGGGTGGGCATTCGCCACGCAGTGCTGGCGGTCGACAACGACGGCGGCGCGAAGCGACGACCAGAACACGACGAGGGACACGCGCCCGCACCCTTCGACATCGACGACGACGTACGCTGCAGGGAGTGCTGGCTGACGGCGTCAATTCCGGCGCGATGGTCGACCCTCGGCGGAATGACTTGCGTCGTTGTCCCAGTTCAAGTCGTGGAGACTTGGCTCTTGTGCGTTCGCGGAGACGAGTTCCCAAGAGAACCGGAGAGAGCGTTCGATCGACGGGCGCTCAAGACCCGCTTCTTCGGCAAGCCGATGCCACCGGTCTCGACCCGTATCGAGATGGCCATCGAGCTGCTCAGCGCTCCGCACGCGATGGGTGCTCTTCGCAAGCGGCCCAGCTATCTTCGCTTCGAGAAACGCGCTGTGGCGTGGAAGTCTGCCCGCTAATCCCGGGCGGGGATGCGCTCGATATTCCGCGTCTTACAAACGCCTCTGATAGCTTCACCGCATTTGGGGCAGATTGTAAATGGGGTCCGCGAAGCGCTGAATCCAGGCATGTCCAACGCCGTGCTCCACGCCGTAGATTTCGGCACCAGCAACTCGCTCCTGGCCGTGGTTCGGGCAGACGGCACGAGTGAGCTCTCCGAGCTGTCCCCCGACAGCGACACCCCGAGCGTGCTGAAGAGCGTGCTCTTCTTCACCCCGGACGACGGCTGGTCCTTCGGTGCCGACGCCATCCGCGAGTATTCTCGTGCCGGCGCCCACGGTCGGCTGCTCCGCTCCGTGAAGAAGTACCTGCCGGACGTCGGCTTCCGGGGCACACGCATCCATCGCACGCTGATGGGCATCGAAGATCTGATCGGCGTGTTCCTCCGCGAGATGCGCACCCGCGCCAATCGGCACACGGGCGCGGACGTACGCCGTGTGGTTCTGGGGCGCCCGGCGCGCTTCTCGGAGGACGACGAAGCGGAGGCGACGGCCACCGAGCGCCTGACGGCGGCGGCACGCATCGCCGGCTACGAGGACATCGAGCTGTACCCCGAGCCCCTGGCCGCCGCGCGGGACTTCCGCCACACGCTACACGGTCCAGAGCTGACTCTGGTCGTGGATCTGGGCGCCGGCACCTCGGACTTCACGGTGCTCCGCCTCCGGCCCGACGGCTACGATCCGAGCGACGTGCTGGCCATCGGTGGGGTGAGCACCGCCGGCGACGCCGTGGACGGCGCCATGATGCGCGGCAAGATCGCCGCGCACTTTGGCGCCAACGTTCGCTACCGCGTGCCGCTGGGCAACAGCCTCTTGACCATGCCCCGCCCCTTGGTGGAAGCCTTGTGCTCCCCCGCGGACGCCGCGCTGCTCGAGCGCAAGGACATCGTGGAGCTCCTCGACCGCGTGCGCTACGGCTGCGAGACCGAGACCGATCGCGAGGCCGTGGAGCGCTTGATCTGCGTGGGCGAAGATCGCCTGGGCTACGCCATCTTCCGCGCCATCGAGCAGACCAAGATCGCGCTCTCCGACGCGGGCGAAGCGCCCTTCGAGTTTCGCTACCCTGACGCCGACGTGACCGACACCGTGAGCCAAGACGAGCTGTCCACTATGAGCGCCGACGTCGTGCAACGCATCGTGGGCTGCATGGACGACACCCTGGCGCGAGCTGGGGTCTCCAGCACCCAGGTGGAGCGCGTGTGCCTCACCGGCGGCACCGCCCAGCTCGCCGCTTTGCGCCAGGAGCTCCGCGCGCGTTTCGGCGATTCGGTCGTGCTCCACCGCACGTTCCATTCCGTCGTCGGCGGCCTCGCGGAGCACGCGCGACATTACACGACCTAATTTCTCGGGCTGCAGCGCTCGTTGGACTTCCCTGCGACGGGAGCAGCAGACACATTGTCGTCATGCGATGGCTGGCAGCGGCTCTATTGTGTGTGGCGTGTGGCTCGAACGACGAAGCCGTCGCGCCGACGGCGGACGCGGGAAGCGCGAGCGGCGGGAACGCGGGCGCTAGCGGCGGCTCTTCGGGAACCGGCGGAAGCGGCGGAACCGCTGGCGGCAGCGGAACCGCTGGCAACGGCGGTGGCGGTTCCGGCGGCGGCGGAGGCACGGCCGGCACGGCCGACGGAGGCGGCGCAGGCGGCGCAGGCGGCGCGGGCGGCGGAGGCGGCGCGGGCGGCGCAGGCGGCGCAGGCGGCGGTGGCGATCCCTTCGTGCTCGGCAAGACCTGCCCCACGGCGGCCCTCACAGGCCCTCGAGTCGCTCTGAACGAGCTGACTCCCGACTCCGGCGTCATCACCCTTGCTACGCCCGGACAGATCTACGAACGCCGGCTGCTCGACGGACGCATCGTGGTGAAGGCGCCGAACGTCGTCGTTCGCGATTGCGTCATCCGCATGCCCGCTTCCACGACGGACATCCGCGGAATCTTCGTTGCGACCAGTGGTGCCACGGGTGTGAGCATCGAGCACAACCGCATCGAGGTACCCGCCGCCAACCGATCCTTTTACCAGGGCTACGGCATCCAGGGCTCCGGATTCACGGCGTCGCGCAACGACATTTCCGGCACTGTCGATGGCATCTCGATGGCCGGTGTCAATCAGCGCTCGTTCGCCATCGCCAAGGGCAACTTCATCCACGGCCTCGTGCACTACGACAACCCGCCCGACACCTCGCATGCCGACGGCTCACACAACGACTGCATCCAGGTGGAAGGCAACCTGACCTCCGTGAGCATCATCGGCAACAGCCTGCACGCCGGGCACACCTCCGCCGTGCTGGTCACGCAGGACAACGGCACCTACGACGCGCCCCCCGAGCTCACGGACAACTGTTTCTACATCGAGGACGCGAGCGCCGGCTCGATCCTCAACGTCAAATCCTCCATGACGCCAATCTCGGGGCTCGCCATCCTTCGCAATCGCTTCACCCGCGACCTTCCCGCCAAGGCGCGCATGATCCTCTACCCCGGTCACCTCGCCGTCGCGAACATCACCGCCACCGGCACGGACAAGAACCGATACGACACGGGGGACCCGGCGGACGTGGTGCCCGTGTGGAACGGACAGAAGCTGCTGTACGGCTACTGACTCGACTTCCGAGAGCATGTCGGTCCGGCGCGATGCCCGTCGCGCGCGTCCCCTCCGCGTCGTCTCTGATGTACCCTATGGCATCGCCTCCACGACGCTCCGCCCAGTCCTCTTCGCCGTCGCCCTCAGCGGAACCACGGGCTGCTACACCACGCTCTCGGGCGTGGCGTCCTACCGCCAGAGCCCGGGCGGCGGGGTGAGCTTGGCGTTGGACGGCATGGTGCTCGCGGAAGAGGTCAGCTACACCTCGCACTCTGGTGGCCCCCAGCCCAAGCTGCATGCGGTGCGCGGCGCCGTGTCCGCGGGCTATCCCGCCACGAAACCCAAATCGGACGGCCTCACCGTGGTCCCCCGAGCGTACATCGGCGTGGACCACAGCTGGAGCGCGCTAGGGTCGGACACCACGCTACCCATCGGACCCGAGGTCTCGATGCCCGTGCTGTTCGACGGCGAGTGGGGCTTCGTGTTCACGCCGCGCTACGTCTATCACGTGGGCAGCGACTGGGATCCCGACCGTTCCCACGAGGTCTCGCTCTCGATCGGCATCACCCAGTGCCTCGATCGCAAGAAGGAGTCCCCTTTGCCGCGCATGTGTTGGTGAAGCGCGGTAACCGCGGCGGACCGACAACAGAATCTCAGGAAAAGCGCTTCCAGCGGCCTTCCAAGAGGCGCTCGTGAGGGCGGAACTGTCCCTTGTAGACCATGTGCGGGCTGTCGGCGATGTAGAGGCCGAGATAGAGATAGGGCAGCGCGCGCTCGCGACACAGCTCGAGCTGTTTCAAGATCGAGTAAGTGCCGATGCTGAGCGATGCGTGCGCGGGGTCGTAGTAGCAGTACACCGCGGACAATCCCTGATCGCTGCGGTCCGTGATGGCAACGCCCACCAGCTCTTCCCCGAGGAAGTAGCGCAGCTCGAAGGTGTCGCAGCAGGTGTCCACGAGGAAGTCCTCGTAGCCTTGAGGGTCGATGGCCGCCTGGCCGTCGCTCAAGCCGCGACCGGCCTTGTGCCCGTTGTACAAGGACACGCGGCGACCATCCACGTGCGGACGACCAATCTCCGTGCGCAGCTCGCGGTTGCCGCGCGACAACACCCGACGATGACGGCGCGACAGCTCGAAGTCCGCGACGGGAATGCGGATGGGCTCGCACGCGGCGCAGCGCGGGCACTCCGTGCGATACAAGAGCGGACCTTGACGGCGATCCCCAGCGGCGAGCCGCGCTTCGAGCTCCTTGGGGCTCAGCCGCCGCACCGGCAGGCGCAGCGGCAAGCGCGCCACGCGATCCGGCAAGTAGGGACAGGGCGAGGGGCGGTCATAGACCACCAGCTCGGGCGGGATCTCCGGCAGGAGCGGGATGCTCACCCGGCGAGTGTGCCACGCCTCAAACGCCAGCGCGACGGGCCAAGCGACGCGCTTGTTGCCGTGCCATGGCGGCCACCCGCTCGGCGTCCAGCGTAGTGAGCTCTCCGTCCTGGACCAGGAAGCGTCCGTCCACCAGCACGTGCCGCACGTCGCGCGCCTGGGTGGCGTAGACCAGGGTGCTCACCGGATCCCAGGTGGGGGCCACGTGCACGTCGTCCATGCGCACCACCACCAGATCGGCACGCTTGCCCACCTCTACACTGCCGATTTCGTGATCCAGCCCGAGCACCTTGGCGCCGTCGATGGTGGCCATCCTGAGCACGTCTCGAGCTTCGAGCACGCCCGGACCGAAGCGCCCGGCGCTGATCAGGGCGGCGTGACGCATCTCCACCCAGGGATCGAGGTTGTTGTTGCAGGGCGCGCCATCTGGCCCGAGGCCCACCACCACCCCAGCCTTGCGCAGTGCGGCGACGCGAGCGATGCCGCTGCCCAACTTCAGGTTGGCACTGGGGCAATGGACCACACGGGTCTCGGCGCGAGCCAGGGCGCGGATCTGCCCCGCGCTCAGCTGCACAGCGTGCGCGATGGACGTGTGCGGCCCCTGCATACCCCAGCGGCGCAGCACCACCACGTCGTCGGCGCCTAGCGCAGCGCGCACGGCTTCACGCTCTCCCGCGTGCTCCGAGGCATGCGTGTGGAAGGCACGGCCCTCGCTCTCTGCGCGTTCGAGGGCACCGCGCACCAGCGCCTCGGAGCAGGAGAGGATGAAGCGAGGGATGTAGGCGTAGTGAATGCGACCCGAAGCCTTGCCATGCCAGGTCTTCGAGAGCCGCTCGGCGTCCCGCAGGTTCTCGCGCGTGCTCTGCCGCAAGCGGCGCGGCACGCCCTGTCCGCTGTCCATCAGGGACTTGCCGCCCAGCACGCGGATGCCGGCCCGCGCGCAGGCATCGAACACCACGTCGTGGTGGTGCACGGTGCCGAGATCCAAGAGCGCCGTGGTTCCCGCGCGCAGGAGCTCGGCCAGTCCGAGCTGGGCGCTGACCCGCAGCGAGCGTTCGTCGTGGGCGGCCTCGAGCGGCCAGATGCGCGTGCGCAGCCAGTCCAAGAGGGGCATGTCGTCCGCCATGCCCCGCATCAACGCCTGACACAGGTGCACGTGCGCCATGACCAGGCCGGGCATCACCACGTGGTCTCGGGCGTCGACGATCTTGGCCCCGCGAGGCACCACCAGGCGACCGATGGCCTCGATGCGATCCCCGGACACGAGCACGTCGCCACGGATCACCCGGTCCTGCTCGTCGCAGGTGACTACCGTCGCGCCCCGCAGCACGATCTTGGATGTCGTCATTTGTCGAAAACGAAGGGCTCCGGCAAGAGCGCGGCCAGGGTCGTGAGCTTCTCACCGCTCGGGCACACGGCGAGCACCTCGGTGTCGTCCGCGAACTCGAGCAGCACCTGCCGGCAGATGCCGCAGGGCATGACCGGCGCGTCCGCGTCCGTGACCACCACGATCTGGCGGATTTTCCGGGCGCCGGCGGCCACCATGGCGGAAACCGCGGAGCGCTCGGCGCACACCGTTCCGCCGTAGCTCGCGTTTTCCACGTTGCAGCCCGCGTATACGTTGCCGTCCTCGGCGCGCAGGGCCGCGCCCACTCGGAATTTGGAGTAGGGCGCGTGGGCGTGCTGCTGCACCGCCGTCGCGGGCGCGATCAGATCCTTTATGTCCATCATGTGAGACCCCCCGTGAGCTCGACCCAGCGGCCCAGCACCCGCACGAAGCGTTCGCGCGTTCGCGTGGCCACCTCTTCGACCTCTTTGTGATCCAGAAGACCGCCGGACATCCCGGCGGCCAGGTTCGTGATGCAGCTCATGGCCCCCACGCGCACTGCGCGGTGACGCAAGGCCAACACCTCCACTACGGTGCTCATGCCCACGGCGTCGGCCCCCAGGGTGCGCAGCATGCGGATCTCCGCGGGCGTTTCGTAGCTGGGGCCGAGCATCGCGGCGTACACGCCCTCCCGCAGAGGCGAACCGGCATCTTTCGCGGCGCGACGCCCAGCCTCGAGGATGTCCTCATCGTAGGCCTGCGTCATGTCCGGAAAGCGCGGCAAGCCCTCCGGGTTCGGTCCTACCAAGGGATTCTGGGCCGTCAGGTTCAGGTGATCGGTGATCAGCATCAGATCCCCCGGCGCGAAATCCGTGTTCACGCCCCCGGCCGCGTTGGTGAGGATCACCGCGCGACATCCGAGCCGGGCCAGGAGCTTCACCCCGAAGGTGACGGTGTCGAGGTCGTGTCCTTCATAGAGGTGGACGCGCCCCTGCAGGCACGCCACCTCCACCTCGCCCACACGGCCCAAGCACAGGTTGCCGGCGTGCCCCACCACGGTGGAGCGGGGCATGTGGGGCACCTCCGCGTAGGGCACCTTCGAGAGGTCCGAGAGCGAATCCCCGAAGGCCCCCAGTCCCGAGCCCAGCACGACCCCCACTCGGGGGCTCTGGGGGCGGCGGCCCCGGATCATTTTTTCAGCCTCGAGAAGACGGTCTTCCGCGGTCATCAGGGGCACTTTTCCAGAACCCGGAGCCGGGGGAAAAGAAGATTGTGGTCCCGCCGGCCGGTGCTATCGTCCGCGCCCTTCAATCAAACCGAGCGGAGAACCATGGCTACGAAGTTTGCGGAGTTCCTGGAAGCCAACAAGATCGACCCCCGACGCCTGCTGGCCGTCAGCCATCGGCTGGAGCAGCTGAAGCCGGAAGATCGGCGTCTCAAGCTGAAGAAGCGCCAGGGAGGCGCGGAATCCGCCCCGGCGGCAGAGGGTGAGGAGAAGAAGGCTCCCCCGAAGCCCCGCAGCGGTCGTCCGGTCACGCCCCAGCTCCTCAACGCGGCCAAGGAAGGCAAGAAGCTCTCTGGCCCCGGCAAGACCCGCCTGCTGCGGGCAGTCAACCGCATCCTGGAGCAGAAGAAGAAGGACGCGGTCGACCTCCGCGCCCTGTTCTAGGCCGCTTTCCCCGTAGATACGGGAACTTGTGAGCCGAGATGAAAATCCGGGGTCGGGCGCGCATCCAACTCTCTGATGCAGGCCGTAGCTCTGGCGCTGGAGCACTCGTGGCCCCCCGTAGCTACGTCCCCTTCAGCGTCCCGACAGACCCTTAGGAACCTCCGCTTGGCTCTCGACGAAGAGCTCGTTGCGCGCTGCCAGGAAGGCGACACCGTCGCCTTCCGAGAGCTCTTTCGTCTGCATCGCAGCGACGTCGCTCGTCTCGTCCAACGCATGCTGAGCGGCCGCACCTCCGACGTGGAGGACGTGGTCCAGGAGGTGTTCCTCCAGGTGCACCGCAGCATCAAGGACTTCCGCGGCCAAGCCCGCTTCTCCACCTGGCTCTATCGGGTGACCGTGAACGTGGTCTTGATGCACCGCCGGGCCGCCAAGAGCCGCCCGGTGCTGGTGGAGCAGCCCGAAGGCCACATGCCCGAGGATCACGACCCGCTGCCGGACGAGCAGGTCGCGCGACGTACCCGCGTCGCCGCCTTCGGACGCCTGCTGGAGCGCATCAGCGAGAAGAAGCGCACCGTTTTCATCCTCCACGAGCTGGAAGGAATGCCCGCAGCGGAGATCGCCGAGGTGGTGGGAGCTCCCGTGCTCACGGTCCGCACTCGGTTGTTCTATGCTCGCAAGGAGCTCGCCGACATGCTGCGAGAGGAACCCAGCTTGGCCGCCCTGGCGGATAGCCTCGATAGCGACGCGCGTCCCCGCCGAAAGCGCGGCTCTCGCGTGCGAGAGGAGCGGACGTGATGGAACAGCACGACGACAAGCTCGACGCACTCGACCGTGTGGTGGACGACCTCAAGCAGGAGCCCACGGCGGATCTGGATTGGGACCGCATGGAGCGTTCCCTCATGGCCAAGGTGGAAGCCCAGCCGCTCCCCGCGCAGCGCTTCCCCTGGGCCGGCGCGCTCGCCCTGGCAGCCGCCGCAGCGCTCGCCATCTTCGGCTGGCGCGCCCTGTCTCCAAGCTCACCCGCGTCGGCGCCACAGGCGTCAAGTCCTGCGGCGCCGACGCGCGTGTTTACTGCCGCCACGATCGACGGCGCCACGCTTCGCGTTGGCGATCGGGTCGAGGCCAAGGGACACGACGTCGTGGTCACCCACTCCGGCAAGGCCACCTGGACTCTGGCTCAGGGCAGCCAGGCAGAGGTGGCGGAGCTCGGCCAGCACCTCACGGTGAAGCTCACTTCCGGCGAGGTCTCCAGCAAGGTGGTACCGAGCCCCAAGCCGGAGAGCTTCGCCATCGAGGTCGAGGGCACCCGTGTGGCCGTGCATGGCACCCAGTTCACCGTGAAGCGCGGGACGAACCGCGCGGAGGTCGCCGTTCGTGAAGGCGTGGTCGCGGTGGGCCCCACCGGTCATCGTGGGAACACCGAGGGCTGGCTGCTCGGCGCCGGAGATAGCGGCAGCTTTTCCCTCGACGGCCACGACGGGACGGTCACGCGCGCAAAGACGGCAGCGGTGGAGCCGGAAACGGAGCCGGACGCGCCGAAGCCGGTGCGCGGCGCGCCGCCGGTCGCCAAGCTGCCGGAGCGCCCCAGCGTGAACGAGCTCGAAGGGGCGCTCGATCGAGTGTCGGGCGCAGTGACGTCCTGCTTTGCAAGGCACACCAGTGAGCAGGCGGGCGTGCGTGTCACCGCGCGCAGCCGTGCGTCCCTCGACTTCGGCGCCGACGGCAAGCTCATCGCGCTCGGATTCGATCCGCCCCTCGCGCCCGCCGTCGAGCAATGTACTCGCGACGCGACCCGGAAGCTCAGTGTGAGCCGTAGCCAGAGCGGCGCGAGCACCACGCGCAGCATCCTGCTCGGCCCCTGACGCGAGACCGGGGCGCGACGTTACCGCGCCGCGCCGACAAGCTTCTGCTGGAAGATCTTGTCGGGACGGCGCGGCACCACACTACGCCCTCAACGTTTCTGGATGTCGATCGGCGGCGGCGCCGCTTCAGCGACTCCGTCGTCCTCGATGTACGGCTCCGGCGCCATCTCGGCCACGCCGTCGTCGTCCTGAAAAGGAGGCTGCGTCGTGCCGGCATCCGGGTGCTCCCCGGGAAACGGCTCGGGCTCGTCGATGGGGGGAGGCGCTGCCTCGGCCACGCCGGGATCCGGATGCATTTGGCCACCGCCACAGCCAATGAGCGTGGCGGCCACGAGCAGCGCCATGGCATGCCGCGGGATCCGGCTCGGCCGCGGACGGTCCGCGACGGCGTACTGGATCACGGGTTCCACGATGCCGCCGATGCGCTCACGGAATCGGCAGATCGCCTCACGATGCTCCGCTCGCGTCGCCACCTCCCGGGTCCGAATGGACGCCACCGCGTCGAGCAAGCTCGGCGCGTCGTCCCGTTCCACACTTCCACACGCGATGACGAGCTCGCGAAACAGCGCCGCCGTCTGGAGGTTCAGCTCCAGCTGCCAGGCAGCGAAGTCGCGCACCAACGCTTCTACGACGGGACCGTCGTAGAAGTGATTCAGCACGGCAAGCTGATGGTCCAGCCGGATGGCGTGACCCAAGACCTCGTCCCGACCCCAACAGCGGCCGGCGAACAGCTCCCGCCCGACGCGCCACACGCGCGCCACGCGCTCGTCGCGATAGCTGTAGGTGCGGGCCATGTAGCTGCCCCGAGCGCGCCCCTCGCTGAGCATTCGCTGCTCGAGGGGCGTTCCGGCGTACAGCTCCGCGCGGCAGTAGTTGAGCGGATGCGCAGGATGGCGCCGCACGAAGTCCAGATCCGCCAACATCGACTCGATGGTGGCCTCTGGATTGAAGATGATCATGGTGTACTGCGAAGAGACCCCATGCTCTTCGCACAGCGAGAGCGCGCGTTCCGCATCCGCGGTGGTCTGCCGACGGCCGATGGAATCCAGGCCGCATTGGCTGCCCGATTCGATGCCCATGAAGATGCGCAGCAAGCCCATGCGCTTCAGGGTTCGTAGCGACGCGGGATCCAGATCTTGCGGACCGCACTTCATCACGATGCCGATGTCCCGCATGCCGGCAGCTTCGATGGCCTGCTCGAATTCCGCGAGGCGCTCCGCGTTCTGGCGCGCCGAGGGGACCAAGAAGTTGTCGTCGTGGAACACGAACTGGCGAACGCCCCGGCGATGGTATAGCTCCGCCAGCTCCTCCACCACGCGGCTCGGCGTGCGCCGACGGAAGCGCGGTCCCGGCGCCATGCGATGCAGGGTGGTGATGCAGCAGTAGTCGCAGCGCCGCACGCAGCCGCGGCTGCCCATCACGTACGCGGTGGGCACCCCAGCCACCAGCCGCGCAGGGCCGGAACGATCGGGCGGCGGCAAGGAGTCGATGTCCGCGAGGGCCGGGCGGAGCGCGCTCCTTGCCGGCGCACCGCCAGCTCCGCGAAACGCCACGCCGTCGACGGTGTGCGCCCGCGCCAAGAGGTCCGGACCGAGCTCCGCCAGCTCCACGAGGGTCTGCTCGCCTTCGTGGAGCACGATGAGATCGAGGGCCGGGTAGTCGCGGAGTAGCTCGTCGGCGGCGCAGGAGGCGAAATGGCCGCCACCGATGACGGGCTGCTCCGCTCGCTGCGCCTTCAGCGCCGCGGCCAGCTCGAGGAACTCCGGCGCCCGCACCTGGAACGACAGAGACAGCCCCACGGCGTCCGCCGCGCGCGAGCGAGAGAGCACGTCCGCGGTGTCCGCCGTGCTCGAGAACGCGACGATCTCGGCGGCGTGCCCAGCGCGCGTCAGGGAAGACGCCAGATAACCCAGTGACAGATTGGACTCGAGGTCCGGCCCCACGAGGAGAAAACGCATGGCCACTCCTTTCCCGAGCCGATGATACGCGCGCCCCCACCCAGGTCGAGCCACGGCATGAGCCTCGTCACGTGGCTCCGCGCAGCCGGCGTCCCGCACATCACGCTATGCTCGGCTCGACGTGCGCGCCCATCTCTCCGGAACCTCGAACAAGGCAGCAGCAGGGCGCGCCATGCTCGTGCTGCGTCGCCATTTGGGATGGACGGCAGGCTATCCGACCACGCGGGTGGGGGACGCGCTCTGCTGGTGCGTACCGGACGAGCGCTCGGGAAGCGGCCTGCAGACCGTGACGCTGGGTCGCCGTGAGGTCAGCCGAGCTCAACGCACGGCGAACGAGCTTCGTCGGGAGTTCCCGAGAGTCCTCCCCAAGCTGGTGGGTGACCCGGAGCTATGGAGACGGCGCGTCGACCTAGTCCTGTCGCACGTCAAGGCCGCTCTCCACGAGCGCAAGCCGCTGCCTGCGGATCTCTTTGAAGATCCGAGCCAGTACGCTCGCCACCCGCGTGCACTGGCGCGCGAGGTCGTCAGTGCCGAGCCCGCCTTGAAGCAGGTCGTGGCGGCCCTTTCCTGGGTTCACGCCGTGGAGCAAGACGGCGTGCTCGCAAGCTTGGCTTGGGTGCAGCGTCACGCCGAGAGCCTCGTCGCGCTGCAAGGTGAAGTTGGCCTGGAGCAGACGCGGGCGTGGGCGGTGCTGCTCACGCGGCTGGCAGCTCGCCTCGGTGCGCAGCGACTGGACCTCGTGATGGCTTGGCTCGCGGATCCTCGGGTCTACGACACGCCGCTCTCAGGCGGGCACGAGCATGCCGGAGCGGTGCTCGGCGCCTTGCGCGCAAGGCGCCCGAAGCCTCTCCCGGAGCAGCGGGCGACCCCTTTCGCGCGGCCTTTGCTGGAGTGGCTGACCTGGACCACCGCGCAAGACACCCGAACCGCGAAGCGCGCCCTCGAGACCTTCGAGATCTCCGCTCCCAAGGAGCTGCTGTCCGCTTGGCGGGGCTGGTGGGACGCCCTGGAGCGCGCGTCTCAATCGCGCCTGGCGCAGCGGATTGGGAGAGCCGAATGGAGCGACGCGCGCAAGGCATCCGCCATTCGTTCCATTTTGGAACTGCGCAACGAGACACCGCGCCCGCTCAAGGCACGCGACTACTTCCGGTGCATCGAGACCCTCGCCGCCCCCATCCAGCGCCACGCTTGCCGCGCCGCCACTCTGACGCTGGCCGAGCTTCCCCAAGAGCTCCCTCGCGGCGCCGCCACCCTCTTCTTCATGCACTGGGCAATGCGGGCGGAAGAGCAACCGGCACGGCTCACGGCGTTTCTCGATGCACTGCGAAGGTATCTGGTCGATGGTCGGTCGCATTCGGCCCGGCGCTGGATGCGTCCATGGCTGGACAGCCTGCGGCCCGAGACGCGTTGGCCTTTCATGCTCGACCGAGAGCTGCTGGCCAATCTCTCGAGCAAGCGATCGCTCCACGGATTCTTCGAAGCCCTACGCCACATCCACGGGACGGTCATCTCGGGGATCGACGCGAGCATGGCACAGAACCTGATCCCTCTGCTCCAGCACGCCAAGAGCCCCGAGCGCGCCGCGCAGCTGTTTCTCGAGCTCCATCAGGCCCGCCTCGCGGATAGAGACATCTACGACACGTGTCGGCTAGCGATCCAGATAACCGGCGAGGCCACCGCGCAGTTTGCCGCTGTGGTGGAGCGTTTGTTGGAGCTGGAGCACGACGAGCGCCGGCTTCTTCGGGGCGGCCTCGGGCGACTTGTGAGCGCCTTCGACGAAGCAGGTAGGTTGTCCTCCCTGCGAAGCTTGCTGCTCGACGGCAACGTGCGCCGTCTCGTCGCCGCCGGTCAGCGAATTGAGCTGCTGAAGCGCCGAAAAGATCTGCCCGCCCCCGTGCGGGCGATGGCGCACGGTGCGCCGCCCTGGGCGGCGGAGTATCCCGAAGCCCTACACGGACCGATCGCGCGCTTGGCGGCGACTCACGAGGCACCGGAGAAGGCCACCGTGGCGCTTCTGGGCACCGACTTGCCGCGAGCTTCCGAGCTGATGGCGGAGCTCGCGGCATTGCGGCATCGAGCCGACGACGTTCGAATCGCGCGCAGGATCACGAATCTGGAGCAGCGCCTCCGGGCCCCTCCCAGACTGAGCCAATCCAAGCTGGACAAACTGCGCGCAAAGTTGGAACGCGCTGCAGAGCGGGCAGATTTCGACGCATGGGAACGCCAGCTGGCCGAACGCACCGACGTCGCCCTTGCTGAATTCCTGGGTGTGCCGCAGCGACCCGAGTGGGCCAATGGCGAGCGAAACCTCGCTCTGGTCGCCGCTTTGACGGAGCTTCCCCCGGACTTCTCCGCCCTCGGCCAGCAGCTGCTGCGTGTGCGCTGTGGCTCACGGCCGTGGGACTTGCGCGATCACCCGGCGAATCGTCGCTTCCTGGAGCAGCTGCGCGCCCGGGGCGTGAACGTCGACCCGTGGGTGGACGGCATTGGACCGCGGGCTTTTGGAGGCGAGAGCGATCCCCTCACCTTGGCACTGGAAGACGACCCCCTCGAAGTCCTGCGGATGGGCGCGTACTTCGAGACATGCCTGGCGCCCCGTGCCTTCAATTTCTTCTCCGCAGTGACCAACGCGGCCGACATCAACAAGCGCGTGCTCTACGCGCGAAACAGCCTCGGTCAGGTCCGCGGGCGCTGCCTCTTGGCGTTGACCGATGCTGGCGACATCGTCACCTTTCACCCCTACTGCCACGACACAAGAGAAGCCTTCTCGACTAAGGTCATGCAGTTCGTCTCCGAGCTCGCGGATTCAATGCGCGTCGTGGTCGTTCCGGCCGGTGGCATCAGGAATCTCGTGGCGTTGGCCTGGTACGACGATGGGCCTGTAGATCTCGCCGGCCGCTTCGCGTTCCTGCGCGATGCCGCCTTTCTCGAGCGGTTGACTGCCGTGCCGCCGGGCCTGCTGCTGGCCGAGCTGGAGCAGGCTTTCGCGCCGCAGCCGCTGAATGAGCTCACCCTGCCCCTGGTGCTTGGCGTCCAGGCGCTCACGTCGCGTCCGGAGCTCGTCGCGCAGTTGCTGCCGCACATTCGCAAGTTCCCCCCAGCGCCGGAGTTGCTGGCCCAAACGGCAAGACAGCTGATGACGCAAGGCGAGGTTGCTCTGGCATGGGAAATATTTGGTGCATACGCCGAGCGATTCTTGGAGAGAACCGATGCCCACGACTCGCTCATCATCGAGCTGCTGGCGACCTTCTCGCCCTCCCGCGCCCTGGCGGTCCTTCGAGCGCACCGAAAGGGACGCACCTGGAACCACGAGTCGGACGGCGAGCGCTTGTTCTGGGCTGCGGAAGCGCACCTCTCGCTGCATCGCAAGAACAAGGCCGCCGAGCTGTACCGACTGAGCTTGAAAGCATACGCGTCGTCAGGGACGAAAGCGCGCGCGCGAAGTCGCCTTGCGGAGCTCGCACCACCGCTTGCGTGACGGCGCAACGCGGTGTTACCGCGGCGGGCCGACAAGCTGCTGCAGGAAGATGTTGTCGGGGCGGCGCGGAACCACGCTGCGCGCGGACGTCAGTCTTCTCGGCGCAACACGATCGCGCGGGAGCCGTCGAGCATCCAGCGCATGGCGTGATCGTCGTCGAGCTTGAAGTGCACCTTGTCCGTCGCACCATCCGAACGCGTGACGGCAATGTTCACGTCGCTCTGATGCACGCTCACCACTTTGTACGGACCCGATCGCGGCTCTTCTGCCGGTATGGCCACGGTCACCGTGGAGCCCGAAAACTCCATGCTCGTACCCTTGGCCCAGCCCGTTGCTGCGGCCATGTCCCGGTCGTCGAAGTTCTCGACCCCCTCGCCGACCCAGCGGCCTTCGAGCTTGCGCTGGACCGGATGGCCACAGCCCGTTGCCGTGGCGCCAAGGGCAACCATGACTGCCCAGAGCCAGATGTCGCGTCGGGAGATTTTCCAGCGAAATCCCATCACTTCGCTATGGTAAGACATGCACCTACATCCGCCCACAATTCGGCGAAAGGATCTTCTTTGACGCGGTGCGCTATGGCATCCCTGCGTATGGTAGCGGGCTCATGCCCCCTGGCTTCGTGACGCTTCAGAGCCTCCGGGACCTGGTGCAGGGCACCTGGCAAGAGGTGGCGCAGTGGTTCGTGGCCAAGCCGCGGATTTTTGCTCTGCCGCATCCAGAGCAACAGATCTTGTTCGAGTACGCGTCCCGGCTGCGGACCGCGATCCGCGGCGCGATGGGGGACGCGAACTGGGACCGCCTCTACTTCGACGCCTCCAACACGAGTCTGGGCACGGGTTCGATCTCTCACGTGATCGGTCGGCGACCACCGTTGTACATCGACACGCGGCGCATCTTCGGACTGCCGGAGCATGGGCACCGCGCGATCACGGCGCCGGACATCGCCATCGCCGTCCAGGTGCTGCGCGCGGCGCCGGCGCTGCTCGAGCTCGACGACGACGGCCGTCCCATCGCCCAGCGTTGGATGCCGACCAGCCTGCGACTGCAGGGCTGGCTCTTGGACGAGCACGTCTCGCAGCTGGAGGAGCTCACCCCCACGCCCTGCGACGGCTTCCTGTTCGTCATCTACAACAACGAAGCGGGACGGCGCACCACGGTGGACACGCGGGACATCGCGTCCTGGGCGTCGTGGAACCAGCCGAGCAAGTCCCTGTGGTGGGCTTCGCGCCACTTCCGCGCGAAGAGCAGCGGCTGAGAGCTATCTCGACTCCAGCACGTCCTTGCACGAGTGCTGGTCGGCGGCGCCAGTACACTTGAGCTCGCCGCAGCCGGGTCCCGTCTCGCCCGTTTCGCAGTTGGCTTTGCCAGCGGCCAGCACCTTCTGCCACAGCGCTTCGCACACCTCGGGATCCGACAGACCGTCGAAGCAGGTCACTTCCAGCGGGTCCCCCGGAGCGTCCATGTTCTTGCCAGTGGGCTTGTGGACCACCATGCGGCCGTCCTTGCAGTCGACGAAGATTCCGGAAAAGCCGTCGTAAGTGCCGCTCGTGTCGCAGCCGGAGCGAGAACCGCCGCGCATGACGCGAGTGAGGTTGTCCGGGGTCTCGGCGGTGCGCGTCAGCATGGTGTGGGAGGAGCTGCCGCATCCGACCAGCAGCGTCAGCGATAGTGGGGCGAGCATCGTGTGCTTGAGCATGTCTCCGTTTCTATCACCGGGAACCCGCTGCGGCGCTGCCAGAAGTTGTTCGATCTCGTTCGACAGGGAAGGGCTGGACATCGGCGATATAGTTTTATATATGGTTAATTATTGTCGCGGATAGAAAGGAGCTCAGATGGCTGAATTCAAGCGGAACAGTCTCACTTCGGCGCTCTCGTACCGGGACCCCAAGGCCGCGCTCAGGTGGCTTCAGGAGGCCTTCGGCTTCGAGCCGGCGATGATCTTGACGGACAAGGACGGCAACATCGCTCACTCGGAGATGCGTTACCGCGAGTGCCTGATCATGGTCGGTAGCGAGTGGTCCGAGCTGCACAAGAGCCCGGCTTCGCTAGACGGCAAGAACACCCAGTCCGTTCACGTGCACATGGACGAGGACGTCGACGCCCACTGTGAGCGCGCGCGCAAGGCCGGCGCCGTCATCATCATGGAGCCCGAGACGCAGTTCTATGGAGATCGCACCTACCGCGCGAAGGATCCCGAGGGCCACATCTGGACCTTCGGCCAGACGGTGAAGAAGGTGACGCCCGAGGAGTGGGACAAGGAAAGCGGCCTGACGACCGAGATGTTCGAGTGAAACGCGCCGCCGTGGACGAACGGCTCGCAGCGCTCGCCGATCCGCAGCGGCGGCGCGCCGTGGAGCTCCTGAGCGAGCGCCCGCGGCGCGCCGGCGAGCTGGCGGACGCGCTCGGCTTGACGGCGCCCGCGATGAGCCGCCATTTGCGCGTACTGAAGCAGAGCGGCCTGGTGGAGGCGACGCATCCGGAGTTCGACGCGCGGGTGCGCGTGTACGCGCTGAAGGAGGCGGGCTTGGCGGATCTCAGGAAGTGGCTCGACGACATGGAGCGCTTGTGGGCGCGGCAGCTCACGGCGCTCAAGGATCACATCGAAAAAGGCGGGCGGAAGTGACCTCTTCCGTGCTCGTCGCCCTGCGCGTGAAGGCTTCGCCGGAGCGCACCTTCGACGTCTTTACCCGTGAGATCGCCGCCTGGTGGCGACCGGATCCCCTGTTTCGGATCACTTCCCAAGGCGACGGGACCCTCGCCTTCGAAGGCGAAGCGGGCGGCAAGCTCGTCACGCGCCTCGCGGACGGCAGCGTGTACGAGATCGGAACCATCACGGAGTGGCGCCGTGGCGAGCGCCTCGGCTTCACCTGGAAGCCCGAATCCGTAGATGCGGAGCGGACCACCCGCGTGGAAGTGACGTTCGAGGCGGTGGGCGACGAAACGCGCGTCAGCGTCCAACACTTCGGCTGGCTCGAGATCCCGCAAAAACACGCCGCGCGCCACGGCTTCCCGGACAGGGTGACCGGACAGCGCGTCGGCGACTGGTGGCGCCGCTCCCTGGCCGCACTCAGTGAAGTGACGCGATAGGACGTCCGTGCGCGACGGGAAGGCAGGCCAAGGGACTGGGTGAGGCGCGCCCAAGGTTGGCAACAGTGCTAAGTAGCAAGATTGCTAAGTAGCAATATTGCTAACCTTGTTCCGGACGGCTAATCTGGGCTCGTGGCCTTTCAGAGCAACGTCCCCATCATCGGAGCCGGATTTCAGAACCGGTCCGAGGAGCTCCAGAGGCTTGATCAGGTCGCACGTCGTCTGGCGAACGGTGAGCCGAGCTGGCTGGCGATCTTGGGCCCGCGGAAAGTTGGCAAGACCAGTCTCGTGCTGGAGTTTGCTCGCCGGCACGCCAGCAAGCTCCATGTAGTCAGCTTCGATGTGAGCCAGTGGTCGCCGGTCTCTTGGGAGGTGTTTAGAAACCTCGCGCTTCGGGCGATCGATGAGCTGGCTGGCGCTTCGACGGGAGTGTCGTTCGAAGCACTCGCGGACGATCGCGACGCGTGGCGCGAGACAGTCTCGGGAACAGAGCTCTTTGCGCGCTTGCCACCACGAGCTCGCTCGACGTTGGTGGCATTGCCGGAGCTAGCCGGTCCGGAGCTCGCGCGACGCAGCCTGGAGCTGCCTGAGCTGGTGGCGGAGGTGATGGACAGACCGCTGGTCGTCGCCGTCGACGAGTTTCAGGAGCTCGCTCAGCTCGGTGCCGGTCGAAAGGGCGTGGACCCATTTCCAATCGTGCGGGCCGTTTGGCAGCACCACCGCCGTGTGGCCTACGTGGTTTCGGGATCGGAGCAGTCGATGATGCTCGAAATGGTGAGCTCGAAGGCCTCGCCGTTCTTTCAGCACTTCTCGGTCCTGGAACTTGGAGTCTTCGACGAAGAGCATGCCGTCCGGTTGCTCACCGAAGGTAGCCCCGCGGACCGACCGATCCCCCGCTCCCTTGCGGAGCGGGCGGTCCAAACTCTGGGTACGCACCCGTTCTACCTTCAGATGCTTGGAGAAGCGCTGGTCGCCTCGCCGCCTCCCTACGACGACCACGATCTCAAGGCGGCCATCCAGGAGCTCGTCTTCGCTCGGGCTGGACGCCTGTCGCTGTTCTTCGGCCGTCAATGGGACGGTCTGGTGGGGCGCTCGACGACGCTCGCGGCGACCTTGGAGGCGCTATCGCTCGGCAACACGCGGGTCAAGGACGTTGCCAGCGCAGTCGGTACGACCGCAGGAGCCACGCTGCGCTACCTCGAACGGCTGGGAGACTCGGTTCGCCGTAACGACGATGGCGGCTGGCGCATCACCGATCCCCTGTTCTCGCAGTGGGTCGCGTGGCGCCGACCCGGCGGCAGTGTCGTTCCAATGCAGATGCTGGGCGAGGAGGGCGAGCGGGAGGCAGCAGAACACCTGGCGAGCCTCGGCTTCGACCTCGTCTACCAGTCGCGCGGCTCGCGTGGCGCCTTCGATCTGCTGGCCACGCGTGGGCACCACCTGCTCGCAATCCAGGTAAAGCGACGTGCCCTGCCGCTGCGCTTCTCGAAAACAGACTGGAACCGGATGGAAGCCGACGCAAAGCGGTTCGGTTGGCGCTGGGCGATCGCGGCCGTCACCGATGGTGACGTCCTGGTCCTCGACCCGCGGCGCGCCAAGAAGGGCCGCGAGGTGCGTCTGGATGCTGCCGCCCGCATCGACAACTTGCTCGCGTGGCTCGACCGTCCTTAGCGCCGCCGGCGCACGGCGGCTGGCGTGCCGTCCGTTCGCGACGGGGATCGCGCCGGACCAACATACAAATGTAAAGGGCGGGTCAGGGGGTTTTGCAGCAGCGGACGCCGAGGCTGTAGTCGAAGTACGGGGGCGTGTGGGCGGAGATGCGAGCCTCGCAGCCGGCTTTGGTGTTGCGCGAGTAGAAGCCGCCGACGAACACGCCGCCCGGGTCGTCGATCCATTCGTCGAGGTTGCCGACCATGTCGTAGATGGCGTCGTTGCCCCAGATGCTCTTGCACTCGGGCGTGGCGCCGGTGGCCCGCAGCAGCGGGCGGCCGTGGGAGCGCACCTTGTTGAGGCGCGGATCCAGGTGGCCGATGCTGGGGTTGCCGTACAGCACCATGGCGGGGTGCGCTTCCCGGAACACGTTGCAGCGACCGGCTTCGTATTCGTCGCCGTAGGGGAAGCGGCGGCCCTGCTCGCCCTTGCAGGCGGTGACCCACTCCGCCTCGGTGCACAAGCGCTTGCCGGCGTTCTTGCAGGCGAGCTCGGCGACGGTGAGATTGAGATAGCCGCTCGGGACGACGCCACCCTTGGAGACGGCGCGCGGGGAGAAGTCTTCTTTGAGCTGGAAGGTGGGGGGCTCGGGCACCGCCATGGTGTGGCCCTGGAGTGTGCCGCCATCTCCCATGCCGCGGCGGGCGCGGCCGTAGGACGCTTGGGTCTGGGACCGAGTGGGGTGGTAGTAGGGCGAGATCTCGCGGCCGTCGGCGGTGTCGATCAGCGAATCCTCGTAGCGGTCGATGCAGAACTCGTGCACCGACACCATGTCCGGCGGGCAGCGACTGCCGACGTGCCCCCAAGGACCTGGGAGCACCTGCTGTCCGGGCGCGCGCGGCGGCCCGATGTCCCCGCCATCTGGCAGGTACAGGAGCTGGGGCGGCGGCTCCGGGGGCGTGGAGGACGCGAGCTCGGGCCTTTCGCTGGGAGAAGGCTTCGTGTCCTTGTGCTCCTCACGGGAGCAGGCGCTCGCGATAGCGAGCAGGAGCGCGAGCGCACACCCCGTGCGCGAGGTCACTTGCCGCGGTAGACGATGAGCCCGTGAGTGAGGTCGTACGGAGAGACCGCGACACGCACCCGATCTCCAGGCAGCACGCGAATGTGATGGCGGCGCATACGACCGGAGAGCTGGGCGCGCACGATGGCTCCGCCCTGATCCACCTTGATCGTGTACTGCCCGCCGCCGAGGGCGTCTTGAATGACGCCCTCCATCTCCAACAAGTCGCCTTTACTCATGGGTAATGAACTTCTGAAAGGGAAACCACGCCTCGAGTCGCGGTATAAAGCGCCGGCAAGCTGACACAAGCCGGCCAAGAGTGCAAGCACGGCTTAGGCCGGACAAAAATGGCCCATTTGCGCGCAGTGATCCCAGCGACTTTGTTCGATTACAACGGCGTTTTGGTGGACGACGAAGCCGTTCACCTGGCCGCCTTTCGCGATGCCCTCGCACCCCTCGGTGTGAAGGTGGAGGAGGCGGACTACTGGTCGCGGTACATCGGCTTCGATGACGTGGGCGCCTTTCGCGCGATGCTGTCGGACGCCGGGCGCGCGCCCACGGATGAAGACGTCCGCCGGCTGGTGGAAGCCAAACGGCCGCTTTACCTCGCACGAGCGGAAGCGGGGCTTTCCGTGTTCGAAGGCGCCGCGGAGTGGGTGCGCCGGCGAGCTGCCGTGGGGCCGGTGGGCATCGTGTCCGGTGCCCTGCGGGACGAGATCGAGCTGGGCCTCGACGTGCTCGGTGTCCGGGACTTGGTCGCCTTCGTCATCAGCGCGGAGGACACGAAAGAGGGCAAGCCCGATCCCGAGGGCTACCGCTTGGGGCTCGCTCGGCTCGGCACCGAGGCCGTCGTGATCGAGGATTCCGTCGCGGGCGTGCAGGCGGCCAAGGCGGCGGGGCTCCGCTGCGTCGCCGTCGGCCACAGCTATCCGGAAGCGGAGCTTCGCGCCGCCGGGGCGGATGTGGTGCGGGGGAAGATCGCCGACCTTTGCGACGAGGACTTCTCGACGTGAAACGCGTGCTCGCGGCCCTGGTGGTGAGCGTGGCGCTGCCGGCAACGGCGGCACCGCGACCCACGCCGGCAGATCTACCGCCGCGCGCCACCGGCTTTCGCGACGGTGGCTTCGGCGCCATCCGCGGCGTGACGGTGGGGCCCATCGAGAACGCGCTGCACGCGGACAAGGGCTACGGCACCGCGGCGTGCGCGCGGACGTTCTCCGAGGTGCGCCGCATGGGCGGCACCTGGGTGAGCCTCACGCCCTTCGGCCGCGTGTGGGATCTGAAACCGAGCGGAGTGTCGCCCACGTTCGAGGCAGCCTACGAAGACAACACGCGCGCCGTGAAGCGCGCGGTGGAGCAGGCCCACGCGGAAGGCCTCAACGTGCTCCTGGTGCCTCACCTGTGGGTGGAGACCGGGGGCTGGCGCGCGGAGATCGATCCCGGAAGCGACGAAGGCTGGGCGCGCTGGGCCGCGAGCTATCGCGAGTTCTTGCTGGGCTGGGCGAAGGTGGCGGCAGAGGCGGATGTGGAGATGCTCAGCGTGGGGGTGGAGCTCCGGAGCTGGGTGACCACGCGCCGTGCGCCGAGCTTCTCCGCCATCGTCGAAGACGTGCGCAAGGTGTACCCCGGTCTCTTGACCTATGCCGCGAACTGGGACGACGTGGATCGCACCGTGATCTTGGGGCAGCTCGACGTCATCGGCATCAATGCCTTTTACCCGCTGGCGGATCACGACGGCGCGTCGTTCTCCGAGCTCGTGGAGGGCGGCAAGAAAGTGGCGGCAGAGGTGCACGCGCTCGGCAAGAGCTGGAACAAGCCGGTGATGTTCACCGAGTTCGGCTACACCACGCGACCGAACCCCGCCGTGAAGCCGTGGGAGTGGCCCGACGAGATGAAGGGCGTGACGGTGGACCAACGCGCGCAGGCGGAAGCCTACGCCGCGCTCCTCTCTCCGCTGATGGACGAGCCGAGCTTCGCTGGCTTCTTCGTGTGGCGTGTGTATGCGGATCCCGACGACACGTCGCAAGAAGCGGAGTGGGGCTTTTCTCCACGCGGCAAGCTCGCGGAGCTGGTGCTGCGGGACGCTTTCCACGAGCACTGGGCCGCCGACGGCCCGCGCCCCCTGGGCGCCGCGCTGGCCGAGCCCGCGGTGCGCGGTATCGGGATGTACTGACGCTCAGCCGAACTTGGCTTCGTGGGCGGCGAGCTTGCCTTCGACCTTGCCGAGGGCCCGCTCGATGCGCTCGCTGAGGGGCGGTCCGTCGTTGTCGCGGGCGAGGAGATTTCCGAGATGCGCGGCGCACAGGTTCTCGATGCCGCGGCTCTGCTCCACGAGCTCTTTGGCCCAGGCGCGGAAGTCCTTCACGGCGCCGGCGCGCCGCTCGAGCACCTTGGGCAGTGTGAAATGGAAGGCGACCTCGGGGCGCACGAACGCCCGAAGCAGCCACGGCAGGCGAAGCCACACCAGGGTGTCGTCCACGTGCAGCGTCTTGCTGCGAGCGTGGAAGGCGAGCACCGACGCAAAGTGGAGGTTCTCGTCCTCGGGAATGAAGTCCACGCCGCGCGGGACCGAGAAGGTGAGGTCGTCGGCGAACAGACGGTGCAGCGCTTCGTCTTCCGTGCGCAGCTCTTGCCACGGCAACTCCGACAGCCGGGCCGCGTGGCGGGCGGTGCCGTAGAGCTTCGCTTCCGGAAAGACCTCGTGCTGCGCCTGGACATACACCGTGTGGAACGGATGCAGGTTCAGGATGGCCTCGACGCGCTTGCCGTTGCCGGTCCTTTCGAGAAGCCACTGCCGGGTGGCGTCGGACAGATCGCAGGTGTCGAGGAAGACGAAGCTGCCGCTGCCGCGCTCGACCAGGGAGCACTGGGTGCCGAGCTGGATGACTCCGGCGATCTTGTAAGAGCCGCGGATGTTCCACAGTCCGGGGCCGACCTCGACGACGCTTGCGGGGAGTGCAGTCACCGGCGCAGGGTATCAGAGAGGGTCCGGGGCGCGAGGTACCGCGGCGGACCGACATGGAAATCGAAAAACGGGACTTGAATCGGGGCCGGCTCGAGGGAGTCTCACGGAGAGCGATGGGAAAGCTTCTCGGCATCGCCGTCGGCTTGTGGCTGCTTTCGGGCGTGTTCTTCACGCTGGAAACGCTGCGTCCGGCGCGCACGCAGCCGCGCTGGCGGCGGGACAGCAAGACCGACGTCGCGTACTTCTTTTTCACCGGGGTGGTGACGCGGCCCGTGGGCACGTTGGCGGCGGTGGTGGCACTGGTGCTGTCGGCGCTGGTCGCGGGATACCAGATGCGCCCGGGCGCGGTTCAGGCGTACATCCAGGAGCGCACGCTGATGCGTGAGCTGCCGGTCTTGGTCCAGCTGGTGGTCGGCCTGTTCCTGGCGGACTTCATCGGCTACTGGACCCACCGCGGCTTCCATCGCTTCCGCACGCTGTGGCGCTTTCATGCGGTGCACCATTCGTCTGAAGACCTGGACTGGCTATCGTCGGCGCGAGTGCATCCGGTCAACGCGGCCATCTCGCGCTTCCTCTTGGTGCTGCTGCTGATCCCCTTTGGCTTCGACGTGAAGGTGCTGGGAACCGTGGGACCGTTGCTCACGCTGTACGGCTTGTTCTTGCACGCCAACGTGCGCGTGCCCTTCGGTCCGCTGCGCTACCTGGTTGCCAGCCCGGCGTTTCACCGTTGGCACCACAGCGCGGACGAGCGCGGCATGGGCAAGAACTTCGCCGGCCTGTTCCCGGTGCTCGATCTGGTGTTCGGAACCTTCCATTTGCCGAGCGAAGGACCGGAGCGCTTTGGCGTGGCGGGGGAGCGTCTACCCGACGGGCTCCTGCGACAGATGTGGTATCCGTTTCGAGCTCGGAGGTTGCGTAGAGCGGCGGAGTGACTATGGTTCCGCGCCATGGGGAGGCGATATTCCGGGTGGCTCGTGGCGTTGGTCTTGGCGGTGGGGTGCAGCTCCAGCGGCGGTGGCGGCGGTGCGGCAAGCTGCGCAGATGGCGGCGTCTGCCCCGCCGGCTCCAGCTGTGACTCGAGCGGCACCTGCGTGCCGACCTCCAGCGGCGGGAGTGGCGCCGTGAGTGGCGGCGGCGGCGCCGGAGGTAGCGGCGCGGTCGGAGGCAGCGGTGCGGTGGGAGGTAGTGGCGCGGTGGGCGGCAGTGGCGGAGCTCCGGTCGCGTGCGATCCGGCCACGGAGTTCGGCTCGACCTGCGACCAAGTCTTCATTGACGCCGGGAATTGCCAGGATTGCTCCAACAAGAACTGCTGTGCGCCGATCAACAGCTGCCTTGCCGACCAAAGCTGCAGGGACTTGCTGGGCTGCTACTTGGCCCGCTGCGACAACCTGGGCCTTCCCTGCGTGGATCAGAAGTGCAGCGCATGCTCCAGTCCCAAGCCGCAGTTTCAGCCCATCTACGAGTGCTGGGCGTCGCAGTGCCCAACAGAGTGCTACTGGCTGCTCCAACAGTAACGCGGCTTGCGTAGAGCGGCGGAGTGACTATGGTTCCGCGCCATGGGGAGGCGATATTCCGGGTGGCTCGTGGCGTTGGTCTTGGCCGTGGGGTGCAGCTCCAGCGGCGGTGGCGGCGGTGCGGCAAGCTGCGCAGATGGCGGCGTCTGCCCCGCCGGCTCCAGCTGTGACTCGAGCGGCACCTGCGTGCCGACCTCCAGCGGCGGGAGTGGCGCCGTGAGTGGCGGCGGCGGCGCCGGAGGTAGCGGCGCGGTCGGAGGCAGCGGTGCGGTGGGCGGTAGTGGCGCGGTCGGAGGCAGTGGTGGCACGCCAACGGTCACCTGCGCACAAGTGAGCGGGGGGCTCTGCTACTGCGAGGAAGACTTGGGCTATGCATCTGACACCTGCGCGAACGCGGGGCCGTGTTGCATCCACTACCTGTCGGAGTTCGTCTACGAATGCAATTGCTCACCCGCGCCCGACAACGCGACGTGCGAGCAATACGCGGCCGCGCACAGCAGTGAGGTTGTCCCCACGTGTCCTACTCCGGGGACGGTGCTTTCGAGCAACGGACCGCCAATCTCCTACAAGTGGGGATGCACGATGTCCGGCAACAACTGCGTGTGCCTAGTCAACGGTTCATACCCCGACGCTGATTGCTCGGCGTTGCCGGGCCCCCAGTGCTGCCAGCTGTCCCTCGGTACGGACTCTTGCGTCTGCTACACGTCTACTTCCGGAAGCTGCACGCTCTCGGGCGACTACGCCGTCGCCGTGCCGAAGTGTCCTCCGTGAGGACAGTGTTGCCTCGGCTGTCGATGTCATGGAGATACTTCGGCACCATCGCTAGTCCATGTTCGACCATGCAGCGTTCTCCTGTTGGTTCGGCGCGGAAGCTAGGGGCGCTCGGCCGCTACTCTTCTGCCTCCTGGATGAGCCACAGAGGGGCGTAGGGGGAATCCCGCTCGATGTGCATGCCGATGTCGTGCGCCAAGCACGCCATGGACAGCGGACGGATAGCCAGGAAGCCTTCGGGATCATGCAGGCGCTCCGGGATGGTGAAGTAGCGACGATGCAGACCCAGCGCCTTGTCATACGCCTCGTTGAACGCTCGCTCGTCACGTTCGAGTAGGCGCAGCATCAGCTCCATCAGCGGCACTTCGAGGTCCAGCACCCGGGATTCGAACTCGCCGAAGTTCGTGCGCCCCGGATCCGTCGCTTCGAGGGCCGCCACCAGGTGATCTCCTGCCTGCTCTGAGCGTGTCCACATCGCGCGAAGCGCGCGGGCCAGATGAACGACCCACTCGTCGGTGGAGAAGCGCTCCCGACCGTTCACGACCGAGCCGCCAAACACAGCCTCGGGAACGCGGCACAGCTCGTCGAGCCCGCGATGATTCCGCGAGATGGCACAGATCAGGAACGCATCGCCCCACCGTCCAGCGTGGCTCGTGCTGTCCGGCCCTTTACCGATGGCGGCCACCGGTTTGCCGCCAAGCGTGACGGTGAGCTGGTCACCTGGCTCTGCACACGCCATTCTGAAGTGCCCAACAAGCGCTTCGCCCCACAGGTCGAGCGCGCGTCGGAGCTTCCTGTCGCCGAGCGGTGTCAGCCACCACGCCCAAGACTCAGCGATGCTCGCTAGTGAGTCGAGATGTCGGTGCGGCTCTTCATCGCGTGCAATCTTGGCGCAACTACGGGAAGTACGAGCAACATCTGCCTCAGCCTCTGAGCGATCACCATAGTAGTCGTAGTAGTGGTGTTTGCGATCACCTGAGTCAGTCATAGATATCGAACTCCTCGAGTTTGATTCCCTTGGCGCCGCCGCTCGGACTGACGTTGAACTTCGCCTCGAAGTAGGCCAGTTGTTCCGTTGTATTCATGTCGTCTAGACGCTGGGCGACTGCCCGGATCTTCGGATCGGGCGACTTCTTCATCTGGGCAATGATGTCTTTCAGGTACTCCTTCGATCCCTGCTGCGCCACGCCCTTGGCGACCCGCCGCGATCCGAGCTCCGGAGAAACCCCACCTTTCGCTTCGACGACAACGAGCCGCGTACCGGCGGACTTGTCGTGCACCTCATACACCCGATCAAACTCACCCGGCCGCGCCGCGTCCTTCACCCCAGGCGGAGGGTACACTTGGCGGGGTGGCGGTGGCCCAGGGAACTGCTTCTGGATGGCCTGGTCAGCGCCGAGGAGCCCCAACTCCTCACTCTTGCCCGCGATCCTCGTGTACACGTCCTTCAGCTCGTCCGCGGACGCGCCTCGCTTGATCATCGCGTCGCGCTCAGCCCGTGCTTTGTTGCGTTCTCGAAGGAGCTTGTTCGCCTTGGTCTGCGCATCCTTTGGAAGCTCGGCCAGCTCGAGCTTTGATGCGGTGCCCGGCTTTCGCTTGGCCAGAAAGTCGATGCCTTCGTCTGCTGCACGCCTTGCGCGCTGAAGCTTGTCGAGCCAGGCGCCTACCAGCTCGGCGAACTTGTCATCACTCACCTTCCCCACGCTGGCTTCGAGCCGCATCAGATGAGGAGCTAGCTGCTCCGCACGATCGGGAGGCAGCTTGCCAAGCGCCTCCCACTGCTCCTTCACGGTATCCGCCATCTCGTCCGCGAGGTTTGCGTGGGGCGTTCCTTCGATGAGCTGCTTCTCCAGCGTCCACTCGATGCACTTGGTCGGACTGGCGGAGCGACACCACTTGTTGGGCCCGGTCTCCATCCAATGAGCGCCGTCCTCTGAATACGCGTACCGTGCGCCTTCGGGCCCGCGGACTCTGCCGCCGGAAGCGAGATCCGCCAGTTCCCGCAGCGCTTCCTCGTCGGAGATTTCCGTGTTCGGGAGCCGGCCCGATCGCTTCATCCGAACTTCGCGTGTGCCCTCGTCAACGACTTCGGCGAGCTCGTCGTTCTTGCCCGCGAGACGGAGCTCCTCGGTCTCGTCCAGCAGCGACCCCAGCTCCTTGCTGACCCGACCTGCGCGGAGCGTCTTGAAGATTGACGCTCCCTCCATCGCTCCGAGGATGATCTGAAGTGACACCATCGCGAGCTCGAACGTGCCCGGTGCGTCTACCCCAAGGGGGCTCTTGCCGTAGGGATCGGTCGTTGCCCCCGCGACAGCATCCGCTGCGAGAAGATTCTTCAGATCGACGATTCCCGTCCCGACCGTCGCCGCGCTGGCAGCCGCAACCAGAAGGCCGCCGATTACCGGGTTGAATACGAAGATTGCTCCGGCAACCGTGTCCGCGATGGTCAGCCCAATGTTGAGCCAGAACTTCTCGTGCTCGCGGCTGGTCACCTCCTCGTTCAGGATCTCTACCAGCTCGGGCTTGAGCTCGGCGCGAGCCGCCGCAACCGGGGCTGGCATGTCGAAGGCGCTGATTTCACCGCGAGCGATGTAGCCTATCGCAGTGGTGATGCGCTGTGCCGTCTTCGCGTACGCCGCCCGGATCTCTTCATGAAGCTGACGGTCGGCGTCGGTTTCGCCGGGCGCGCCGCTCGGCGCCTTGCCGGGAGGCCCCTGGGGAGGCGGCGGTGTTGGTGGGCTAACGCCGGGTGCCGGCGCGGTGTAGCCAGCACGCGCCTTGGCAAAGTCCAACGCGTTCAACATGGGAAAGCGCTGGTACATGACGCTCAACCCGGTCGTTACCCCCGCGAGTTGCGTCGTCCGTAACTTGGCAAGGAGCATTGCCGCTGATGCGAGTTGCGCACGTGCACCGTCGTGAAGGTAGGCGCGAAAGTACGCGGCGACGGCGGACTTGTAACTCGCGGGGACGTCCGCCTGCGTCGTCAGCGTTCGAACGACACCCAAGAGGTCGCGACCTTGTATTGCAAATGATTTTGCGAGACCAAGCTCTGAGCGTGCTTCTTCGAGCTGTTCCTTCTTCTGCCGAAGGCCTTCCACGATCTCGACCGCACGCCGCACTGTACCCAGCACGGATTCCCCCTTCTTGGGTCTTTCGGCGGCAGCGGACCCGGGAGGCGCGCCGGCCGCCTTGGCTTCGGCTTCCAGCTGCGCGAGCATCTGGTTGCGCGTAGACAGAACGCGCGACCTGTGCGCCGCCATCAGCGACAGCGCCCGCAACCGGATCTTTCGTTCGATTTCGAACACGACCTCGCTGCGCTTGGCCTTGGATGGATCGGTGTTCTTGAGAACCTCGTCAACTTTCTTTTCGTCCTTGCCCTTCGCCGCGAGGTACTTCGACATCCCCGATTCGGTCTTGGATGCTTCCTCGAAGCCTTCCTCCTCGACCGTATTTGGAACCCGCTGTGAGGCCACGCGTCCTGCGCGGCGTTGTTGCGCAGCGTGAGTCAGCTCATGTGCCAAGACAAAGCGGCTTGCTACGCCCCCGTCCAACAAGGAGGTGTCTTCATCGAAGCTGATTCTTGATCCGCTCGTGACTGCAAGCGCACTGTGCGCCTGAGCCTCTCGGTGGCCCTCAGCCGAGGCGTCAACGCGAACGTGGTCCAGTGGCTCACCCACGTGCCTTTCGGCGACGTCGCGCACCGGGCCAGGCAAACTTCCGCTCCGCACCGCCACCTTTGGCAGTCGCGGAGCAAGTTGGAATCCGATCTCGTCTGCTTGTCGTTCGGCCGGATCCGAGTGAGGCGCGGTGCTACGAGCCTGCTGACCCGAGGGCGGATCTTCCAGGGAAGATTCTTCGCACTCCGTACAGGTCTTGCCGTGCGCAACGCACGCCGGGCAGCGCGGCTTCTTCTGAGCGCCACTCGGAGGTGCTGCCAGCAAGAGGTCGGATTTCGGCGGTGTCGGATCTGCGCACTCAGCGCAGGTCTTGCCTTGCGCGGCGCACGCCGGGCAGCGTGGCTTCCGCTGCACGCCAGCCGGCGGAGCTTCCAGTGTCGGCTCGGCGGACCGCTGCCGCGCATGGCCGGAGCTTGCGCTGTCGTACGACCTGAATGCGTCCGGGGCCTGCGATGGCGCCGCCGCTTTCGGCTGTGGACGCTTAGCGTATTGGAACACCGCCGCCCCCCGGCGCCTCCCCGCCCTTTGCGAACCACTTCCGTGCTTCCACGCTTGCGCCCATCTTGTCCAACTCGCTGCCGACGGCCGTGCAGACGTCGCCTTCGGATACGAGAGCGTCGCTCCGTTGTGCCGCAAGCGCTCGCGCCAACCGCGACGCGCTCGCGATGTTGCCGCCGGTCAACGTCGCCGCCGCAAGCGTGCGGTCCACGAACGCTGGCGTCAGCGTCTCGCCGGGCGCACCCAGCTCCCGGCGCCACAGCGTCGCGCGCTCCGCTGGCTCCGGCGGCTGGAAGTGCACGCACACGTCGAAGCGCCGCACGAAGGCGCTGTCGATGTTTCCGAGGAGATTCGTCGTCACGATTGCCACGCCGTCAAACGCCTCGAACGCCTGCAGCAGGTACGACGCCTCCATGTTCGCGTAGCGATCGGTGCCGCGCTGTACCTCTCCCCGCTTCGCAAACAGCGCGTCGCCTTCGTCGAACAGCAGCACCGCCCCCGACGACTCCGCCGCGTGCAGCGCTTGCGCCAGGTTCTTCTCGGTTTCGCCGACCCATTTGGAGACCACACTCGCGAGATCGACCCGGAACAACGGCAGCCTCAGCTCCGATGCAATGATCCGCGCAGTCAGCGACTTGCCGGTGCCCGACGAGCCGGAAAAGAGCGCCTTCACTCCGCGCCGCTGCTCCTCGTCCGTCGACGACTGCGCGAGCGCGAGCACGCGATCGATCGACCCCGCGGCGTGCGTCGAAAGTACCAGGCGTTCGCGGGGAACGTTAGGGTGTTCGACGGCGATGCCTCTGAGGGACGATGGGCGCGCGAGCTTCAGAAGCTCGCGCTCTGCCGCAGCCACCAGATCCAGCGCTGGCGCCGGGGTCAAAGCGCGCGCCGCGCGCACGGCAAGACCCGCGCCGGCACGACTACGTCGTGCGAGCTCGCCCGCTGCCACGTCGAGCTCCGGCGCGCCGCTCATCTGGATTTCCAGCGCCCTCTTCCAGACGTGCTTTCGCTCAGCGCGATCTTTCGCGTCCGTCTCGATGAGCAGCAAGCTCCGCTCGCCAACGTCCGGCGCATCCTGTCCCTCGTCCACGATGGCGATGGCCGCCGTCGTGCTACGCCCGAGCCACGCGGCAGCTCGGCGCAGGTCTTCGGGCGACGCCTCGAGCGCGGTCGAATCCCACACGGCGACGGCGCCGGAGAGCTCCGGCTCGAGCAGGTCCTGCTGGGTGCGAAGCTCCTGCGACGCACAGCGCAACAACGGCGCACCGAGCAGGTATCCGACCAGCGCTGCGACCGTGTCGCGTCCGCTGCCGCTGCGGCCCCGGACCACGATGAACCATCGTTCCGGTCGCTCGAGCCCGTCGTGCCACTCCCGGAGCTCGGCGACAACGCGTTCCGGCAACGCGTTCGACGCGACAGCCCCCTCACCGGGCCGCACCAGCCCCGAGCCAACGATGCACGTCGCTCGTACCCGCGGATCGAGGAAGATCTTCGCGCTCAGCCAGTCGCTCTCGGAGCGAGCGCTCACGACGCCTCGCCGCTCGAGCTCCGTGAGCCCTGCCGTACCTGCGGCGGCGTCGGGAACCGTGGCAATCAGCGTCCCTCGGCGAACGCCCCCGCGCCGGTTGCGCGCCTCGGGATCCAGCTCTGCCCGGAGCAGCGAGGCACCCAGGCTCCGCGCTGGCTCCGACAGGCCCAAACGCAGTGCCACGTTCTCCCAACGCTTCACGATCGATCCCAGCCCAACGGCGTCCGGCCGAACGGGATCCAACACGTGAAGGGTCATCTCAGACCTCGGTGGTTTGCATCTGACGCTTGCTGACCAGCGGCGTATCCGTGGTGAGCTGGCTGTCGATGCGCACCGTTCGCACGACGTACGACACGCTCAGCCGATAGGGTTGATTCACGGCCTCCCACAGCTCGAAGAGCTGGGTGGTGGTCAGCGGGTTCATCGTCACCTGCAGCTTGATGTCCTTCACTGCCGGATCGGAAACCCACTGCCCCAGCGTGAATACGCCGTTATCGTGGAGCGCGAGCGCCGCTTCTCCGAGCATCTGGTAGGTGTCGAGAAAGGCGAGATCGTCGTCCACCTTGGTGGCCGGAATGATCAAGAAGTAGAGATCAAGCGCGAGCGGATCGCGCTCTACGACGATGTTCTGCGCCTTTCCCGTCGACGAGATCACCGTACGCCGGGGCCCGCTGTTCTTCGCCGTGCTGCTCTCGAGCACCTGGTAGAGGTAGAGGATCAGGGTAGAGCTCGACACGCCCGTCGCACGCTCCGGCGGGCCGGAGAGCACTGGGAAGCCGCCGGGCGCGGTCTTCAAGATCTCGACCAGCGCCTGCGTCGCTTGCTTGATGATGGACGCGTCCGCCACGGCTACCTGCGTTCTGCCGGATGCACCACCCAGGCGAACAGGCCGACGTCCCCCGGCGCGCCCACCTTCACGCTCTGCGCCGAGCGCGCCACGACGGTGTCCTTGCTCTTGGCGACGCGTAGACGCTCTGCGTCCGCCGCGGTCAGATCGATCCCCGGTGCGAGCTCTGGGCCCTCGTGCGCCAGCACGACCTTGACGAGACCAGCGCTCGCGACGGGGACGACGGTGCGCGTGGTGTCGTACGGGTACGGATAGCTGTTGCCCGCGCTGAGGCCGATGAGCCGGGGTTGCTCGGCGGCCGCGCCGGCACGGCGTACCCGCACCGGTCCGCCGGCAACGTCAGTGCCCACTTCCAGCGGAATGCCGGCGCGTGGAACGTCCCCGCCGCTCGAATCGAGCTCACAGGTAGTGGCGGCCACGCCGCCCAGGCCGGCGCCGAGCTCGGACACCGCTTGGTTCTGATCGGTGAACGCTCCGGCGCCACCCGCAAACTCGAATACACGGCGGTCCGCTCCCGCCGCCAGCGGTCCGCCGCCGTACTGACCCGCCGCGTACGGCTTCGCAAACGGTCCGACGTGGGTGGCCTGCACGGCGTTGCCGCCCGCCGGACCGGTGAACACCACCGGACCGGGGCCAAAGCGCGTCGGATCTGGGATCGCAACGCCATCGACCGTTTGCACGCCTTTGCCGACGTCCATCCGCAGCTCGGCCAGATAGATGGACGGATGTCCGTAGGTGTTGCGGATCACGTTGAACCGCGGCGCCACGCCCTGGCGGAAGAAGCCGGTGGTGTAGATCTCGCTTGCCGCGCTCGCGAGCTGGAACACGTGCCCGAGAGTGATGCCGTCGTCGCTCCCTTGGGCGCCCGCGGGATCCAGATCTTCCCACGCCTCGACGGCGTTCGGGTGCGCAGCCTCGGCGAAGAACGCCGGGAACACGCTCGGCACCGACACCTTCTCGAACACGAAGCGCACGTTTTCGATCAGGTTCAGCGGCAGATGCGCCGCGCAGGGGTCGAACTCCGCGGAGCGCTCGTCCAGAGCCAGGGCAACGCGGATGGCCTCACCCGCCGCCAGGGTGCCGCCGACGGCGTCCAAGAGCTCCTTGCGCGTGAAGGTGCGCGCTTCCGCCAACAGCAGCAGGCGGCCTCGTCCATCGATGGCGACTCCGGGCGCGACCGCGAGGTTGGACGAGGGTTTGCCCGCAGCGGGATCCAGCGTGAGCCCGCCCGCCACGCCGGCGCTCAGCGGCGCGAGCAGCACCCGACGGATGAAGTCCCGCAAGTAGTCGAAGGCGGTGTTCAGGCGCTCTGCCGTCAGGCGTTGCCCGTCTTGAAACCGGGGCCGGAGCGGCGCCACCGCGCTCACGACGGGCCTCCGAAGGGATTGCCGCCGGAGGTGTCCGTCCCGCCGACCACGCCGTCCGAGCCGCCGATCACACCGCCCCCATCGTTCCCGCCGTCCATCATGGAACAGAGGACCGCGACGAGCAGGGTCGTGATCTGCGCTTGGTTCCCCACCAGGCGGCGATACGGGAACGCATCGTCGATGAACACGTAGTGAGGGTGCAGGACGCCCGGCTCCGGATCTAGCTCCGCCGGCACGCGATTCGCGATCAACACACGCCCGAGCACCACTGCGGGATGCGTACAGCAGGCGCTGGCAACGAGCTCGGAGAAGTAGTCCACGAGCTGGGGCAGGAGCTTCACGCACTGCCCCCCGGGAACGTCCGCACCGGCGCCTGCGAGCCCCTGCGGAGCTCCAGCAATGTTCGGACCCGCGGCAGCGGTCTCGCCGTTCACCTTTCGCATCCGCCGCATCAGCTCGCGCTGGAACGAACCGCCGAAGATCGCCTCGATCTCCGGGATGGCGACTGGGTCGAGACAGCCCGTGAGCGGGTACAGCGCCGGCACCGTCGGCACCAGACGCAGGCGTACGGTCTCGAGCCGGCGGCTGAAGTTGCAGCTCGGTGCGGGATCGCAGGGTCCCCCGCCCGAGAACTGCGGCACGGCTCGCGCCGGGGTCTCCTCCAGCTCCGCGAGCAGGAAGTACTCCCGTGCGACGATCTCCCGCTTGCCCTGCTGACAGATCGGTATGTCTCCGAACCAACCCGCACAGGTGTCGTGGCGCTCGCTCACGTGGGATTTTCCGGCCAGCGCCAGAACGTCGATCTGCCGCGACGAGCACATCGACAGAATGCGGCCGCCGGCGTCGATGGCGGCGCCGGCGCTCACGTCGATCACCGTGCCCGCAATCACCTGGGGATTGGGGAACACCTTGGCTAGCAGCGGCGGCACCTCGATGAGCGTCTTGTGCGCCACTCCCGCCGCACCGCGGATCCTGAGGCCCCCCAGCACGCCGAACCCGATGGCGAGCTTGGACAGGATCGCGTTCTTGGTGGAGAAGTACGTCGAGAGCGCGTTCAGATCGTCCGCCGTGATCAGCTGGCCGTTGAAGAAGCACGGCCGAGGCGGGCACATGTCCGGCAAGCAGCCGATCCCGATCGTCGGTGGGCACTCGCAAACGCAGGGATTGCAGCCGCAGCCGCAAGAGCCCCTGTTGAGCATGGTCGACATCATCATCCTCTCGTGCTCTCGCCGCCTATTTGACGACGAACAAGGTCTTGAAGGTTCCGCCGGGCTGGCCGTTGCCGGACGGAACGGCCCCGGAAATCACGTTGGGCTCTCCGTCGAGCGCTACGTCCGTTTGCGCTCCGACAATGGCGTTCGACGTAGTGTTGGGAAGCGTCCACTCGTAGCGTCCTGCCGGCAGCGCCAAGCTCGAGCCCGTCGCCTTCAGCGTGAGCGTGATGCGGTTCGGGTCCGCGGAGTCCACCTGCACGTCCAGCGCGAAGCCGTAGGCGTTCGCCGGCGGATTGCTCGCATCCCACAGCTCTGAATCGCCTCCGGCGTCGGGGTAGAAGCGAAGCGACCAGTCCACCGCGCCGGCGGCCAGCTCCACGGACGACGTCGCCACCACCTGGGCCTCCGTGGTGCTCGCCGCCGTCAGCTCCTCACCGAAGGCGGGCTCCACCTGGACGATGTGCGGCAAGATCGGGAGCGAGTTGTGACACTGCGTCAGCACCTCGAGGAGCGCGCGCAGCGCCGGTCCGCCCGGAGCCAGAGGCCGACACCGCGTGCCGTCGATATGAAGGATCCTGGGATCGCCCGCCGTGTCACGCGCGAAGCGCGACCACGCGACGCAGGCGATGGGCACGACGGGAAACTCCGGATCGCACCCGCCGGGAAAGGGCGGCAATCCGCGCCACGCGCCCGTGAGATAGTCGGCGAGCGCGCCGCGGCAGTCGTGCCGCAAAAGGGCGTCGGCGTCCGGGGGGCCCGTTTCCGCCAGGCTCAAGCTCTCTTCCAGCGCGCTCTTTGCATCGGCGTAGGGATCCGCCACGCGGGCAAAGAGGTTCCGCGCCGCAACGACAACAACACCCTCGGAAGTTCGAGCTGGAAAGCAGCTGAGCTCGCCACAACACGAGGCATCGAGCACCGCCGGGGACGGCTCCGACCCGGCTTCGTGATAGCGCAAGCCGACGTGGCTCACGACCACCAAGAGCGAGAACAGGTAGTCCACCGGTGTCTGGCCGGGGCCAAGCAAGCCGGGGCCGCCGTTCTGCGGTGGCGTGATCTTGTTGAGCTGATCCTGGAAGTCCGCGCCGCTCGAGCTGGCTCCGACGTCCGTGAGGCCCGCGTCCACCAGGCGTTGATGGAGATCCACGACGTCGCCCTTGGAGAAGGCCAAGCCGAAGCTCTGCTGCACGGCGAGAGCGATGTCCGCTTCCGAAGTGGCGCTCAGCCAAGGGTTCGCGGCGGCCTTGGCGGCGGGCTCCGCGAGGGAGAGGCAGAGATCCGACTCGAGCAATAGCTCGCGACCATCGGGATCCATGGCGAGGCCCGCCCAGATGAAGATGCCGCCATCGGGGGCTTGCTCGCCGGTGGAGCTCTGCCCGGACACCTTGAGCCCCGCGATGGTACCCGTGCCGAACGCCTCTCGCTGCATCAGACGTTGCAGGAGCAGGTGGTAGTGCTGCTCGCTTCTGAGATCGCGCTCGGTCAGGAGCTGACCAAAGAAGTAGTTGAGCCGACCGACGGAGCTCGGCACCCGTAGCTCGCGGGTCTGATCGTTGATGTCGATCATCGTGCAGGTGGACATGACGACTCCTCGTGGCGCGCGGCGGCGCCGATGCGGGTGGTGCGCCCGACGGTCAGACCGGCTCCCGTGATCTGGAAGCTCGGTGACCCCGGCGGAACGTAGAGGCGAGAATCGCGACCGAGGGCGAAGCCCAAGCCGAGGGGCGCCGGACGACCGGGCCCGTTGCTCAGCACGACGCCGTAGCTCGCGGGGTCGCGCTGAGTGCGATCGAAGTCGGCGCTCGTGTCTTGGCCGACGACGGAAGCGGTGCCCACCACGAAGCCGGCAGCGGCGGTGGGGAGGATACGAAACGTGGTGTGGGCGGGCTTCTCGAGCTCGATGATCTGGCGCAGGAGCTCGAGCGTCTTCGAATCGCACACGAAGCGTGCGGGAACCAGCACGTCGAAGTGGCTCGTTCGATGACCGCTGCGCTCCTCGCACTCGTTCAAGAAGGTGCAGCCAAGGCGCGCGTCTCCCAGATCCGTCGGACCGGGTTCGCTGGTGAGCACGGTGTGCAGGCCGAGCACCGCGCCATCGAGAACAAAGTCCGAGCGGACGGCGAAGTCCTCGCGCACGTGAACGTGGAAGCCGAGGTACAGGCGAACGGCCAGCTCGATGCCCGCCGGCGTGCCGCGCGTCCGCGCGAGCTCCGGCGCCTGAATCAGGACGTGCCGGAATAGCCCGGGCTCCTCCCGGAAGCGATCGAGCACCGGCACCTGTAGCCACTCGGCGAGGTACGGAAGCATCGGCTCCGGGGCGGTGCGCGGATCGAACAGCTCAGGATAGGCGTCGAAGCGCGCCCGCACGCCAGAGAAGGCCGTGGTCTCGAACAGCGCGAGCCAGCGCCGGAGGAAGTCGTCGTCCGGCGTGGACTCGCGGAAGAAGCGCGGCAAGTAGCGGGAGATCCCCTCGCGGGGGCGCTCCACTTCGATGCGAGTGATGCGCGGAGTCTGGCGGCCGTTGCCGCGGAGCGTGAGACGCAGCGCCAGGAATCGCCCGGGCTTCGCGAGCACGAGGGCGTCCATTGCGGCTTGTCGAACGTCGGCAGGGCTCTCGACCTCGCCTCGGCTTTCCGTGCTCGCTTCCACTGCCCGCGACCAGCCACTGGGGATCAGCGGATCGACCGCTATCAAGTCGTCGCTGGCGCGCGTCGAAAGCTCGACGACGGAGCCTTCCGGGATCTCGCCGAACAGCAGCACACGGTGCCAGGCCGTGGACGGGCGGCCGGCATCGAGGGCGTCCTCTTCCGCCGAAGGCCCCAGGATGACGGTGCCGACCTCGGGGTAGAAGACGCGCAAGCGGAGGTCGTGGAGATCGTCGATCAGCGCGAAGAACAGCGCCTCCTCCCGCGACAGCTCGCGGGGGGAAGCCGCGCAGCAGCCCTCCGCGGAGGGCATCAGCAGGTAGCGGCAGGACTCCTCGTCGTGAATCAGCGCGGTGTTTCGCTGCTGGGCGTACCAGCCGCGCCCGAAGAACGCCCCCGGCGGCGACAGCTCGCTCCCGTCCGGGCGGAAGATGCGCACGTTCTCGCTTGGACCCTGCTGCACGACGATCAGATGCCCGGCATCCGACACGGCGAGAGCGACGGCATCCTTCACCGATGCGAACGAAGCCGCGGGCGGAGAACCCTCGCGCCCGAACAGCAACACCTCGGCGGGCGTGAGCACCGCGATCGCGTCGCCCCAGAAAATGGCATCGCGAACTTCGGCAGCTTCGAGCTTGGCGATGAGCCCGCCGCGAGTGCTGCGCAGCAGATCCACTCGGGTGTCGGAGCGCGGGACCAAGACCCAGCCTTCGGCGTTGACGGACCACGCGGCGTGGACGCAGCCCGCAGCGTCCACGGCAAGCAACGGCGGCCGCGGGAACTCGTCCGGTGGGCACTCCACGGTGCCGGCAGCGAGGCGCGCGTCGGGGCTGAGGGTCAGCGCGCAGGGATCGGTCGCAATCTCGGGAGCCAAAGGCGCGACCAGATCCAACGTGAGGCGCGCCGTGCCGAGCCAGCTTCCGTCGTCGGTCTCGAGGCGCAGCAGGTAGTCGCCGCCGGGCGCCGGCATCGGCCACTCGAAGCGGAGACGCCGGCCGTGGGAGCTGCTGACGAGCTTCAGCGGCGGGCCACTCGCGGGCTCGATCACCAGCGTGGCCGTGTGGTGCGGCGGCACCGGCGGTGCAACGTGAAGCTCGATGGTGAGGGATTGCTTGGTCGCAATGATCCGCGCGCCGTCCGGCGGGTCGAAGCGCAGCACCCGCTGCACGCAGGGGTCCGATACCTCGTCGCTTTGGGCACAGCGGCGGGCGTCCCCGAGCGTGGGCACGCTGACCTCGTCCCAAGCGGTGGCGAGCCAGCCGCTCTGTCCCGGCAACGGCCGGGATCGCAGATCCGGCAGAATGGTCTTCATGCCGGCCGAACCCTCACGGTGTGCTCGCCGGAGTACAGAAGCTCGCCGTCGCAGATCTCCAGGTCCTGGCAGGCGACGAAGGGTCCGTCGTCGAGGGAGAGCTCGAGGCCGTCCACGCGCAGCACGCCTTCGACCTGAAACAGACGTTGGCTCACCCGCGAATGGAACACCGCGCCGCCGAACGGCCAACCAAAACCGTCCTCCCCGCCGACCAGCGCGTGGAAGAAGCGATGCAGCGAGTCCATCGCCCCGGCGCGTGTCGCCGTGAGGCTCACGCGCGGGTCGACGACGAGCGTGACGTCGACGCGAATGCGCCGGAACTTCGCCGCGTCCACGAACACGGGGGTGGTGACGAGCCGGCGCGCATCCAGGTACGCAAGCACCGCCCGCGCCACCACGCTCGGAAGCCCGATGGGCGCGAAGATGGACTCCTCGAAGGGCACCTGGGGCACGAGCACCACCGTGACGGTGCCCGGAGATCGCCCTGGATCGCGCCCTGGGCGCGTGTTTGGGAGCGTGTGCGCCCGCGCGACCCGTGCGCTCGGCGTTTCCATCGCCAACGCTTCGAAGTCCCGTGCCGTCACCGCCCGATACCGCGAGCGCACCACCGCCGGTGCCCGCGCGAGGCCCAGGGCCAGCGGCTCTTCGTCCGCCCCGCCCCGCGCAGGCAGCACGTTGGTCGCGTCCATCGAGGGCAACGGCGGCGTACCGGACAGCACCGTCGTCAGCGTCTCGGCGCCCACGTTCCCGGTCACACCGCCGCCGAACTGATAGCGCAGCGCCTTGATGTTCCCTTCCGGCGCGCTGCCGTCGTCCGGCGGCGGGATCTTGCCGTAGTGCCCGTCTCCGAAGAGCACCTCGCCGGTGGCGTACAGCACCTGGAAGACGCGATCGTCCGCACCCGCTGCGAACAGATCGTCGACCTCCTGCCATTCTTCGCTCGCGCCTCCGCCCTCCGTGGTCTCGTTCACGACCAGCTCGAGGCTCATGGGCCGCACCGGCGCGTTGGCCAGGACAAAGCGCTGGAAGGGCAAGCCCGTGGAGCCGCCCAGCGCTTCTGCCGTGATGCTGGTGACCGCCAGGGCATCTACGGAGTTCAGGCGCACGGTGTCGATCTTCGGCGGCTCCGAGAACTCGTCGGGATCGATCACCCTGGCGCGAATCACGAAGAGATCGCGCAGGAACTCGATCTCGACGTCGCTATCGGCGACGGTGAAGCTCTGCGCCTGCTCCTTGTCGAGGGCGATCTCGAGGTACCCGCTCCGGCGCAGCTCTTGGGTGGAGTCGAGCGCCAGCGTGATCGGATTCGAGAACACGATGTTCTTGCGCCCGTCTGGCGTGGTGGAGTGCCCCACCGCGAAGGACCACTCGATGCGCTTCGGCGGCGTGAGCTCTGCTGAGCACGGACCGAGCTCCTCCGTGCCGGGCTCCCCCACCTCCTTCGACCCCGCGAGGTTGACGCGCAGACGAATCGTCCCCTCGGGCCACGGACCCGCGGCGTTCAGGTCAAAGCCGAGGAACAGGCAGTCCTTGACGGTGCCGGCACTCCCGAAAGGCGCAAAGCTCGCGATCAGAGACTCGTTCGCCGCCGTGTGCGCGACGAAGTCCCCGTTGCAGTCGATGGAGCCGATCGCGCCGAGCTCCCCGTTCAGCGCGAAGAAACGCCGCGCCGTTTCGAACGTGATCGGCGTCTTCTCTCCCGGCGGCGGCGTCTGGGTCTGGACCTGGGTCCCCGCCAACACCTCCACGAGCTTGGGCGCCGTCGCGTCCGCCACGGTGAAGGTGATGTCCGCCGTCGCGGGAGTTTTCGGGTGCAGCTCCGCACCCACCATCTTCAAGAAGGTGATGAGGCCCTTCTCGGGCACCTGGTTCACCTGGAACAAGAGCTGCTCCGTCATGAACGCGAACAGCTGCGCGAGCGTGATCCCGGGGTCGCTCTCGTTCAGGTCCGTCCACTCTGGGGTGAACGTGGGCACCCGCCGCCGGATTTCGGTGACGATTTGCTCGAACCGGCGCTGATCGAGATTCGGGATAGCCAGCGGCATGAGGTCAGCCTCCCTGCAGGTAGAACGGGAACACCAGGTTGCCGCGCCGATTCGTACGGGGAATGTCGTACTCGATCACGACGTTTACCTTCGATTGTATTTGTTGGTCCGGCGCGGCAACCACGCGGCGCACGATGATGCGCTTCTCGAAGTCACGCAGCGCCGATCGCACCGACTCTTCGATCCGCATCAGCGTGCGGCTGTTCACGGGCTCGAAGATCAGCTGTGGCAGCTCGCTCCCGAGCTCGTAGCGCATCACCCGCTCGCCCAGCGCCGTGGACAGGATCATGACGATGGACTGGGCCACGTTGTCCTCGCCTTCGATCAGGCTGAAGCGGCCGTCCGCGCCGGGGCGGAACGGAAAGCGAACACCGCGTCCGAGGATGCTTGTCGGCTTCATGGCGGGCACTTCGTGAGGTCGGCGTCGGTGCCCAGGGGCGTCAGCGGACCGTGGGTGTGGTTGTTGTAGATGGCGGTGACGAAGGACTCGAGCGCCAGACGCTGTCCGTTGAGGCACAGGGACTGCGCCGGTTGCGTCTGGATCTCGACGGGACGATCGAAAGTGAGCTTCACCGGCTTTCCCGGCGCTGGAAGCGGCGGCAGCGCGGGTGGGGATAGTGGATTCGGCGGGGCTGGTGAGAACGCTGGCATTCCGGCGAACGCCAATATCGGAGCCGACAACGTCTGCCCCACGATCGACGTCAGGGTGATCGGCGCCGTGAGTGCGCTGATCGATATCCCCGGTCCTGGACCGCTGGCCTCGATCTTCACGTTGGGCGCCTTGATCGTGATGCCGTCCTTGTCCAGGCGAATGCTGGATGCCAGGGCCCCGGCGAAGGTGAGGGTGATGGCGGAGTCTTCCTCATCGAACACCAGGCTTCCGATCGAGGTCACGATGCCGTGCTTCTTCTCGGCCACCAGATCGCTGGGCGACGCCTTCTGGGAGTGGGAGTAGCCGATGATGATGGGCTCGTCGGAATCCCCGACGAGGTAGCCGACGATGACCTGGTCGCCCTGCCGCGGGGTGAAGAACACCGTCGCGTCGGAGCTGGCCATGGGCCGCGCGACACTGGCCCAGATCGGGTCGCCCGAGTCGTCGAACTGATCGGCCTCGATGCGCACGCGGCCGAGCCCTTCGGGATCGCTGACGTCCCGCACGGTAGCGAGATACAGCCCGAAGTAGCGCTGCGAGAGCTCGCCGGTCCTCACGACGGCTCTTCCTCCGGCGCTGTCTTACCGAGCGCCGTGTTGCGGCGAGCCTTGAAGCTCGTCTGGTAGCCGTTGGCACCGAAACGGTGCGTGGTTTCGGTGACGTAGTAGAAACCGCCGAAGCGCCCCACGCCGCCGATCTGGAGCGTCTCCCGCACGCGCACCCTTGGATCCCCGACGACCTCTCCGCTGACGGTGATCGACTGATCCATGTTGCGCTTCATGATGCCGATGGCGATCTGCTTCGCTTCGTCCGCCGAGCGCGCGAGGTAGTTGGTGACCACCTCTACCTTTTCGCCGCCCTGCCCCTTCTTCTTCACCTGGGCAATCTCCGTCTCCCCTTCCTTGGAAGATGGCGCCAGGCCCAGCTGCTGAAGATCCTCGGGCTTGACGGTGACGTCGAACTTCTCTCCCGTGGTGGGGTTTCGCGACACGACACGCACGGCCGTGGGCTTGCCGGCGTTGTTGAGCGTGGGCGCGAAGGACATGAGGCCCCGGCGGTAGTCGTAGCGGGTGGCCTTGTCGGCGGCGTCGTTCGGTTTCAGCACGAACAGCACGTTGCCGAAGCACAGGAGCTCCAGCGCCGCCTTGTTGGCGCGGTCCGTGAGGTACTGCAGTGCGTCCTGGTCCGACGGTTTGTTGCCCTTGGACTTGGTGGGCATCGTCTTTTGGCCGTCCACCGTGGCCACCGTCAGCCCCACCTCCGACGCCACCGCGGCGGCGACCTCTTCCTCGGACATGCCGGAGAACTGGCTGCGCTTCACCTTCTTGCGATTACGGAGGCGCTCGCGCTTGTCCACCGCCGTGATGGTCAGCTTGGGCTGGCCGTCCGCGGGAAAGTCCGCTTCCAACGTGGTGATGATCCCTTCGAACACCCACAGGATGTCGCTGCCGTATCCGAAGCGGAGCGCGAGGGTGTCGCCGTACTCGATGAGCGGGAACACGCCGGGTCGGCCATCTGGCGACTCCTTGAGCACGTCCGTGTAGCGAAACTGCCGCGCTTCGAAATCGAACACGTTGTGGAGCTCGACCTTCACCTTGGAGAGCGGCTGCTTCTTGTCGATGCTCTCGGTGAACTCCACGCTCACCACGTCGTTGGTGTACTGGCCCTGCTTCTCGCCCCAGGGTCCCGCCAGAGGCAAGAGGTCCCCGAGCTTGGGTGCGGGATTGTTCGGATCGCCGCTGGCCCGGTACACCTTCGCTTCGAGCCGCGAGAACTCCTGCTCGATGGCCGTCGCGAGATCCACCGGTCCCTTCACCGCCGGCGGGTTGGGCTCCAGCTCGCTGATGGGCTCTTTGGCGAACAGCACCTGGTAGCGCGGGACGTAGCGGTCCTCACCAGTGCTGATCGCGTCAACGATTTGAGTCGGCGCGACCATCACACCACCTTGGGAACCACCAGGGGCTGACCTGGGACGAGGGCTAGAGGGCTGGAGAGGCCGTTGGCCTCGGCGATGGGACGCCAACGGGAGGCGTCGCCGTACTCGCGAAACGCGATGGCAGGCAGCGTGTCGCCCTCGCGCACCGTGGCGACGTTGGTGAGGTCCGGGCTCTGGAGCCCCGCCTCCGCGATCTGCTGCGCCGCGGTGGTGTATTGACGCAGCCCCAAGGTCGCGGTGGCGCGCACGGCGCGGCCCATGGTGTCGAACAGCGTGTACTTCACCGACAGCGACGTCGCCACGGCGCCCCTGAGCAGGACCTGGGCGCCCCAGGAAACGCTCACGACGGGCGGCGCGTGGAGCTTCTCGTGCTGCACCATCAGCCGCTCGAGCGGAGCAACGTAGCGGTCGCGCACGCTGCTTCCGTCTTTGACCAGGCCGTTCTCCATCAGATCCGTCACGTCCAGGAACAGCTCCAGGTTCAGCTTGTCGCCGCCGCCCCGGACGTACTGGATTACCGGCGCGTCCAGACCGGGTATGGCCACCTCCGCGAAGGTGGTCTCGCGGTCCATGCTCAGCTCCGTGGGGTTGAACGGCACCTCCAGCTTGCCGTCGACGAAGCCCGGCACGTCGAGGCGCTCTCGATTGAGCGTGCTGACGATCTCGAGCGTCAGCTTGCCGAGCTGGCTGTCCCCGACGGCCATGGTCTCAGTCCTCCGGTCCCCCCGCCGCCGCGGGATCTGCGGGATCCACGGAGTACGGGTTCGCGAGCCCGCCCCGCCGGCGCTCTTCGGCCAGCGCGCGGGCGATCTCTTCTTGCACCAGCTTGCGGATCTTTGCCTCGTCCTGGATCTCGAGGGTGGTGGTCATCTCTTCGATCACGACGGCCATCGCGTCAGCCTCCCTGCCCGAGGGAAAGCGCGAAGTCGGAGCCTTCGGTCAGCTCGAGCCCCTCGTGCGCCACTTCCAAGGACTCGATCGCGACCGCGCTCTGCCCGGCGTTCCAGCTCGGACCGGTGTACTTGGCCGGTAGCGCGCGGGACAGCGTCCACACCAGCGCGGCGTTGCCCGCGTAGTCGAGCTGCGCCACCACGATGGAGCGCCGGGCTCCGAAGTTGCCGCGCCGCACCTCGTTGTACCAGCGCCACAGATCTGGCGTCAGCGCCACGCCCCGCTTGAAGGTAACGTTGCCGAAGTTCACCTGTGTCGCGAGCTTGTGCGTGAAGTCGTTGCGACCACCTTCCTTGTACTCGTGGATCTCCAGCGTCGTTTCCAGGCCGCTCACTTCCTGAAAGCCCGCGCTCAGCGTGGTCACGCCCTTGCCGCCCACCGCCCCTGCTACGTCCGTCCCTTCCGAGAACGCCACGGCGAAGCGAAATCCCGGCATCGGGTTCGAAGGGCTCTGCGCAGGAAAGGTCATGACGACAGCGGCTCCTCGCTCACCCGCGCGACCCCGTTCTGCACGTGCAGACGAACCAGGAGGAACTCGAGCGGGACCGCCGGCGCGACACCGATCTGCGCCGTCAACACGCCCTGGTCTCGGAGCTCCTCGGGGTTCAGCCCCTCGTCCACGCGCACGAAGTACGCCTCTTCGGGTCGTGAGCCCGTGAACGCTCCGCGATCGAACAGGGCTCGGAGCAGTGCGTCGATGTCGCGCCGGAGCTTTATCCAAGTGCTCGGCGAGTTCGGCTCGAAGGCGTAGGACTGACCGAGGGGGGTCAACGCGCGGTGCAGGAAGTTGAACAGCCTGCGCGTCGAGAGAAAGCGCCAAGCCTTTCGGTCGGGCCAGGAGAGCGAGCGGACGCCATATACGGTCGCGCCCCGGGGCAGAGACATCCGGAGCGGATTGATGCCGAGGTCGTACAGCGCCTCTTCCTCGTCCAAGTGCGGCGCCCGTTCCAGACCCACGGCCTGTTCCACCGAGACGTTCCCGGTCGCGATCCACGCGCCGCGCTCGCGCGCGGTCTTCGCCATGCGCCCGGCAACGTGCGCGGAGGGCGGTATGAGCAGCGTGTCATCCCCGCGCACCACGGGCCCTGCTACGATTCGGAGCCAGGGCGAGAAGACCGCAGCAAAGTCTCGCGCGTCCGAAAGCTCCGCTTCTCGCTCGGCGCGCCACGCTTCGAGCTCCGATCCGGAGAGCGGGCGCGCGTCGTCCGTCAGCGGCGGGTCGAGTACCACCACGCGGTCGCGCGTGCGCGCCGCGCTCCGCACCAGCGCGTCGGCGAGGGCTCCGGACGTCGCCGGGTCGAAGGCCAAGCGCCGCACGCGCTTGGTCTCGAAGATCTTGCTCCAGAGATCCGGCGCCACGACCACGTCCGCGGTGTCGGAGCGCTCCAGTGCAGCAATGCAGCGCTCGAAAGACTCGCGAAGTCCCTGAATGCTGCCCGAAGGGTCGAGACCGTCGTCGCCGCCCGAAAGCTGAACGACCGCCCCGTGAACCGGAAGCTCGGCATCCGTGGTCGCTACAGTCGAGGAGATCTGGATCCCAGAACCGGCGAGCCGTTCCTCGGCGTCTGGTAGATCCCGCAGGTCGATGCCACGCACGACGCCTTCCGCGCGCCCGGCCTCCAGGATGTGGAGCGAGAAGTGCGGCTGGTACAGCTCGACGATCACGTCCCCGGAAAGACCCGAGGCGCTCGACAGCGTGAGCTTCTGTCCCGATCCGGCGGGCGCAATGGAGTCCAGCCGGGTCCAAGCGTCGCCGGTGGAGCCGAGCACACGCACCGGCAGCTTCAGATCAGCGCTGTCGAAGTGCGGCACGACAAGCGTGACTTCCAGGGGCCCCGTGACGCTACCGCGGGCGCGCCGGCGAAGGTGGCACTCGGCCCGCACCCGTAGCCGATCGCCGAAGGCGCCACGATGCCGAGCGGAAACGGCGATGACGTAGCTGTTGGGCGTGCTGGCGTGCACGACCGGAAGAGTGCCCGCCGCAGCCTTCGCTTCGGCTGGGACGAAACGCGTCACGGTCAGTAGCTGGCCGCCGTTGTCGTAGTAGCCCTTCGCCGCGAGAGGACCCAGCGCCCCCAGCATCCGGCAGCCAAAGACGCGGACGAAGTGGTCGTAGCTGTGGACTTCCGTGGGCGCTTCCTCCGGGCCGCGCTCGGTGAGCGCGAGGAGCGCCGTGCGATCGCTGCGGAGCCCCACCCGGGGCTCCGGCGTTCGCACGACCTCGAAGGAAAGGCCCGGGAGCGCCATCAGGCGACCTGGAGGCCCTCGTGGCAGATCTCGATGGACTCGATGGCGACGGCGCTGGAGTCCGACTTGAGACTGGGCCCCATGTATTTGCATGCCCAGCCACGAACGAACTTCCAACGCATGACCTCGTTGCGCTGCTCGTCGCGCAGGATGACGGCGCCTTCCCGGCGATCCACGCTGCCCTGGGCACCGGCCGCCAGCCACTGGAAGACGTCGAGATTCCCGACGATGCCTCGCTTGAGGACGATGTTCGGGAACTTCTTGAGGCCGGGAAGCTTGCGGTTCACGAAGTCCTCATCGCCATTTCTGTAGTCGATGGGCTCGATCTCCGCGTCCAAACCGCTCACCTCGTTGAACCCGCCGGCGGCGATGCCGCCGATCTCCACGAGGTAGTTGAATGCTGCGTACGGATCCTCGCGCTGCACTGCCATGTCTCAGCTCCTTAGCTCTGTTCCGCCACGATCACGCTCTGAGGCGCCTGGCCGATCTGGAAGACGATGAACTCCGCCGGCTTCACCGGGGCGATGCCGACCAGGATGTTCACGCGACCGTTGTCGCGGTCGTCTTGGGTGGTCGTGGTCTCGTCCACCTTGACGAAGAACGCTTCCTCCGGCTTCGCTCCGAACAGAGCGCCCGCGCGCCACTGAGTCGTGAGGAAGTTGGTCACGCTGTCGTGCAAGCGGGCCCACAGCCGAAGGTCGTTCGGCTCGAATACCGCATAGCGCGTACCGCGGATGATCGACTGCTCGAGGAAGATGAACAGCCGCCGTACGGACACGTACTTCCAGAGCCCCTCGGCGGAGATGGTGCGCGCGCCCCAGATCACGTTACCCAGCCCCGTGTAGCGCCGCAGCACGTTCACTCCGGCGGGATTCAGGATGTCCTGCTCGCCGTCCGGCACGTCGCTGGAGAAACCGAGCACCCCGCGAAGCACCACGTTCGCCGGCGCCTTGAACACACCGCGATCGATGTCGGTGCGCGCGAAGGCACCCAACACGTGCCCCGTGGGAGGCACCAAGATCTCGGTCTTGGAGACGGGATCCGGCACCCGGATCCACGGGTGATACATGGCAGCGTACTTCGAGTTGTAGAGGCCGCGCTGGTTCAGGACATCGTTGACATCCTCCAGCGGGTCCTTTGCCGAAGCCCCGCTCGCGGGCTTTTCCGCGGCCTCGAATACGGCGAAACGGTCCTGACGTCGTTCCGCTTGACCAATGAGCTCGTTGACCACGGCCTGCACCGCGAGTCCGGGAGCCGCGATGATACTGATGCCGTCCATCGCCTCCAGCGACCGGAGACCGGAGCGCGGCGCGGCAAATCCAATGACGTCGTTCTCGTCCACCGCTCCACCATCGTCACCCGAAGCCAGCAGCGCAGCTTGGGCCAACTGGAAGGACGGGTACTCGCCAGCCTGCACGTCCATCTCGGCGTCGACGACACGAATCCAGCTCGATTTGTCGTTGATGGTTTTGGTGAAAGCGGCCGACTTCCCCGTGTTGGTCACGGCGCCAGGGAGGCCGTCGAATGTCTCCACCACGGCGCCGCGGAACAGAACGCTGACCCGCCACCCAACCAAGAAGAGACGGCCGCCGGGCGTATAGGCATGAGTCAAATTGGCTTTGAGCACGACCTTGCGATTCGCCGCGTCGATGCTCTTGATTGTCGCGATCTCTCGCGCCGGCGTCCCGCCTCCGATCTCGAACTGAACTGGGGAGCCTGGCTCCAGAAAGCCCACGTCGCCCAACACCCAGGTATCCGCGGCGAGGGTCGCCATGACCGCGGTGCTATTCACGTAGCGGGGCTCGACCAGGATCGCGATCTCGTCGCCAAATGTCCCGGGATCGCGCGCCGCTATCTTCAGTGTCGCGTTGCTACCGGAAATGCGCGCGAAGTGCGTAGTAGGAGAGACGCCCGGAGGAAGCGGTGTGCTCAATGTGACGACACCAGTGGCGCCATTCACGAGGTCCACCGTTCTCGTCACCACGTTGGCGGTGTTGGCCTTCTCCACGAAGTTCAAGGAACCGCCGATCGTGAGACCGACGACCGACGACACCGTGACCTGAGCACCAGATGCAGCGAGCAACTGCACGTCCAGACCAGTTGCGGATCCGTTGCTCCACTCGGAGTACTTCGATCCGGACCCCACCACTCGCGCGATGTACGCGCGCCGCCCCCCGTTCTCGAAGAAACCACGCACCGCGTAGGCAAGGTGCTTGCCAGTGACCGGACCTCCGAACTTGCGCTCGAAGTCCGCCAGGCTCGTCACCAGCGTGGGCGGTCCTACGACGGGACCGCGCTCGGCCTCGCCGACGAAGCCGGCCGTGGTCGTCGACACGCCTTCGATGGGTTGCGGGCCGAAGTCGACCTCTTGGATGAAGACGCCGGGGGTCAGTAGTTCAGGCATGGATGGGCTCCTCGGTACACGGCTAGCTGAGTGGCAGCGGATCGGCTCCGCTCTGGGTTTCAGGCGTGACGCTCTGCCCAGAGATGCTGCCGGAAACCGCCAACGGGCTTCCGTTCACGACCACCGTCGCGCTGGCGACGGCGCTGAAAGAAATGGGCAAGGGTTGGGTCTGCGCGAGGTCCGGCAGGAACCACATCACGTACTGCCCATCTTCCGCCGTCCGCGTCGTGAGCACGGGGCCGCTCGCGGGGTACTCCGGCGTGATGGTGACGTCCGCACCTGCAACTGGCGACTCGTTGGGGTCCAGGATCGCGGCAAGCCGGACCATTCCGATCACGCGAGTGACTGACGCGGGGAACGGATAGCCGGAACGCGGCTTCAGCGTCACGCGGTTGAGCAGGCCTGGGAAGGTGCTCGCGGGAATCGAGGGCAAGTCCGTTCCGGTCTTCTTGCTGCTCGAAACGTAGTGCTGCGCTTCGATCACGAGCTCCACGTCGCTCTCGAGGTTCTCGAACACCCAGCGGTTGCCGTTCACCAGGAACGGCTCCAGATCGGCACCGCTGCCAGGCGGTGGGGGTGCAAGTAGAGAAGCGCGCACGCGGCTCGGCCCGATGATCGGCCCGCCGGTCAGAGCATCCAAGAGCTCGACCCCGTAGTTTGCATGACGTACGACGCGATCCGTCATCCCCACGGCGAACGTGCTAGCGAGTTCGAACCTCGGTCGTCAACGACGGCGCGACCAGCGCTCGTCGATTCAATTCATCGCGACTCAAATCGTTTCACGCGTGAAACGAATCTCCATGGGTTGACTCCGATTTTCGTTCCCTTCGCGCGCAGCGAGCGTCCAAGCTCTCGCTCGTTCGCCGAGGGCCGAACGAAGCGTAGTCGATGTTCGCGCAGAAGAAGCGTCCGCAGCACACGCCGCCGTCACCGCAGAAGGTAGAGGCGCCGCGCACGCGCGCCCCCAGACCGTACAAGGGTCCGCTGCCGCGCCTGTTCGTCTCGGATCTAGAAAAGCCGGCCGGACCCAGACAGCACAAGCCCTGCCCGGCATGCGTCACGCAAGGCGAGACCTGCACGGAATGCGCGGAGCTCGAGGCCGTAAGCGACGAGCAGCAGTTTCAGCGAACGGAGCCCACCACACCGAAGGACGCCGCCGAACGGCAGGCCGACGACTACGGCGCCAGAATGGCTGAGGATCTTCGACCGCACTCCGTGGCTCCCGGTCCACTGGGTCACGCGATCCGCACGGTGGCAGAACGGCACTTGGGCATGGACCTCGCGGGCACCACGCTGCGTGCCGACAGCGCCGCGCACGACAAGACCCAGCGGGAACGAGCGGTCGCCATCACCGAGGGGTCGACGGTCAGCTTTCGGCAGGGCTCCTTGACGCTCGGGACCGAATCGGGGCGAGCGCTGCTTGGCCACGAGCTCACCCACGTTGCACAGCAACGTGCGGCCGGACCATCCGCTCAACGCAAGCCGGAAGACACCTGTGAAGCGCCCCCGAAAGAGGGGGTGTGCGAAGAGCCGAAAGGTCCGTCGGTCGCATTCGAAGGCTGGACCCTACACGACGACAAGACGGACCTCCTTCGCATTCTGTCATCGCTCATCGTCGACAAAGACGACGCGGATGCCGCCAAGGACTTCGTCAGCCGCTTCGACGCCGTCTACGGTGGCGGCGGAGGGGCCGAGGGCGCGTCTGCGGTGGGCGGAGGCGAGACCGGTGCCCAGATCTCGCTCACGCTGGACGACGCACTTCGCACGCTGAACACTCGACACAGCTCGTTCCTGAGCGGCTTTCAGACGCACGCCGAACAGATCCTCCGCGGCATCCTGAAGGAGAGCGAGACACGCATCAAAGCCGAGGCTCTCAAGTACGGCGTCGAGACCACGGAGGTCAGCAAGGGAAACGACTCCGGCGCAGGCGGAGCAGGCGGCGCTTCGGGAGACGGCAGCGGCGGAGGTGAGGGTCAGGGTCCTGCCCCCGAAGTCGAAACGGAGACCCAGACGACGATGAAGCCCACCGTCTCCAGCGAAGGTCTGGCGGGCGCAGCGAAGGAGCTTCTGGAGAAGAGGGACGAGATCAACGTCATCAAGGGCAAGATGGCGAACGTCTGCCCGTCGGACTACTACGGCGGGGGCGCGGAGGGGGCGCCGGCCTACGATCCCTGCGAGGGCAAGCGTGAGGAATACTCGGGCCTGGAGCGCGATCTGAAGAAGGCGGAGACGGAGCTGAAGATCCTGCGTTCCGGCCTCGAGCAACGCTACCCGATTCTGGGGGCCTTCGGCGAGGGCAACGAGGGCGGCCTGGGCACCATCAGCAAAGGACCGAGCGACGACGCAGCAAAGGTCCTTTCGGCCGAGATCAACGAACGCCTTGCGAACATCGAGACGGTTCGCGGGGCAATCGGGGGCGGCGTGAACATCTGGAAGCTCCGCAAGATCCTGGCAGCGACGCTCGCCGACGAAGGCATCCAAGCGGGCACCGAAAAGGCCATCGTGGTTCGTGACCACGCTAGCGACATCGCTTCGGATGAAGCTCTCACGAGCCTCGCGCTCACCGTGCTGAGCGTGGGGCTCAGCATCTTGGCCGCAGCAACCGCCGTTCCGACCGGTGGAGCAAGCCTCGTCGCCGCAGGCGCCATGGGCGCCTCGCTTGGCATCGGCTTTGCGCAACTCCTGAAGGACGTCGAGGACTACCAGCTGGAGAGCGCCGCAGCGAACACGGATTTCGACAAGGCGCGAGCAATTTCTGCCGAGGAGCCGTCTTTGTTCTGGCTCGCACTCTCGATCGTCGGCGTAGTGTTCGACGTCGCTGACGCCATCAGTGTGTTTGGCAAGCTCAGCGGCAAGGTGACCAAGGTCCTGGCTACGACCACGGTCGACGAGTTCGAGAGCGCCCTGGAGACGCTCAAGGCGGAAGCTCGGGCCAGCAAGGGCGGCGAAGCGCTGGCCGAGGGAGTGTCCGACGTCGTACGGAAAATCCACGGCGGCGAAGGGAAGACCGCAGAAGAGGTGCTCACCGGCGTCGGCGCGCACGAGTCTCGCGCCGTCAAGGAAGCAGCGGAGAATCTCTCGAAGCTGGAGGCTCTGGCCGAAGCATCGGCTGCCGGCCACACGGTGAAGGTCACGCCGGGAGGCGTCCTGGTCTTGTGCAGCACTTGTACATGGTTCGGCGAAGCGTATGCGGCCGAGATCGCAGGTAGCGAGGAGCTGTCCCGTCGTGCGGCCGGTATCGAGAACAAGGCGCGCAACGCAGCGCTCAACGGCGACAAGAAGGCCGCGGAGGCGGCGGCTCAGGAAGGCGCAGCGCTGGCAGACGAGCTGGCACTGCTGCGCCGGGAGGCAGGCAAGCGGTTCCAGATCTCCGCCGCGGGCGACGCACTTTCCGCCGCAAACGCGGAGTCCATCATCGGAAACTTCCCTCGCAAGCTGAGCGATGCCGAGAAGGAAGCGATTCGCAAAGCAGCGAACACTGAAGGTGGGATCTGGAACCTCGAACCGCAACTGCGCGGCGAGGTCGGCCACGTATTGCTCGGCGAGAATCTGCCACGAGCGTTCCCAACGATCGACGTGGCGAAGCAGAGCGGGGCTATCGCAGACGAGATTCGAAGCATCAAGACGCACCAGCCATATGCATTCCAGGAACCCGGGTCGCTTTGGAGCACGCTAAGGGAAGAGGTTGACGCGGTCTCTGGGTTCACGCAGGAGGCCCACGGAGGCCGACACGTCAAGACCGGTCCCAACACCACCCGGATCCTCGAAGTTGGGATCCCACCTGAGACGGTCAGCGCCGCAAAGTTGAAGTCTGCGCGCTCGGAGCTGACCGAGCTTCAGAGCCGCACCCTAGCGGACACCACGCGGATGGCTGAGCTCGAAGATCAAATCCGGCTGATCGAGCAGTGGAGAAGGGAAATGGCAGGTGCCCGAGCCTACGGCCAGGGGCTAAAACCTCCCGTAACGGTCATGTTCAAGAGTGTGAAATGAAGGACCACGTCATTCACGTGTACCGCCGCCACGGCAGCCTGTTTGTCGTCGCGGGCGTACCCACTCCGTCCGGAAACAGAGATCTCCCCGGCGTCACCACCGTACGAGACCCGAGCGACCTGCCGCAGGCCCTCCGCCAAGCAGAGGAAAAGGCATTGGCTGCGCTTCGTTTGCCAAGCGCGAAGCGCGTGTACTCGCGTGGCAATGAGGTGACCGCCGCCGCCGGATGCAAGAGTGAGCGGGAGCTCGCCAGCGAGGACGCCGCCATCTGCTCGCTCGTTCGGACACCAAAGTTGGGCTTGGCTGGCCTGTTGCTGCCGAGCCCCAAGCACCGGGGTGCCTTTGCTGGTGTGGGCGAGGACCACGAGTTCGACCCTGACACGCCTGCCGGCGAGCTGGCGCCTCTGGTACTCGAGCTGCTGGCGTCGACGGTCCAAAGCGAGTCAGAGCCGGGGCGGAAGATCGAGGGTTCCGGCTGGACGGCGTGGCTCGACACGAGCGGCCGGGTCACGGCGATCTTGATGACGTGCCTGGAGGACGTTCGCAGTCTGTCTCCTGACGATCTCGATCGCGCACTCGAGCGCGACGTACGAGCGCTCTCGAGCTTCGACTACGTGAAGCTGTGCGGCGGTCGCGCCGCGGACAAGGCACGCCGCGTGCTCAGAATCGGCATTCCTCCGGGTTCCATGCCCGAGGGCGGCGCGCTCCGCGCGGCGGCCGAGCGCGCCACGCAAAACGCGGAGCTCTGCGGCATCGAGCTGGTGTTCGTCGAGGTGACCTGACTGCGCCGGGCCGGCGGCCGGGTGGTTTTCCTCCTTCGAGGGTTCCGAAGCGGCTCGCGGCGCACCAACGAGACAGCGGGGCTGGGTCATGGAAACTTCACGCAGGAACGTCGGGCAATTTCCAGGGTCGCCTGGATTGCCGTTGCGCCACTCGGACCGCTTTGATACCGGAGAAGAGAAGGGAGGGACGAGTGCAGCGCCAACGTCTCATTTCCGACGATGATCTTTCGGACGTGGTCGCCGAGCTCAATCGCTTGGGGGACGACAGCGAGATCGAGCGCAAGCTGCGCATCGGACGCCTGGTGTTCGAACGGATCTTCGGTTCGGAGCTGGTGGATCTCGAGCGGCGCGGACAAAACCACGCCTCATTCCGGCGGCTGGCGCGGCATTCCGGCCTGCGCGTGAGCGTTGCCACGGTGTTTCGCGCCACCAAGCTGTGGGTGGTGGCGCAGCACCTGGACGCGGATCGGGTGCAGCGGCTCAAAGTCGGGCACTTTTATGCCGTGTGCGGGCTTCCGCTGGCGGAGCAGGTGGCGCTGTTGGACCGGGTGGAGGCGACTTCGATGGGCGTTGCCGAGCTGCGACGGGAAGTGGCTCAGCGCCGGGCCAAAGTCGCGAACGGCGCGCCGCGCCCGGGCCGCACGCCCCTCAATCCCGTGGTCTTCCGGCTGCGCCACTTGGGTCGCTCCGTGGAAGCCTGCGTCGCCGAGCTCGGGGATCGGCCCGACTTCGAAGCACTGAGCGACGAAGAGCGGCGGGAAGCAGAGCGCGTGCTCCTAGAGGCGGCAACGTGGGTGAACCAGCAGCTGCGCTCCCTGGGCGCGTGGTCACGTTTCGCCGCTCCGGAGGTGCGCTCCGCTCGGCCCAGGGACAATGAGACGGGTTCCTCCGGAGTGCGCGCCCTCGGCGAAGCGGTCAACGCACGCTGAGCGACAGCACGCGCCCGCCGAGGCGGGAGACTTCGCGGATGCGACCCACGCGGTTCACGTTGCCGCGCCGGAGCTCGACCGACACCTGATTGGGAGACACCGAGAGCAGCGCGGGCCACTTGCGCATGTCGGACAGCTCGCAGTCGAGGTCGACTCGCGCGGCATGCCGCAGCACGGACGCCGCGGCGCGAAGTCCCGGTTGCCAGCGCGGCACGTGACTCACGTCCACGGCCAGCACGGCGTCCAGATCCGCGGGGAGCGCTTCATCCAAGACAACGACCGAACGCGGCACCCGTCCCGTCCTGCGGCTCAGGCGCCGTACCAGCTCCTCCGCCGCCGCGTGCAAGTCGTCCCCATCCAGCGTGTCCACCACGATGCCATTTTCCGCAAAGGCCACGATGCGTTCGGCAACGCGACACACACGTACGTCCCCTTCGAGCCAACCGCGTTCCCAGGCGAGGGAAAGGCTCGCTGCATGCAACGCTTCGCATCCCACCGGATCGCACTGAAGCAGCGGTAGAAGGCTGGCATCCGGGGCCTCGTGACTGAACAGCAACAGCAGCGGATCCGCAGCGTTTTGCGGTAGCCCTTCCAGCGCGCAGCCGAGCGCCCGCGCCGCGTCCCGTGAAGCCTGATCCCGGACGCGCCACGCTCGCGACAGACCCGTGCTTTCCAGCAGCAACGCCCACGCGATCAGTCCTCCCGCGGCGGATACCTTGCGCTCCAAAATCGACGCAGTGCGGGGTTCACCACGGACGATCGTCATGTCACGAGCCGGAGGCCACAGTGCGAACAGCTCCGCAAGGGCCGCGAGCTCCGCTGCCGGCGCCAGCCCCGCGCTGGCGAGATCCACGGACAGCGCCACGGGCAGCCGAGCCACGCTCAACGGCTCTCGTCCAGGTGCCCCAAACTGCCGCAGCAATCGCAGCGCCGTGGCCTCCGAAAGCTGTCGACCCAAGGCGCCCGGGGAGCAAGTCCGGTGGAGCTCCGCCAACACGTCAGCCAGGTACACCCGCCCCTTGCCCTCGCAGTGGAGGAGCACCGCATCCCAGCTCGCGCCCAAGGACGAGAGGGAGGAATACGGAAACTGCGTCGCGCTTCCAGCCTGCAGCGCCTCGAGATAGTACGCCACGAAGACCGCCGAGCTCTCGAACCACGCCGCCTCCGCGCCGAAGACGGCGCGCTCTCCCGTACGAGCTCCGCGTTTGAGCTTCTCCTCGATGGCCTTGGCCAGTGCGTCGACCAAGGCGCCCTCGGAGACCAGCGCGGTCTCCCCACTCACACGCATCTCCAGCGCGACGCGCTTGACGACGATGACCTCGTCCCCGTAGCGCGCGGCAACCTTGCGCAAAGCTGCCGGGAGCGCGCGCTCCCCCGCCGCCAAGAGCGATAGCGCGCGCCCGCCGTCGGGTCCCCTCACCCGCAGATGACCGGAATGCACCCAGACGTCGCCCTCGGACAGCACCTCTCGTCCAATAACTCGTTTGGCTGCGGTCGGCCATGGTTCCGCGCCGAACCAACATCCATACGATCAGGGTGTTGGTCCGGCGCGGAAAAGGCGAGAACGTACCGCCTTTCACGTCGGGACCCGTGGCGCTCTTGCCGCGTCCTTGCACGAACGTCCGCTGGGCTCGGAGCGAACATTCGTGCTTGAATCACGGAGTGGAACGGATTGCGCACATCGCACACGGTTTTGCAGAAGCGCAGCAGTGGGACTCGGACCTGTACCGAAGCCTTACCCCTGAAGAACGCCAGCGGATCGCGAAGATCCTGCGAGAGCGCTACTACGGCAAGCGCCGTCCGGACGTCCGCGACAGGGTCGCAGGTCTCAGGCGGCCGGGTGGCAAACGTGACGGGTGAGCATCTCTCCCCGGACATCCTCGCCTTGCTCGCGCTCTTGCACGAGCACAGCGTCCGCTATCTGATCATCGGCGGCGAAGCGGTCATCTACCACGGATACCCTCGACTGACCGGCGACGTCGACCTGCTCTATGAGCCCACTGAAGCCAACTCCGAGCGACTCTATGCCGCTCTGGAGGAGTTCTGGGGCGGAGACGTTCCCCTTCTGGAAGGCCCACGGGAGCTGGCAACGCCGGGAATCGTGGTCCAGTTCGGGCGCCCGCCGAATCGGGTCGATCTCATCAGCACCGCCGGCACGCTGCGGTTTGCCTCCGCGTGGCGACGCAGGGCGACGGACCAGGTCCGAGCCCGTCGACCATTCCCTGTCTTTTACATCGGCTTGGTCGACCTGCTCGCGATCAAACGTGAAGCCGGCCGACACAAGGACTTGGACGATGTCGAACAACTCGAGCGGATCTCCGGAAGGCGCCGTGCACCCCAGAAGCGCAGGCGCCTTCGAAAGAAGCGCCGCTGAGTCTGGTTGACTCGCTCGGTTCCGCGCCGAACCAACATCCATACGATCAGGGTGTTGGTCCGGCGCGGAAACTCACGGGCAGCCGCCCTTGCCGGCCCAGGAGGCACTGCGACACACGGCGTAGTAGCCGAGATTTTCCGCCGTGCGCACGGCAACGCCGGGGTGCTTCTGAGCGCGGGTGAGCGCATCGGCTACGCCATACTTGCCGCGCACTTCGCCACCGAGCACGGCGCCGCGGATGTGCGCGGCTTCGTGCACGAAGGTCTGCGGCTTGTCGACGGAGCTCGACGACTCGTACTTCCAGGCGGAGCCCAGGCGAATGACGTACACGCCGGGAGACGCGTTGCCGAAGTAGGACTTGCTCCACAGGCACTTCACGTCCAAACGCGAGCTTCGCAGCGCCTCCGCGATGTTGTTCATGCGCTTTCGCACGTTATTGAAGCGGGTGTTGCTGTAGGCGCCGAACCAACGGCGCTCTGCGCCGGCATTCCACAAGGCTTCGCGCTGGGCCTTGGACTTGCCGGCAAGCCCGTTCAAGCGGCTCGCCGCGGAAGACGCGAGGCCTTCGGCGGACGAGAGCGAGCTCGGAACGCTGGCGCCGTTGCAGCTGGAATGCACGTCGGGCCCGGCGGCGAGGGCCGAACCCGAGCTACCGGCAATCGAAAGGAACATGCAGGATGCGAACAGGGTTTTGATTTTCATACCCCGTGCTTCAGCAAGCCGAATGCCACGGCATTTCCTGCGGCGTTTCGCGGAGAACGTCACCCCGGGGTGGCGGCGCCGGCGCGCCACCGTCACCCGGGCCTACTTCAAGTCGCCCTCGGCCAACAGTGCGACCGCACGCCGAGCTCGACCTTCGGGGTACCAGCATGTGCCACGCACCGAAACGTGGGACCCAGCTTCCACGACGGAGCCCATCCACACATCGATCTTCTGTCCGGGCGATAGCGCGGTGATGCCGGGAGGCGCGTGTATGTCCTCGGCCTTCGATACCAGCTCGCGCACGACTCCGGTCGGGGACGTCACCGTGACAACCAAGCTCGCCACCATGTTCTCGTCAACGAGCACCAGAGCCAGGGGCTCGCTGCCGACGTGGACCAGTGAAACCACAGGTACGAGTCCATCTGCCGTGGACTCGGCACGGAGTTCCGTGCGGAAGGCTCCAACGGGATGTTTCAGGAGGGCGCGCACGAGCTCGTCCAACTTCGCGCGCAGCGCGTTATGCGCTGGAACGTCGCTCGCGAGACCGAGCGTAATGCGCCCCTCGGGCGTCGCCAGCGAGATGCTGCCGGAGCCTTCGGACGTGACGCCATCGCCCGGCGCTGCGTCGAGCAGATCGTGGTCCTGCACGAACCGCCGCAGGTCCTCACGCCGACCGGCCGCGAGCGGCCCCCGAAAGCGTCCGAGAGGGCTCGACGCCGATGCCAACGGCTGCAGGAGCAGGAGCTCCGCGTCACCGCTGGCAGGAATGGTCAAAGTGAAGCTGGTAGGCGGGCGCGTGGCCTCCACGGCGTAGCGGATCTCCATGCCGTGAGCCGGCAGCGCACTTGGGCTTGGCGATGCAGTCGAGCTTCGAGGTGACGCACACGCCAAAGTTACTGATCCGAGGAGCATCCAACGCGCCGCGCGAAGCATGGCGCCGAGCATGGCACGGCGAGACGCCCGGCTCAGTACAGATCCGAAGGCACGCTCAGGTCTTGCGGCAGCACCAGCGCCAGCTTGGGCACGGCGCCTTCCCCGCCCGAGAGGTAAGCGTAGCGCGCTACGTTGCCCACCACGCGGTTCACGTAGCCGCGCGTTTCGCCATACGGAATGCGCGCGACCCATACGTCCACCGGGAGCTTCTTGCCGCTGTCGAGCCAGCGCGCCACCGTGGTGGGACCGGCGTTGTACGCCGCCGCCGCAAGGGGCACGCTGCCGCCGAAGCTACCGAGCACCTTGGAGAGGTAGTACGAGCCCATGCGGATGTTCACCGGCGGGCTGTACAAGCTCAGCGGGTCGTAGCTCATGTTCAGCTCTTCGGCCACGCGACGCGCCGTCGGGGGGATCAGCTGCATCAAGCCCACGGCCTTTGCCGGGGACACGACCTCCGGCCGGAACGCGCTCTCTTGCCGCATGATCGCGTACACCAGCTCCGACGGGAGCTTGTACTCGTTGCCCGCTTCCTTCACCAGCGACTCGTAGGGGCGAGGATAGATGCACTCCCACAGCCAGCGGCTGCTGCTCGACGGCGCCTCGCTGAGCTCCGCCCAGCGCGCTGCCCGCTGCCCCACGCGATAACGCCGACCGGCGCTGCTCAAGACGCCATACGCCCGACACAGCGCCTCTTCCCCCCGCGGCGCGTAGCGTTTCTGGATCGAGGTCTCGTAGCCTTCCAGCGCGTCCTCCGCGTCGTGATCCAGGCCGACATTGTGAAGGATCTTCACCTTCGGCGGCAGCTCCACGGAGAGCGGCGCGCGCTGCGCTGCCGCCTTGCCCGGCTCTATCAACGGTGGCACCGAGGCCTTGAGCTCCGACAGCCGCGCCACGCTCGCCAGCGCCGAGAACGACAACGGCGCTTCGTCGATCACCTTGTTGAAGGTCTTGATGGCGCGGTCCTTCTGCCCTGCCCCCGCCAAGGCGGCGCCTTCGAGCTCGCGGTAGCGCGCTTGGTATCGATCGCGATCGTCCGCGTCCGCCAAGCGCCCGAACACCTTGGCCGCCTGCGCGTTCCGCCCCGCCGCCAGCCAAGCCACTGCCTGCTCGTAGGTGGCCGTCTTCACGAAGCGCCCCTTGCGACCGTACTTGCCCAGATAACGCCCGTACGCCGCGGAGGCCTCGTTCCACTTGCCGCCGATGTAATGGAGGCGCGCCGCGAGGTAGAGCGCGTTTTCCGCCCAGCTGGTCTTGGGAAAGCGCCGCGCCAGCTTCTCGTACATCTTGATGGCGCGGTCGTCCTGACCCGCGCGGGATCGCGAACGCGCCGCGTAGAACGCATCGGAAACCGTGTGCTCGCCGCCCAGCTCCGAGGCGCGCTCCAGGAGCTCCGCGGCCTTTTCGTAGTCGTGCCGGGCGCTGTACAGGGCCCAGCCCTTGGCGTGCAGGATCTCCGCCTGCTTCAGCTTGTTACCCGCGAGCGTGAGCTCTCGCTCCGTCTGCTCCACGCGGCCTTCGTCCGCCAGCGCAAGCGCCCGCGCGTAGCGCTCCTTCGCCGTCAGCGTACGCTTGGGCGCCACCTTGGCGAGACGCTCGTCCACGCCTTCGCTGCCCGCCAAGGTCGGCGCGTTCACCGCGAGCCAACGCAGGTCCGTCTCCGCCCCGGTCTTGTCGCCGCGCTTCTCGGCGATCAGGGCCCGCTGAGAACGCGCCTCGGCCTCGCGTTCGGTCGCATTCTTTTTTTGTCGGTGCGCCGCGGAAACCGCCTTGTCCGCCGCCGCCCGCGCTTTTTCGAGCTGCCCCGCGCGCATCAGAGCCAACGCCGCGCGCGTGAGCGACTCGGCGTCGCTCTTCTGCCCGTAATAGGTCACCGCCACGTCGTACGGTCCGGCCTCCAGCGCGGACTCGGCGCGGGCCCGCTCGATCTCGCGGCTCAGTACCGGGAGCTTCTCTTCCAGTCCCGTCAGCTCCCGCACTGCGCGCTCATGATCCGACACGGCGGCGGCCACCCGCGCGCGAGCGAAGCGCACCTCTGGCCGTGCGCGTTCTTTCTCCGAGAGCCCGTCGATGGCACGCGCTGCGTCGCGGTAGCGATGCATTCGCACCAGCTCCGCCCACTCGCCGAGCGGCGTGTCGTCGATGCCGGCGTCCGAGAGCGCCTGCGCCCGCGCCGCGGTCTGGGGCACCCCGCGGGCGAGCATGGGCGCGCCATCTGCCGCCGCCGAAGCCCCGGCGGGGCCGTTCTTGGCGCAGGCAGCGGCCAGCAGGGCACAGACGGCTATGGTGCGGACGGCTCGCATTTCCCCGGGGATTTGGTAGCACGCCTCGCCGTTTCGGCGAACTTTGCGTCGGATTTCAGCGGCCTTCCAGCACCTTGGTCGGCTGTACGGCGCTGTCCGGGGCGCTGCGCACCAGCTCGAAGGTTCCATCTTCGGCAGTGGCGCGGAGCTTGGTCGGACCTTCCCCGTCCTTGTCCAACACCTCGAAGCGGATGTGGTCGGCCTTGAAGGAAGCGGCGCAGCCAGCCCGCTTGGTGATGGTTCGGCGCGTGGTCGTGCCACCATTCGCCTGGGTGTTGATGCGCACGGCCTCGGCGCTGCCGTCGGTCGATACCGTGGATGCGAGCACCATCGTGTCGCCCTCCCAGTGCGCGGACACCGTCGCCTTGGAGCGGCAGAAAGCCGCCAGTTGCTCCGCCGGATCCTTCTTGTCCGGCGCCGGTTGCGCCACCTGCCAAAAGCCAACGCCGAAGCTGTCCTTGCCGACCTCCCAGGTCATTCCACCATCCACGGCGCCGTTCTTCTTGACGAAGTCCGCCATCACGACGTTGGACTTGCCGTCGCTCATGGTCGAAACGGTGAAGGTGCCCGTGAAGGGCGCGGGCGTGCTCTTGGCTTCCGGCTCCGCGACCGAAGGGGTCGGTTCCGCGGGTGCCGCCGCCGGGGGCTCCGGTGTAGGTGGTAGCTCGGGACACGGCTTTTGCGCCGCACCTCCACAGCCCAAGGCCAACGTCAGCGGGACCACGGCGAGCGAGCGCATGGGCTCAGGGTAGGCACGACCGCCGTCATTTTCCAAGCGCGAGGGAGGGTTTTCTCCACACACCCGTAGGCTACCCTGGTCGCCATGAGGGACGTTTGGATGCGCGCGGTGGGTGTGGCTCTCGTGCTCGGTGCGACGGGCTGCCAATTTTCGGCCAGTGCTTCCGGCGAAGCCAAGACCGGCGGTGAGAGCAAGCTCGAAGGCGATGCCTCCCTCACGACGGACAAGCCGGCAGAGGAAGAAGCGACGCCCAAGCGGGGCATCGTCTACGCGCAGGGCAAGCTCGACTACGAGGGCGTCATCAACTTCGAGTACAACCGCGCGGAGATCCGCTCGGACGACGACACCAAGAAGACCCTCGGCGAGTTCAAGAAGTTCCTCGAGGCCAACCCGAACGTGAAGATCTCCGTGGAAGGGCACACGGACTCTCGCGGCTCCGACGCCTACAACCGCAAGCTCTCGGATCGTCGCGCCGCGAGCGTCCGGGCCTGGCTGCTCGACAACGGCATCTCCGAAGACCGCGTCACCTCCGTGGGCAAGGGAGAGGACGAGCCGCAAGTTCCGGAACCCGCGGAGTGTGACGACAAGGAGCCCGAGGACACCACGCCCTGCGAGGGACCCTGGGCCAAGAACCGTCGCGTGGTGTTCCGCGTGACCGAAGGCGGCGACACCATCCCGGAGCCGCCCCCCGAACCCGCCGCCGAACCCGCTCCGGAACCGGAGAAGCCCGCACCCGTCGCAGAGGAGAAGAAGTGCCGGTGGTTGGTCGGTCCGCGCCTGGGCGCGCTGGGCCCCAACTCCTGGGTCAACGTCGCGGGCGCCGTACAGCCGTGCCTGGATTGGCTCGAGCTGTCCATCGGAGTAGGTCTGGGCTTGGGAGATGCCAGCGGAGAGAGCACCGCCGCCGACGCCGATGGCAGCTACTGGTCCCTGACGATCCCGCTTCGCGCGCGCATCTGGCCGTTCCGCGTGCACTCACCCATTGCGGATCTCGGCATCGGCTTCACCCACTACGACATCTCCGCCGACGCAGATGCCGCGGGCGCTTCCTACACCTACGATCGCACTGCGAACCCGTTCATCGCCCACCTGGGGCTCGGCTACGGCTTTCGTCCCAAAGGCCCCGAGCCGGGCCTGCGCGTCGCCATCATGCTGGGCCTGCTCTTCCACTTGAACGACCTGGCCGGCGCCGACGTGAGCAGCGACGCCGCGTTCCCTGCCCAGAGCCGCACCCAGCTCACCAACAGCCTCAACGACGACACGAACAAGCTCGCCGACATGGAGCCCTACGGCGAGCTCAGCGTCGGCTGGATGTTCTGACGATTATTGTTGGTCCGGCGCGAACCCCGGCGCGAACGCGACGTCCGGGTGGCCGCGTGGTTCCGCGCCGTAGCGACAATATCTGTCAGAAGCCCCAGCGGTATTCCGCGCGGAGCTGGGCCACGAAATAGGGGGCGTCGCTCAGGCTGCTCATGGGGTCGCTCATGAAGCCGTGGTAGCGGATCTGCGCGCCCGCGGCGAAGCTACGGGAAAAGGAGTAGTCCAAGCCGAGCGGGACGGCGATGCCGAGCTCCTGCTTGTTCAACGGCGCGGGCCAGATGGGGCCGTCGAAGGAGAAGTAGCCGCCGTACAAGCCGAAGTAGGGCACCCACTCGATGACGTCCACCTTGTAGAGCACGCCGGCCATGGCGCCGTAGAAGCGCGTGGTGGTGCCTTCCACGAAGGAGAACTGCGCGGCGGACAGCTCCAGCGACACGTCGAACATGTCGTCGAGCTCGTAAGCCGCCTGCAGGTTGAGGTTGGGCGCGTAGCCGGAGTCGACCTTCGCGAAGGTGGCCGCGCCGAGGCCGCCGCCCAGGTGCCATTGTCCTTCGCTCGCGCTGGCGACGGCCGAAGTGAGCAGCGTGATGCCGGCACATCCGAGGACCACGAGGCGGCGCATGGCCGGCGCTTCTACCACCAAAGGGCGGCGTGCGCTCACAACATGCTCATGGGGTCGACGTCGACGGCGAAGCGAACGCGACGATCCGCGCCCGAGCGCGCCACTGCCAACAGCGTCTTGCGCAGCGGGGCTCGGTCTTTCGATCGCACCATGAAGCGAAAGCGGTAGCGGTTCCTGAGGCGGGCGAGAGGCGCGGCGGCGGGGCCGATAACGTCCACGCCGCGGGGGGCGGCCTTGCGTGCGACGTCTGCCAGGCGCTCCGCAGCGGCGCGGGCGACGCCCTCCTCCACGGCGTCCACGCGCACCAGCGCGATGTGGGAAAACGGCGGGTAGCCGAGCTCCTCGCGATCTTGCATCTCCCGCGCCACGAACGCGTCCACGTCGTGGCGCGCGGCGAGCACCACGGCGGCGTGATCCGGCTGCCACGTCTGGATCATGACGCGGCCCGGGGAATCCCCGCGGCCCGCGCGGCCCGCCACCTGCACCAACAGATGGAACGTGCGCTCCGCCGCGCGAAAGTCCGGAAGGCTGAGGGCGGCATCCGCGTTCAGCACGCCCACGAGCGTGACGTCGGGCAAGTCGTGCCCCTTGGTCACCATCTGCGTGCCCACCAAGATGTCGATCTCCCGACGGCGCATGCGATCGAGCACGCGCTCGCTCTTGGCGCCGGCTGCCACGTCGCGATCCAGCCGCGCCACCTTGGCGTCGGGAAAGAAGCCGGCCAGGCTGCTCTCGATACGCTCGGTTCCCGCGCCTTCGTCCGAGAGGCGCGAGCTCTTGCAGTCCGGGCACAGCTCCGGCACGGGGATGGCGTAGTCGCAGTAGTGACAGCGCAGGCGCTCCCCCCGGCTGCGATGGAGCGTGAGAGCCACCGCGCAGTTTGGGCAGCTCAGCACGTGGCCGCAGCCCTCGCAGATCAGGCTGGGCGCAAACCCGCGGCGGTTCAGGAACAGGATGGCCTGCTCCTTCGCCTCCAGCACGCGTTCGAGGGCGCGGTGCAGCGGCAGGCTCAAGAGGCGGTGCCCCGTGGGACCTGCTCCCACTCGGCGGAGATCCACGATCTCGACCTCCGGCAAGACGGCCCGGGCGCGCGCGCGATCCGGGAGCCGCAAGCGCGTGAGGCGCTCGGAGCGCACCAACGCTTCACTGGAAAGCGACGGCGTGGCGGAGCCGAGCACGCACACCGCGCCCGCCCGATAGGCGCGCAACAGCGCCATGTCCCGCGCGTTGTAGCGCACGCCTTCTTCCTGCTTGAAGGAGCCGTCGTGCTCTTCGTCCACGCAGATGAGCGCGAGATCCGCCACCGGGGCGAACAGCGCCGAGCGTGCACCGACGACGATCTTCACCTCGCCGCTGCGCAGCGACTTCCACATTGCGTGGCGCTCGCGATCCGTGAGCCCACTGTGGAGCACCGCGATGCGATCGCCGAGGCGAGCGCGGAAGCGCCCCACGAGCTGGGGCGTCAGTGCGATCTCCGGCACCAGCACGATGGCGCCTCCGCCGCGGCGGAGAGCGCTCTCCACCGCCCGCAGGTACACCTCCGTCTTGCCGGATCCCGTCACGCCGTGGAGCAGAAAGGCTTGGCGATCACCGAGCGCAGCTTCGATGGCGGCGACGGCTCGCGCCTGCGGCGCGGTGAGCTCCGGCGGCGTGTCGCGCTCCACCGCACGGGCGAAGAACGGGTCCGCGCTTTGTTCCTGCTGCTCGAGCGCGACGAGACCCGCGTCGGAGAGGCGCTTCACGGCGGAGCGCGCGTTCTTCCAGCGCGCCGTGAGCTCCGCCACCGGCGTGGGGCCCGCCGCGCGCAGGTGCGCCAGCACCTCCGCCGCCTGCCCCTTGGGGCCGCCGCCTTCCGGCGCCAGCGCCCGCGCCACTTGCACCAGGCGACCAACACTCTCGAGCTCCGTCTTTCCGAGCACGCCCTGCAGCCGTTCCTTGGCGGAACGCTCCACCGCGGGCAGCGCCAAGCGCATCACCTCCCCCACCGGCGCCAGGTAGTAGCGGGCAAGCTCCAACAAGAAGGCGAGCAGCTCCGCCGGGAACACCGGCTCCGGGTCCACCATGGCGGCTATGGCCTTGAGCTTCTCGGGCGGGACGTCGGGCTCGCGATCGCCCACGTCCAGCACCACGCCCAGCACCTTGCGGCGCCCGAACTCCACCAGCACGCGGCTCCCGGCCACCACCTGCATGGCTGCGGGCACCGAGTAGCTGAACGCCCGACCGAGGGGGACGGGAACGGCAACGCGGGCGAGGAGCATCAGCGGAGCAGCGACGCCGCCAGGATCGTGAAGCCGCACAGGATGATCACGATCCAGATCAAGAGCCGCGACGACTTGTCGATGCCGCCCGGTGCCGGCTCCGAGTGCCGCACCGTGTGCGCCATGGGCTCCATGGACATCGGCGCCACGTCCAACCGCAGAGACGACGCCGCCGGCTTCTCGGTTTCCGGCGCCGGTTCCGGCTTCGGCTTCGGCGTCTCCGGCTCGAGCTCGCGCGAGCCGCGCTCCCGCGTCCGGCGCCGCTCGACGATCTCGCTACCAAAGCTCTGGGTGAGCCACTCCCCGAAGCGCAAGGGGCTGGCCATCAAGCCCGCGCCGGCAACGTACCCTGAAAGCTCCCGCAGCATGTCCTTCGCGCTCGGGTAGCGGTCGTCCCGCTCCTTCGCCAACGCCTTCATCACGATGGCGTGGAGCTCGGATTCTTGCGGGTAACCGCGGGCTGGAAGCGCCGGAATGTTCGCGATCCGGGCCTTCTCCAAGCTCGGCGCCTCCCCGGCTTCCCCCTTGTACAGGCGGCGCCCGGCGAGCAGCTCCCACAGGATGACCCCGATGGCGAAGACGTCGCTGCGCGCGTCGAGCAAATCGCCCTGCGCCGCCTCTGGGCTCATGTACCCGGCCTTCCCCTGGATCGCCTCCGGGGGCAGCTCCGTGCTCGCGCCCATGGCCCGCGCAATGCCGAAATCGCAGACCTTGATCTGACCATCGAACCCGACCAACAAGTTGGAGGGCGACACGTCGCGGTGAACGATACCCAGCGGCTTGCCGTCTTCGTCCTTCTTACGATGCGCGTAGTCGAGACCCTTCAGGCCTTCGATGATCACCAGCAGGGAGAACTCCACCGGCAAGGGCACCTTGCTCTGGGAGCAGTTCTTCAAGAGCTCGCCCAGGTCGAAACCCTCTACGTACTCCATCGCGATGTACAAGGTCTCGTCCTCACGACCGAGGTCGTACACTTGCACCACGTTGCCGTGGGTGAGCTTCGCCGCGAGCTTGGCTTCGTCGATCAGCAGCTTGGAGAACTCCGAGCTTTCAGCGTACACGGGCAGGATCTGCTTGACGACGACCAGCCGCTCACCGCCCAGCTCGGTCTTCTCTCTTCCGAGGAAGATGCGCGCCATTCCACCTTCGCCGATCTGATCGAAGAGGACGTAGCGGCCGAAGCGCCGCGGGAGCGAGCTGGGTGCAGCCATTGACACGGGCGCCAGCGATGGTAGCCAAAACGTCACACGCACCCAACAAAGGGAATCGGGTGCGGTGTTTTCCGCGATGAACCTGTTCGTCGGCCTCGCCATCCTCGCCGTTCTGGCGATACCCCTCGCGGTCGCCATTTGGCGTTCGAACGAGCTGTTCTGCCTGGAAGTGGACGGCGGGCGCGTGCGCTTCGTGCGGGGACGCATTCCGCAGCGCCTGCTCGACGACCTGGCGGACGTGCTTCGGCGCCCACCCGTGAGCCACGCGCGGCTCCGCGCCGTGAGCGAGGACCGTCGTCCTCGCATCGTGGTGTCGAGCGGGAACGTGGGCGAAGGGCAGCTTCAGCAGCTACGGAACGTGCTGGGCACCTGGGAGCTGGCCAAGATCCGCGCCGGCGGCAAACCGCGGCGACGTTGATCGTCGCCGCGGCGGCGCGGCCGCATCACATGCAGGCGCTGCTCTTCGCGCCAGTCGGCGGATTGCAGGAAAGGTCGATGCAATCCGTAAAGCCGTTGCCGTCGTTGTCCTGACCGTCGGAGCACTTGGCAAAGCCGGTCTCACACACGGTCACGAACGGGTTCTTGCTGCAGGAGAAGTCTTTGCAATCGGCGTAGCCGTTGCTGTCGTTGTCCTGGCCGTCGGAGCACAGCGTGTCCGTGTTCTCCGCGCCGCACACGGTGACCTCCGCGTTCCACGAACAGCCGAAGTCGTCGCAGTCCTTGTGGGTGTTGTTGTCGTTGTCGGCGCCATCGCTGCAGCGCGTGTTGGCGAGATTGGTCCACTCACTCTGGGCCGGCATGGGGGAGGCCGGCACGTTGCCGTTGCACACCACGATGCTCTCGCCCTGGCAGTTTCCGTCCTCGCAGTCCGTCTTGCCGTCCTTGTCGTTGTCGATGCCGTCCGAGCAGGTGGCGTTGTTGCCCTCGGGGGGCAAGTCCTGGCAGTCCACGACCTCGAAATTGTCGCGGCAGTCGAAGTCTCCACAGTCGGTGAAGCCGTTGCTGTTGTCGTCGATGCCGTTGGTGCACGCCGTCTTGATCAGCGCCGGCCACTGGGACTTGTCCGGCAGCGGGCTCACCGGAGAGGAGCCGTTGCACACGATGATGGACTCGCTCTGGCAATCCTCGTCGGCGCAGTCGATCTTGGTGTCGCCGTCGTTGTCCTTGCCGTCGGAGCAGTTGGCGTTGGTCGCCTCGCCGGCGCACACGATGCGATCCTGACAGGCGAAATCCTCGCAATCCGTGAAGCCGTTGTTGTCGTCGTCCACGCCGTTGGAGCAGGCGGGGTTGGAGTTTTCCGCGGGGCCCGAACAGGCGGTGGTCGTCTTGCAGTCGTAGTCGTCGCAATCCGAGAAGCCGTCGCTGTCGTTGTCGCAGCCGTCCGAGCACGCGGCGTCCGTATTCTCGTCTCCCAGAACGCAGTTGCCGCCATCGCCCGAGCTCCCGCCCGTTGCGCCGGTGCCCGCGCTAGCCCCAGTTCCGCTGCCGCCGCTGAGCCCGCCGAAGCCACCCGCAGCTCCCGTGCCGCCCTCGGTGGCACCCGCGCCGCCGCTGCCGCCGCCCGAGCTGCCCTCTGCCCGACAAGCGGACAGTGCGCTCCCAGCGAGAAGGGTGAAAAGCCCGACAACCGTGACCGTCCTCAGCTTCATGTGTGGCTCCAAGCAAAAATGCCGCGGGGCGACGCCCGCGGTCCGGAAAATTTCGAGGCCGGAGAATGCCCGACGCTCGAGGCTATCGTGCGACGAAAGCGCCCGGGACGCCAGCGCTTTGGCACCGAAGTCGCTTCCAGTGACACGGCGTAGACCGTGTGATTACGGTGAGATGTCAGGGGTCATGTGCCCGGCTCAAAACCCCGGGCCTTGCCGCTGCTTGGCCATACGTCTCTAATCGGACGACGTGACGGTCACGACCGTGACTCCAGGCGATCGCCTCGAGGGTGATCTCGACATCGAAGAGACGATCGAAAGCGTGCCGGAGGCCTATCGGCTCCGGGGCATGTTCTTCAAGGGCTTGGTGGACCGTCTCGAAAACGAGTGGCCCGAGCTCCAGAAGCGCTTGCTCGAACCGCCTCGCGACGGTCGCTACCTCAACTTTCGCGACTACCCCCAGCGCGACTACACGCGGCTGCACTTTGCCGCCGCCGTGAAGACATATCCCACCGTCGGCAATCGCGAGAGCATGCGTCGCTTGTCGCGCTCGGACTTCGACGTCTTCGCCAAGTCCGTCCTCGGACGCGTCATCGTCGCGATGATCCACGACGCGAAGTCCGCTCTGCTCAAGGTGCCGATGGTGTACGAGAAGGTGGCACCGGGAGACTGGACGATCACTGCAGAAGAGCTGGACGCTCGAACCGTCCGCCTCGAGTTCTCCGGTCTCGACGGGGCCTGGGAGTATCAGCTGGGTCAGCTCGAGGGCATATCCACGGCCTTCGGCGCGCACCCTCGTATCCGCGCCGAGGTGCGCGGTCCCGGGCATTTCTGCTTCGACGTCGAGCTTCGCTGACACCTCGCGCCCCCCTGCGCTATCATTGGAACCGCAGGGAGGGACGAGTGCCGAATCCGCTGATGCGCGCCAGTCACGTTCAATCGAACTTGACCAGCATTGAACTATTGGGAGTGGGGCAAGCCCATCGTGTGCGTCACCAGTTGGGAACCACGCGGGTGAGCGCCATCGAACGCGCCAGTCGCATGGAGTGGCTCCCGCTCGACCTCGACGTCGCGCTGACCGACGCCGTGGGTGAGGTGGTTGGCATGGAGGGCGTGCGCCGCTGGGCCAAGACGTCGATGCAGCAGTCCCTGGACGGCCCGCTGCTGGGTCCGCTGCGCGACGGAGCCGTGCGCTTGTTCGGCCTGGAGCCGAACAAGATCCTCAAGTGGACGCCCCGCGCGTGGAGCCACATGTACAAACACGCCGGCACCCTCGAGTTTCTGGACGCCGAAGACTTTCGCGTGGAGCTCCACCACAAGGATCCGCCCACGGCCTTTCGCCAGAGCCCCGCCGTGCTGGAGAGCGTCGCCGCGTCCTTCTCCGCGGTCTTCGATCTGTGCCGCATCCAAGGCGAGGCCGAGGTCGCATCCATCACGCCAGAACGCGTCGTCTTCGAGCTGCGCTGGTAGCTCCATTTCTTTGTCGGGCCGGCGCGAGCCCCGTCGCGGAACGACGCCAGGTACCGTCCCGGGGTACCGCGTGGTTCCGCGTCTCACCAACACAAGGGAACGCCTCGAAGGAGCGCGCGGAACGACGATCACGTCGTGATACGCTGCGCGTCCCATGTCGGAGCTGGCCCTGTACCCGCTGGTGATCTTGCGGGAGCACGGCGGCTTCGTGTCGGCGACCTGCGCCGGGGCAGCGGACCTGGCCGCCTTCGCGGACGACGCGGAAGTGGCGCTGAACGATCTCGCGCTGTTTCTGGGGCAATATCTGAGTGAGCTACCGCCGAGCGCGGTGCCTCGCTTCGTGTTGCCGGAAACGGCGACGCCGTGCGCCATCTCCGTGTTGGTTCCCCGCCCCGGAAGCTGGCGAGCGCCGCGCATGCGCACGCCCCTCGCGCTCGACGCACTGGAGCTCGTGACGGAACGCGGCGGCTGGATGCTGGTGCCGGCGCTGAGGCACGTGGTGTTCACGGAAGCGGACGACGCAGCGGCTCGGGATCCGGTTCTCGAGCGAGAGGTGTTGCGCATGGCCGCAGCGCTGGACCTGGACGGCGCCGAGTATCTCGACCTGCTGCCCGCCGGTTCCTTCTCCCTGGTACGGCCCGAAGTGATGCTTCGCTCGAAGCAAGCTGCCACTCACGGGGAGGCGAAGCGCAAAGCTGCCCTCGAGCTGCTCGCGAGCATCGGGCGCCGCGTGTGGCCGAGCACGACCGCGGTCATCGGGCGGGACAGCTCCGAGCTGGCGGGGCTGCTTCTGGACGAGCGTCGACCGAGCGGTGTGCTCGTGGGACCACCAGGGGTGGGCAAGAGCGAGCTCTTGCGCCTGGCGCTGCGGGAGCACCGCGCGCCAATGGTGCTCGCGACCTCCGGGGCGGAGCTGGTCGCAGGTCAGTCTTTTCTGGGTCAGCTGGAGCAGCGCGTGGCGAACGTGATGGCCGCCGCCGAGGAAGTCGACGCCGTGCTTTACTTCGACGACCTCGACGATCTGTTTTCCGGGCGCCCGGGCGGCCACGAGGACATGACGGGTCTGGTGCTGCGCTACTTGGAGCGTGGCCGCGCGCGCGTGTTCGGCGAGCTCACACCGGAACAGTTACTTCTTTGCCGGCTCCGTGGCGCGCCTGATGGCGGACGAACGCGACTCCGTGAGTCTCGCGCAGCAGGTCGCTCGCCAACCGCTGAGCTTGGTGCTACTGGACGAAATCGAAAAGGCCCACGCCGCGGTCTTCGATCTGCTCTTGGGGGTGTTGGGAGAAGGACGCCTGACGACGGCCGGCGGCCGTCGGGTGGACATGCGGATGACGCTCATCGTCATGACCAGCAACCTCGGGACATCCGGAACGCTGGCCGGGTTCGGTGCAGAAGGTCGAGCAGACGGAGCCGAGGTTCGCGCGGTACGGGACCACTTTCGACCGGAGCTGTTCAACCGCATCGATCGCGTCGTGCCATTCACGTCGCTGTCGTCCGAGTCCCTGCTTCGGATCGTGGACTTGGAGCTCGCGGAAATCGGCGCGCGGGAAGGCTTTGGCCAGCGCAACATCCGGCTCGACGTGACCGCGGAGGCCAAGGCGAAGCTCGCCGAGCTCGGCCATTCGCCGAAGTACGGCGCGCGGCCGCTCGAGCGCGTGCTGGAAGAGCGGGTGATGGCACCGGTCGCGGTGGAGCTGGCGCGACGCCCGAAGCTACGGAACGCGGTGGCGCGTGTGACGCTCGAGGGGGACGACGTCCGCGTGACGTTCGGGGCCGGCGCGTAGCGACGGGCTCGCGGCGGACCGACATGAATGAACTGACGCGGAAGAAGCGTCAGTTGTGGTTCGGGGCCTTGTCGAGCTCGAATCCGTCGTGCAAGGCGCGCACGGCGAGCTCGGTGTACTTGGACTGAATCAGGCAGCTGACCTTGATCTCGCTGGTGCTGATGGCCTGGATGTTGATGCCCTCGGCGGCCAGGATGCGAAACATCTCGCTGGCCACGCCGGCATGGGAACGCATGCCGAGCCCTACGATGCTGACCTTGACGATGTCCGGGTCGTACTCGATGGCAGCGCCGCCAATCTCCCGCGCGCATTGCTCGATGAGATCCTTGCAGCGCGTGAGATCCGTCTTGGCCACGGTGAAGGTGACGTCCGTCGTGGTGCCGCCTTCGCGCGAAGGGCTCTGGATGATCATGTCGACGGACACGTTCTGATCCGCGAGCTGGCCGAAGATCTCGGCGACGACGCCGGGCCGGTCGGGGACGTTGATGAGCTGCACCTTGGCTTCGCCCTTGTCGATGGCGATGCCGGCGACGACGACGGACTCGAGACCTTCTTCGTGGGTGACCATGGTTCCCGTGGTGTCGGTGAAGGAGCTCCGTACGTGGATCGGAACTCCGTATTTCATGGCGAGCTCGACGGAGCGGATTTGCAGGACCTTGGCGCCCAGGCTCGCGAGCTCCAGCATTTCTTCGAAGCTGATGCGCTCGATCTTGCGAGCCGTGGGGCAGATGTTCGGGTCGGTGGTGTAGACGCCTTCCACGTCCGTGTAGATCTCGCAAACGTCCGCTTTGATGGCGGCCGCAATGGCCACGGCGCTGGTGTCGGAACCACCACGGCCGAGGGTGGTGATGTTGCCCTCGGGATCCGTGCCCTGGAAACCCGCCACCACGGCGATGTTGCCGTCGTGCACGGTGGACAGCACCTTGGAGCCCTCGATGGTGTGGATGCGTGCCTTGGTGAACGCCGCGTCCGTCTGGATCTTGACCTGGTGACCCAACAGGCTGCGCGCCTGACCGCCCAGCGCGTGGATGGTCATTGCGACCAGCGCGGAGCTGACCTGCTCGCCGGTGGACGCCAGCACGTCCATCTCGCGCATGTCGGGGACTGGGCTGATGTCGTGCGCCAGACCGAGCAGGCGATTCGTCTCGCCCGCCATGGCACTCACGATCACCACGACTTCGTTGCCGGCCTTTTGAGTCGCGAGCGCCCGCTCGGCCACGGCGCGCATGCGCTCCAGGTTGGCGACGGAAGTGCCACCGTATTTCTGGACGACGAGTGCCACGACGCGGCGCGTAGCGTTTGTCGCCGTGCGGGTCAATCGTCGGACCTGACGGCAAGCACCTGCCCAAAACAGCAGTGCCCCGCCTCCGCCGTCGGGTGTACCCTCCGCCCGCGATGTCCCCCTTGACGAAGTACGTCGTCGAAACGGTGGTGACACTGCTGGGGGTGGTGGTCCTGGCGGTGTTGGTGCTGGTCGCCGCCCGCCGCGTGGGCGTGGGCCGGCCCGCGGGGCCCGTGTCTTTGGTGGGGCGCCTGCCGCTGGACGGGCGCCGCGCGATCTACCTCGTGCGCGTGGGCAGCACCGTGTACGTGGTGGGCGCCAGCGAGGCCGGCCTCGCGAAGTTAGGGGAAGTGAGCGAGGACTTGGTGGACTTGGACCTCGGAGAGCCGCACCCGGCCTTCGCGGACGTGCTCGGGCGAGTGCTCGGCAAGAAGCCGAAGCCCCCAGAGAAGGCGCCCGAATCCCAGGACGGCGAGGGATGAAGCGCCGTGCCGTCCGGCGTCGCTTGCTGGCAACGCTCGCCTTCGGGCTCGCGCTGGCGCCGAGCATCGCGGAAGCGCAGCCGCAGAACGCGGACGACTTGCTGACCCGGCCGGTCGCGCTGGTGGTGGCCCTGGCGTTGGTCACGCTGCTGCCCTTCGCCTTCATGACGCTCACGGCGTTCGTGAAGATCTCCACGGTGCTGCAGATCGTACGCGGCGCCATCGGCGCGCAGAACGTGCCGTCCAACACCGTGATCATGGCGCTGTCCGCCGCCCTGACCATCCTGGCGATGGCTCCCGTGGGATCGCGCATCGCCGACAACGCCAAGCCGCTGTTCGAAGGCGAAGCCGCGAAGGACACCTCCGCGTTGGTGACTGGCATGATCGACGCGACACGGGAACCGCTGCGCGCGTTTCTCAAGGCGAATGCCTCGGAACGAGAACGCAATCGTTTCTTCGAGATCGCCAAGCTGGCCCGGCCGGAGGCGGAGCGCGCCGCGGTCGGGCGGGACGACTTGGTCGTGGTGATCCCGGCGTTCGTGGTCAGCGAGCTGATCGAAGCGTTCGCGCTGGGCTTTGCGATCTACCTGCCGTTCTTGATCATCGATCTGGTCGTCTCCAACGTGCTGCTCGCCCTCGGCATGCAGATGATGAATCCAACGCAAGTGAGCTTGCCCTTCAAGCTGCTGCTGTTCGTTGCCGTGGATGGCTGGGGGCTTCTGGCTCAAGCGTTGGTCACCGGATACCGAGTCGGTTAGATCAAGTCGTGGGGGCCGGCCCCCAAACCGGCGAGGCGAAAAGAACTGTCACCGGCGGGAATAATCCCGAGAGTCCCTGGTTTTTTCGGCGCTCGCATGCTGTTTTTTCGGCGTGTTGACACGGATCGCGTCGTCGATAGGATGCCGCGGCCCAACGCGCTGGTCGTGATGGCCGCAGGCGGGCACGTAACGCGATACGCGGGACGGTAAACGTTCCTTCGGAGGTCGGATGGCAACCGACGTGATGATTTCCGCGAACGGGCTAACGAAAAGATTCGGCGCCGTTCGCGCCCTCGACAAAGTCAGCTTCGAGGTCGAAAAAGGTGAGGTGGTCGGATTCCTGGGGCCGAACGGCGCCGGCAAGTCCACCACTATGCGGATCCTGACTTGCTTCATCTCCCCCAGCGCGGGCAGCGCGCGGGTGAAGGGCTTCGACGTGTTCGAAGATCCTCTCTCCGTACGGCGCTCCCTCGGCTACTTGCCTCAGCGCGCGCCGCTGTACGCCGACATGAACGTGTTGGAGTACCTGCGGTTCACCGCTCAGGTCCGAGGGCTGGACGAGGGCGAGTTCAAGAAACGCCTGAAGCGCGTGATCGAGGTCTGCGGTCTGGCCCAGGCGATGGGTAAGGACATCGGGACTCTCTCGCACGGGTTCCGGCAGCGCGTGGGCCTGGGGCAAGCCCTGATCCACGACCCGCCCATCCTGATCTTGGACGAGCCCACCAGCGACCTCGACCCCAACGAGAAGGCCGAGGTGCTGCGGTACATCAAGGAGATCGGGAAGGACCGCACGATTCTCCTCTCCACCCACAACCTGGCGGAGGTCGAAGAGGCGTGCGCCCGGGCGATCATCATCTCCAAGGGTCGGGTGGTCGCGGACGGTCCGCTGGACGACATCCGCGCAAAGACCGGAGCCGTTCGCTACATCGTCACCATCGACGAGCAGAAGACGCTCAAGAACGGCGGCGCTCCCAATGCGCGAGAGGTGGAAGAGGCGCTCGCCGCCATCGACGGCGCTCGCAGCATTCGTGAGCTGCCCACGGACGAAACGGCGCACAAGTTCGAGGTCTCCGGCGACAAAGACAGCGACCTTCGCCGCGAGCTGTACTCGCTGATGGTCGACAAGAGCTGGATCCTGCTCGAGCTCCGCCGCGAGGCCCAGAGCTTGGACGCGGTGTTCCGAGACCTCACCCGTGGGGACGAGCGCCTCGACCGAGGCGAAGAGTGGGACGAGGACGACGACGACGATTTCGACGACGAGGACGAAGACTTCCGCGACGAAGAAGACGACGAGGAAGACGACGACGACGAGCCTCGCGAGGCCTCCGACGAGGAGGACGACGACGAGGATGAGGACGACGACGACGATGACGACGACGACGAGGAGAAGCGCTGAGCCATGTCCCCGATGTTGACGATCGCCCGCCGCGAGTTTCGTTCGTACTTCGACTCGCCGCTGGCCTACGTGGTCATCTGCCTGAGCTTCCTGGCTCTGGGCCTGATGTTCTTCTTGTACCGCGGCGGCTTCTGGCAGGCCGACCAAGCCACTCTGCAGACGATGTTCGACTACGCGCCGCCCGGCCTCTCCGTGCTGGTGGTGCCGGTGGTCACCATGCGGCTGTTGGCCGAGGAGCGCCGGAGCGGCACGCTGGAGATGCTGATCACCCTGCCGGTTCGCGACAGTGACGTGGTCATCGGCAAGTACCTGGGCGCCTTGGGCCTGGTGCTGGTGCTGGTGCTGTCGTCGCTCATCTACCCCATCGCCATGTTCAAGTGGCCCTGGCACTTGGGCCCGCTGGACATGGGTCCGGTGTGGAGCGGGTACCTGGGCCTCGTGCTGTTCAGCATGGCGGCGGTGGCCGTGGGCCTGCTCGTCAGCTCGCTGACCCAGAGCCAGGCGGTGGCCTTCTTCATCACCTTCTTCATTCTCGGTGGCAGCTGGATGTTGGGCTACGTGACGGACGCGCTGCCCAGCGGGCTCGGCACCGTGCTCGGCTACGTGAGCCTGAAGCAGCGCTTCGACGACTTCGCACGGGGGCTCGTGGATCTGCGCAACGTCATCTACTTCCTGAGCGTGACGGTGCTCGCTCTCATCGTGGCTTTCCGGGCGCTCGAGCGGCGCAAGTGGGCGTGAGCAATGGCAACTGAAGATCGCAAGAAGAAGGCTGCTGCCCAGACGGGCTTGTACCTGGTGGTGCTGGCCGCCATCGCGGTGGTGGTCAACCTCATCGCCTTCAGCTGGAACGAGCGTTTCGACTGGACCAAGAACGAGCGCTACACCCTGAGCAAGGGCAGTGCCCGGTTGGTGGAGAACCTCAAGTCACCCATCCAAGTGGATGCGTACGTGACGACGGGCCTGGCCCAGCTGGATTCCTTCACGCGGGACCTGACGGATCTGCTCAAGGAGTACGAGCGCGCCAGCAAGGGCAAGTTCAAGTTCACCCTCATCGAGCCCAAGACGGACGAGCTCCGCGAGCAGGCCAAGGAAGCCGGCCTGCAGGAGATGGCCTTCGGCGAGACCAGTGCCACGGGGGACGACCAGGCCTCCATCGCCCAGGGCTACATGGGGCTGGTGTTCAAATACGGCGCGGAAAAAGGCGTGATCCCGCAGCTGGCGCCCAACCGCGCGGAAGGCCTCGAGTTCTGGATCACGAACAAGATCCGCGAGGTGCGGGACAAGTCGGAGAACGTGAAGCACCGCGTGGGCGTGATCACGGGCAAGGACGAGCTCAAGCTCACCGACAACAACCTGGTTCCCCGGCAGGGGCGCGGTGGCGCGCCCAGCATCCAGAGCATCCTGGAGCAGGCGTTCCCCTTCTACAAGCTCGAGACGGTGGACCTGAAGGACGGCGACTCGGAGATCGACAAGGATCTCGACGGGGTGATCGTCACGCAGCCCCGCAAGGACTACACGGACAAGGAGCTGCGTCGCATCGACGAGTTCTTGATGCGCGGCAACAAGGCCCTGGTGGTGTACGCCTCGGCGGTCGACATCAAGCCGCAGGATCCGAGCATGCAAGCCACGCTCTCGTGGCACAACCTGGACAAGCTCCTCAGCGGCTACGGTCTGGGCGTGAAGAAGGACGCCGTGCTCGACTGGGGCGCGCAGTTCCGGCTGCCAGTGCTCACTGCCACGGGCGCAGTGTCCAGCATTCGCGATCCCGCCATCGCCCACGTGGTCAACGACCCGCGCTTCGAGGGCGACGAGCAGCTGCTCGACACCAGCTTCGCCGGCTTCTTCCGGATGGACGAGGTGGCCATTCCCTACCCGTCCAGCATCGAGCTGCTGAAAGACAAGCAGCCAGAAAAAGACGTGAAGCTCTACGCGGTGGCTCGCTCCACGCCGGCCGCCAGCGTGGAAACGGGCGAGACGGTGGACATGAAGCTGCGTCCGGATTGGAAGCCGAAGCCGCCCTACGCGCAGCACGTGATTGCCGCCGTGGTGGAAGGCAAGCTCAAGCCCGCGTTGGGCAGCGGCGACGGCATCACCATGCCGGCTCAGGCTCCGAACCCCTCCCGCATATTCTTGGTGGCCTCCAGCCAGTTCGTCACGAACCCCTTCGCCTACTCCGGCAACGGGCCGGATCTCGGCGGACAATTCGCGATGATGGGCGCCGTGGGCGGGGACCAGCAGCTGCAAATGATCGCCCAGCCCTACGCGCAGCGCTACCTCACCAACACCATCTTGAGCGTGAAGAACACGCTCGACTGGATCAGCGGCGACGCCGACCTGCTCGCCGCCAGCGCCAAGATCATCGGCAACCCGAACCTGACCTACACCTCCATCGCCAAGCCCAAGATCACGGCGGAAGACGACGACGCAGCGATCAAGAAGAAGGACGAGGAGTACAAGCAACAGCGCAAGGGCCTGCAGAAGGACGTGCAGTGGTCGCTGACGCTCGGCCTACCCCTGATATTCGCGCTGTTCGGAATTGGTCGCTGGCGCTGGCGCCTCAGCCGGCGTCCCAAGGTCTCCTGATTCAACGTCGTTACCAGCAAGAGGTCGATTAGATGGCTCTCGGTACGGACAAGAAGCTCGGCATCGCCGTCGTGGTCCTGGTGGTCCTGGGCGGCGCCTTCTGGCTGCAGAAGAAGAAAGAAAAAGAAGAGGCACAGACCTACACCGCAGAGAAGGTGTCGGAAGAGCTTCCGAAGCTGGGCGTCACCGAAGACAAGACCAAGGCCATCGACAAGATCGTCATCCACCAAGCCGGCCAAGACGGCGGCGCACCGAAGGACGTCACCCTCGCCAAAGAGGGTGACAAGTGGATGGTCGAAAAGCCCGTCAAGGCGGAGGCCAACCAGACCAACGTGAAGTCCCTGCTGGACAACTTGAAGACGCTGGAAGTGAAGGAGTCGATCGACCCGAGCAAGGACGCCTACGCGAAGTACGAGCTGACCGACGACACGGCGCTGCACGCCACGTTCCAGGCCGGCAAGGACACCGTGGCCGATCTGTACTTCGGCGAGAGCGGCTCTCGTGGGCAGATGACCCGCATCGCGGGACACGACGGCGTGTACTCGGTGAAGGGCTACTCGAGCTTCCTGTACGCGCGAGACGTGAAGGACTGGCGCGACCGCACCGTGTTCAAGTTCGACGACAAGAAGGTGAAGGCCATCACCATCACCAACGAGCACGGCGAGTACTTGTTCGCGAAGGACGGCGACAAGTGGACCGCCAAGTTCAAGAAGGCCAAGACGCCCATGGCGACGGCCCTCAAGGACTTCGAAGAGTCCAAGGTGAAGGACGCCATCAACGCCTACAAGGGTCTGAACGCCGACGGCTTCGGCGAGGGCAAGAGCCTGTCCGACGTCGGCCTCGAAACGCCGGGCGCCACCATCACCTTCGAGCTGTCCGACGGCGCGAAGAAGACACTCGCCTTCGGCGCCAGCGCCGAGGGCACCAGCCGCTGGGCCAAGACCGGCGAGTCGGACGAGATCCTGAGCATCGGTTCCTGGGCCGCAGACTGGGCCTTCGCCGAGCCGAAGAAGTTCACCAAGGCCGACGACTCGGAAAAGAAGAAGCCGCCGAGCATGGGTGGCATGCCGGGCGGCATGCAGCTGGGTGGGATGCCCGGGGGAATGCCCGGCGGGCACCCCTGAGCCGCGGCGACGAATGGGCTGGGGCGTGGTAAAAGCGCCCCTCCCATGCGTGTCTCTCTTCGCTGGATCCGTGAGCTACTTCCCGGCCTGAAGGCCTCCGCCTCGGACGTCTCCGAGCGGCTGACCCACGCCGGCCTCGAGGTCGAGGCGGTGATGGAAATCGGTCACGGCCTCGAGCCCGTGGTCGTAGCAGAGGTGAAGTCCATCGAGGCGCACCCCAAGCGCTCGGGCCTCCGCCTGGTGTTGGTGGACCGCGGAAACGGCGAGCAGCGCGTGGTGTGCGGCGCATCCAACGTCCCGGACCCGGGAGGCCTGGTGGTGCTGGCACCCTTGGGCACTGTGCTTCCGGAGATCGGCGAGCTCACGGCTCGGGACATCGGCGGCGTGACCAGCGAGGGCATGCTGGTGTCGGAGTCCGAGCTCGGCCTCGCAGATGAGTCGGAGGGCATCATCGTGCTGCCGCCGGGCAGCGCGAAACCCGGCACGCCCTTCTTGGAGGCGTGCCCCGCAGCCCGAGACACGCTGTTCGAAATCGGCATCACGCCGAATCGGCCGGACGCCCTCGGACACGTGGGCGTGGCGCGCGAGCTCGCGGCGCTGTTCGACGTGCGCTTCGAGCCTCCGGCACCGCCAGAAGCCAAGTCCGCCGAGGGCGACGTGACGGCGCTGGTGCAGGTGGAGAACGAAGACACCGAGCGCTGCCCGCACTACGGGGCGGCCGCCGTGGTGGACGTCTCCATCGGGCCATCTCCGGACTGGCTGCGCTGGCGGCTGCACACGCTCGGGGTGCGGCCCATCTCCAACGTGGTGGACATCACGAACTTGCTGCTCTTGGGCTTTGGCCAGCCGATGCACGCCTTCGATCTGGATCGTGTTCGTGGGCAGAAGATCGTGGTGCGGCGCGCGCGGGCCGGAGAGCCGTTCACCACGCTGGATGGCGTGAAGCGCAGCCTGGACGCGGACGACCTGGTCATCTGCGACGGCGAAGGGCCCAGCGCCCTGGCCGGGGTGATGGGCGGTGAGGACAGCGAGATCCGCGACACCACGCGCCGCGTGCTGCTCGAGTGCGCGTACTTCCAGCCCCGCGGGGTGCGGCGCACCGCGCGGCGCCACGCGCTGCACACGGAGTCGAGCTACCGCTTCGAGCGCGGCGTCGACTTCGGCGCCATCCCGACAGTGCTGGAGCACGCCAAGGGTTGGCTGTCGGAGCTGTGCGGCGGGCGCGTGGTGCCGGGTACCATCCACGCCAAGGGCCCGGCGCCCGAGCTGCCGCGGATCCGCCTGCGCTCGAGCCGGCTGGACGCACTGCTCGGCGCACACGTGCCGTTCTCGGATGCCATGGCCCTGCTCGGACGCCTCGGTTTCGAAGAGACCGACAGCGGCGAAGACGCCGATGGCGACCGCCACGCCACGGTGACGGCCGTCTCCTGGCGCCCCGACATTCGGCGCGAGGTCGATCTGATTGAAGAGGTGGCGCGCGTTCACGGGTTGGACCGCATCCCCACGGTGCTGCCGGCCATCGCACCCCAGCCACCGCGCACCAGCGGAGCGCTGGAGCGCACCATCGCGCGGGAGGCCGTGAGCTTGGGCTTGAGCGAAGCCGTGACCTACGCCTTCGTGTCCCCCGCGGAGCTCTCCGCCATTTCCGCACCGCAGCCGGTGGTGAGCCTGAAGAACCCGCTGACGGAAGAGCGCAGCGTGATGCGCACGAGTCTCTTGCCGGGCCTGTTGGAGGCGCTCAAGCGCGCTCGGCGCCGCGGCGAGCGCGCGGTGCGTCTGTTCACGGTCGGAGCGTGCTTCTTGCCGCCGAGCACGGCAGAACGCAGCGCCGCAGCCGAAGCGGCGCGACCGCGGGGAGCCGGGGACCACGAGCTACCGGAAGAGCGACCGTACTTTGCCGCGGTGCTGGCCGGGCCGCGCCCCGCGTATCTGAGCCAGCCCGTCGCCCACGACGTGTGGGACGCGAAAGGGCTCGCGCAGGAGCTGACGGAGCGCCTCACCGGGCGGAGTGCGAGCGTGCGGCTCGCCGCGGACGCGCCGAAGCACCTGCACCCGCGGGGCGCCGGCGAGGTGTTGGTTCAGGGCCGCGTGGCGGGACGCTTCGGGCCGTTGCACCCCGACGTGGTGGACGCCCTCGACTTGGACGGGGACGCCTTCGTCGTGGAGCTTTTCTTGGCCGAGATCGAGGCGTTGGGCAAAGCGACCCCGAAGTTTTCGCCCATCCCGCGACTTCCGGCCGTCACGCGGGACATCGCGCTGGTAGTCAAGGACGAGGTCGCGGCGGAAGCGGTGCAGCAGGTGATCGCCGAAGCCGCCGGAGAGCTGTGCGAGTCCGTGGAGCTCTTCGATTTGTTCCGCGGTGGCTCGGTGCCGGAGGGACACCGCTCCCTCGCGTTCCACCTCGTGTATCGCGATCCCAAGGCCGCGACGGATCCCGACGCCGCGCGCACGTTGACGGACAAAGAGGTCGACCAGCGTCATGCCAAGGTCGAGAAGGCCGCGACGGAAAAGCTCGGCGGCGCGCTGAGGGTGTGATGCGACGCCTCGCGTGGCTCCTGACCTCGACGGCGTTGACGTTCGCCGCGCCGCGCATTTCCGCCCAGCCGAAACCCGAAGCGGCCGCGCCGGACCAACCCAAAGAAGACGAAGAAGACAAGCCGGAGCCGGAAGCAAAGCCGCCGGAGGAGAGCAGCTCCGCGGCGGAAACCAAGCCGAAGCCAGCCCCGGAAGCGAAGAAGGACGACGCCGGCTCGCTCCCGGAGGGGGACGACGAAACGCCCCCCGAGCTTCCCCTGCCGCCGCCGCGCTCGGACGAGCAGGAGCCGCGTCCCGTCTTCCACGCGAACGAGCCGGACAAACCTCGGCGCTTGGTGCTCGTGGGTCCGGACCTCGGCCTCACGCTGAGGAACGCGGACGGCAGCGGCGCGAGCTACTCGCCGGGCTTGTCTTGGGGCGCCCACGTGCGGGCGGAGCTGCTGCCCTTCCTGGGATTTCGCGCGTGGTTCACGCAGACCCAACACTCGGTGGACGTGAGCGGCGCGGATCTCGGGCTACCCGGTCACGACGTGGATCAGGATCCTCTCACCATTGCCATCATCGGCGCGCGGCTGGAGCCCACCTGGACGGTCACGCCGCGGCTGCGCTTGTGGCTGGGTTTGGGCGTCGGCTGGAACCGAGTGAACGCGCCCATCGCGACCATCACGCCGGAGGTGGTGGTGGCCAAGCGCAAGGGCGTGTTCTTGGAGTGGAGCGCCGCCCTGGGTGGGAGCTACGAGGTGGTGAAAGACTGGCTGGCGGTGAGCTTGATGCTGTCCGGCGGCTTCACCAGCAACCAATCCGGCAACGTGTTCGACAGCGTTCAGGGGATCGATCAAACTGGCAGCAAGGTGACCGTCGGTGGCTACCCGGAAATCGAGAGCACGGCGTCTGCGCTGCTGGGCGTGGACGTGATCCTCTGAACGCGAAGGACGTCGACTTGAAGCGGGCACTCGTGGTGCTGTTGGCTCTCGGCGCTGCCGCTTGCGGCGGTAGCACGAAGCAGGCACGCGGCGCGGAGAGCGCGGGAGTGATCGACATTCCCAGCGCCAAGACCCAGAGCAAGGCTGACGACACGCCCGCGCCCAGCTCCAACGCGCAGGCCTACACCGACGACGACGACGAGCGCGGCGCGGTGGAGGGCTACGACTACGACGACGAGCCGATGCCCGCGCCGGTGCCGATGTGGGGCAACCCTTCCGGCGGCGCCACGGGCGGAGCGGACTGCGACCGCGCGGCGGACTGCTGCCTCAAGGTGGTGACCGTCAACGGCGGCGACCCCAGCTTGGCGCAGACCTGTGACTCGTTCCGCATGGCGCCCAGCGCCACCTGCACGACCCTACTGAGCTCGTTTCGGCAGGTGGCGCCTCAGATTGGCATCACGTGTCCGTGATCAGGCGGGGCCGGCGTCCTGGATTTCCTTGGCCGCCTCGGCTGCGTACTGCTTGAAGTTCTCTCGGAAGAGACCCGCGAGCTTCTTCGCCTGCGCGTCGTAAGCCGCCTTGTCTGCCCAGGTGTTCTTGGGATTGAGCACTTCCTTCGGCACGTCGGGCACCTCTTGCGGGACGCCCACGCCGAAGATGGGATCCTGCACCAGCGCGACGTCTGCCAGCTTGCCCTCGAGGGCGGCGCGGACCATGGCGCGGGTGTAGGCGATCTTCATGCGGCTCCCCACGCCGTAGGGCCCACCGGTCCAGCCGGTGTTCACCAGCCACACGGCGGCGCCGTGCTTCTCGATCTTTTCGCCCAACATCTTGGCGTACACCGCGGGGTGCATCGGCAAGAACGGCGCACCGAAGCACGCGCTGAAGGTGGCCTTGGGCTCCGTCACGCCGCGCTCCGTGCCCGCGACCTTGGCCGTGTATCCGCTCATGAAGTGGTACATGGCCTGGGCCGGAGTGAGGCGCGAGATGGGGGGCAGCACGCCGTAGGCGTCCGCCGTGAGCATGATGATGTTCTTCGGGTGGCCAGCCACGCCCGTTTCGGAGGCGTTGCGGATGCGATCGAGCTGGTACGCCGCGCGCGTGTTCTCCGTGAGCGTGTCGTCGTCCAGATTGATGCCGCGGGTCTCGGGGTCGATGACCACGTTCTCGAGCACGGTGCCGAAGTGATGCACCGCGTGCCAGATGTCCGGCTCCGCCTCTTGCGACAGACGAATGGCCTTGGCGTAGCAGCCACCCTCGAAGTTGAAGGTGCCCTGATCGCTCCAGCCGTGCTCGTCGTCACCGATCAGGGTGCGGGAGGGGTCCGCCGACAGTGTCGTCTTGCCGGTGCCGGAGAGGCCGAAGAACACCGCCGGATCACCGTTGGGCCCGACGTTCAGCGAGGCGTGCATGGGCAGGATGCCCTGCATGGGCAAGAGGAAGTTGAGCAGCGAGAACACGCTCTTCTTGATCTCGCCTGCGTACTCGCTGCCGCCGATGAGCACGACCTTCTTCTCGTAGCTGACGATGATGAACGTCTCGCTGGCGGTGCCGTCCAGCTCCGGCGTGGCCTTGAAGTGGGGCGCGTGCAAAACGGTGAACTCGGGCACCATCTTCTTGCGCTCGTCCGTGGAAGGCCGGAGCAACATGGTGCGCGCGAACAGCGAGTGCCATGCGCTCGGCGTGATCACGCGGACGGGGATGCCGTGCATGGCACCCACGACGGTGTCCTGCACGAACAAGTCGCGGTTTTGCAGGTAGGCGAGCACGCGAGCGTGCAGGCGATCGAACGCCTCCGGCTCGATCGGGCGGTTGACCTTGCCCCAATCGATCTTGTCGGCGCTGCCCTTTTCCTTGACGATGAACTTGTCGTTCGGCGAGCGACCCGTGTGCTTGCCGGTGGTCACCACCAGGGCTCCGTCCGCGCTCAGGATGCCTTCCCCGCGACGGACGGCCTCTTCCAGCAGACGACTCTGCGAGAGGTTCCAGTAGACCCGGTTTGCATTGAAGATACCGTTGTTCTCGATGCCGAATTCACTCCGCACCGGACCTAGCTGCTCCATCGTTTCCTCCAAGGTGACGAGGCCCCGCGAAAACCACGTGCGAGAGCCGCTGAGCGAGCCGAAGCACTGGGCTGGTCGGACGATCAGTGACTGGCGGCGCGGCCCTCTCAAACTTGGCTGGAGAACCGCCGGGACGCTGCTCTTGCTACTCCTCGCCGGCTGCCCACGCAAGGCCCCTGGGCCCCAGGAGTGTCGTCAGTTGGCCATCGACATGGTGGGCGTCAGGGATGCCCGCCTGCTCCAGGACCCTCGCGTCCAGAGCACGGTGGATCACATCACGGTGGAGTGCCTCACCACTCCGTACGATCGCGCCTTGCTGCAGTGCATCGAAGCCGGAGCCGACCCGCGGGGCTGCCTGCTTTCCTTCCGTGAACGCCAGGGCCACGCGCCGCCCTCTGGCCAGTTGAGGTAGCTTCGGGGAGTGCAGCCCCAAGTGCCGCCCAGCCCGCCGGCGCCCCCCGGCTATCCGCCGGGCTACCCGCCTCAGTTCACGCCACCGCCGGCGGGGAGCTACGCCGCGGGCCCGCCGCGGCCTACGACACCGCAGCCCTCCGGAGAAGCGATCGCGGCGCTGGTGTGCGGGCTCATGGCGTGGTCGTGCTTTCCGCTGGGTTTCGTCGCGATCTGGCTGGGTGCCCGGGCCCGCCGCTTGGCCCGCGAGAATCCGCAGACCCATGGGGGCGAAGGCCTGGCGCTGGCCGGCATGATCACCGGCGGCATCATCGGCGGCTTGATGCTGCTGTTCTGGCTCGCGTACTTCGGCTTCTTCGCGATCGTGTTCGGGATTGGTCTGACCGCAGGTCCCTGACGCTCGACATGAGAGGTTTGTCGGGGCGGCGCGGAAGCTCCATTGACGACGGCCCGGCGATCGAGAACTCTTCGACTCAGGGTGGAGGAAATATGACGTCCAAGATTGTCGCTGCTCGTCTACGGACGATTTCTGTCGCGTCGCTCACGTTGGCAGTTGGAATTGGCGCTGCTGCGTGCAGTGGCGAGGACTTCCAACCCGGGAATCCGCATGATGCTGGGTCCACAGGTGGAGCGGCGGGCGCGGCGGGAAGTGGCGGCACGGGCACCGCAGGCAGCGGTGGAACCTCCGCGAGCGGAGGGACCGCGGGCACCAGTGGGACCGCGGGGACCGGGGGTGCCGGATCCGGCGGAACCGGCTCCAAAGCTCAGAACGGCACGGCATGCTCGTCCGGCGATACCTGCGAGAGCGGCCACTGTGTCGACTCGGTGTGCTGCAATACGTCGTGCGACGGCGAGTGCGAGACGTGCACGGCAGCCGGCAACGAAGGGACGTGTACGCCAGCTGACACCACGACCCACGCTTGTATTCCAACCGTTCCGGCTGGATGGAATGGACCGATCGTTTGGTCGAGTAGCGGCTCGTCAGCAAACTGCGACACCCAGTACCCTCAAATAGCGGCCGACCTACATGGGGACTTGAACGTTCCGCAGGCTTCGTGCGAGTGCGAGTGCGGAACGAACACGGGCGCGTGTCAGCCCCCTCGCCGTGTCGGGTATGGGTCGACGTGCCCGCAGAACCCTCAGGGATACTTCGGCTTCATGACGGGCGGGTGCCAACAAGCGACGACCACACAGGGCCTTGAGCAACCAACGCCCTACCAATCCGTCTGCCCTGTATCGAAGGACACTGCAACCATACCTGCTGCGAATTTCAAGACTGACGTTCGCCTATGTGAAGGAGCCGCTGCCGCAACGGGCTGCGACTCGACGAAGATCTGCGCACCCAAAGCCGCGGGGCCGTTCAAAGGACAGTGCATCTACAAGGCGGGAGATACCAGCTGTCCGGCCGTGTACCCTACGAAGGCCGTCTACTACGACGCCTTCGCTGACACGCGTTCGTGCTCTTCCTGTAGCTGCAGCTCAGTCGGTTCGGCGTGCACGAGCAGCGTGCTTGCATACCAGACCGCTAACTGCACGGGAACGACGGTAACGCACGGGTTGAGCTCGAACGCGTCCTCGCCGACATGCGTCCCCAGCAACTGGATTGCCATGAAGTGGTCCGGCACCAGCACGTTTGTGGCGGGAAGCTGCCAGAAGAGCGGTGGCGCCCTGAGCGGCTCGGTGACCCCAAGCGGTGCGGTAACGGTGTGCTGCTTGTAGCAGACACTGCTTGGCCAGGTTTGAAGCCATGAGCAAGCTGGGGATGGTGCGCGTGGTGCGCGTTCGAGAGGTGATGACGGAAGCGGTGGTGTTCCTCAAGGGGAGCATGGCCGTGGACGAAGCAGCGCACATCTTGGTGCGTCATCGCATTCACGGCGCGCCCGTGCTGGGCGACAAGGGCCGCATCCTGGGCGTGGTATCGCTTTCGGATTTGCTGGGTAGCGGGAGCGGGGGCTCGGTGGCGGAGCGAACGACGCGGGTGGTGTACGCGGTGCGTGTGGACGATCCCGCCATTGTGGCCGTGCGTCTGATGGTGGCGGAGGACGTCCACCGGGCGTTGGTGGTGAACGAAGACGCGACCATCGCGGGCATCGTGGCGCCCATGGACATCCTGAAGGCCCTGGCAGAGGGCCTGCCCGTGGGCACCCCGCCGGAGGGCGAGCAGCTCGAGTTCTTCGACTTGCGCAGCTCTGAGGAAGAAGACGAGTGATTCCAACTGGTTGATAAGAAGTATCACTTTGTATCACGCAGCTCATTGACTGTGACACATGCCCGCATCACAATGTGTCACGTCGTGACTCACTCATCCGAACCGCCCGACTCCGAAGAGACCCCCACCGCCGAGCAAAAGAAGGAACGGGTGCTCCACACGCGGGTGCCCGCCGTGCTGGAGCAGGAGCTCAAGGCCTTGGCCGGGGCGCTGCGGGTGCCGGTCTCGAACCTGGTCCGCACCATCCTGGAAGACGCGGTGAACATCGCCGACCGTGCGTCCGAGAAGGTGGAAGACCGCCTCAACCGCGTTGCGCAGACGATGCACGACGAACGTGGTCGCATCAAAGAGCGCGTGCAGCGCTCGGAGGTGCTGGCAGACGTGGTGGCGTACCAACCCGTGGTGATGGCCGTAGACGGCCACTGCGCGCGGTGTGACGCGGAGCTGCCCGCCGGCGAGGACGCCTCCCTCGCCGTTCAAAGTCGACCCGGTCCCGCGCGCTTCGTGTGCGCGGACTGTTTGCCCAAACGTTGATTCTGCGCGGCGAGCGGCCGCGTGACGTGAACCTCTCAACCCGCCACCGCTGGTGGCACAGCCGAGGACCATCCAATGACCGACATCGAGACTCGCCCCGTGACCGACAAGAAGGACTACGACGACCTGGTTTCCGCCCTCTCCCGCGTGGGCGCGGCTTGGGCCCGCTACGGCCTGGGCGTCGCGCGCATGTCCGTGGAGGCCGGCGCGGCGTCGCTCGAAGCGACCGCGACAGCGCTGGACGTGGTGTCGCAGCGGCTCGGGAAGCTGAGCGACGAGCCGAAGAGCTGAAGTTACAGCCCGGGCGTGCGCGCGTGCTTCGGGCTGCCGGGGCGCCGGAACGGCGCGCCGGCAGCCTCCGCGCCGCGAAGTACCGCGTGGGCGAGATGGACGACCGCGACGCCGTCGTTCACATCGACGGGCGCGACGTCGCCGCGCGACGCGACATCGACGGGCGCGACGGTGCCGCGCGACGCGACATCGACGGGCGCGACGGTGCCGCGCGACGCGGCGGCAAAGGCGACGAGCAGGGCCGCGGTTTCACTGTGACGCGGCTCGACGCGCGTGCCGTTCAGGGTGACCGCGCCGCCGCGACGGTGCCAGACGTGCGGGCCGCGGCGCACCTCGAGCTCGTCCGACGGCTCGCCGCACAAGAGCGTGATCTCCGCCGGGCCGCGGGCAGACTCGAGCGCGACGCGCAGACGCTCGGGACGCGCATCGCCGGCAAACTGCACCGTGCGGAAGGCGAGATCGGGGGAGCCGTAACGCACGAGGGAGAGCAGATGGACGAGCACCTCGAAGACGGCACGCCGATCCCAGGACGGAAGCGCCTCGGGGCTCTGTGCCGTGATGCGCCGTACGACGGACAGCGCGCCGGGTGCGGAGAGCACGTCGCGGAGGGCCGGCGCGAAGACCAGCGGGTGGACGGGGAACACGACGGTGCCCGACGCGCGGGCCGCGGCGGCGATGGCGTCCGCAGCGGCCTCGGTGTCCGCCAGCGGCTTTTCCACGAGGCACGGGATCCGGTGCTGGCACGCGAGGAGCGCGAGCTCCGCATGCGCGTGCGTGGCCGCCGCGATGATCAGCGCGTCCGGACGCGCGGCGTCGATGGCCGCCGCGACGTCCCGATAGCTCGGCACGTTGCCAAACGCGCTGCGCGCCGGACCCCGCGGGGACGCCACCGCGTCGAGCACCAGGTCCGGAGCCGCCGCGAGCTCGCGAGCGAAGAGCTGCGCGCGCCGTCCGGACCCCGCGAGCAGTACTCTCAGCGGCCGCCACGCCCCGGACGTGACCACGGGCTCCGGCGCGACCTCGACGGCGGGTGAGGCGAGGCGCGCGCGCCCTTCTGCTTCGAGCTCCGGCTCGCGCCAACCGTCGAGCACGTCCTCGAAGCTGGCCGGGACGCCAAAGGTCGTCCGCGCGTAGCGCTCGACGAAACGGCGCTTCTCCGCGGCGTCGATCACCGGCCCGGCCGCCGGCACGAGCTCGTCACTTCCGTAGCGGGCGACGTAGGGCTTCCACAAGCCGGTGCACACGGGCGAGAACCGGCAGCGCTCACACACGGGCGCGCGGGTCTTCTGCGTCGCATCTTCTCCCCGGGCGGCGTTCTCCACGTACAGGATGTCGCTCCAGGCGCGAAACTCGCCCAAGAAGCAGGGTGGGATCCCCTGCCGCGAGCCCACCGTGAACGGCTGCCCCAGCTCCACGGCGCGGTGCAGGGCGCGCCGCAGCTCCGGCATCACCTCGCTGATGCGCGGCATCAGGCTCAGCTCGCCGAGAGCACGGTACTGCGGCGTGACGAAGGCGAAGGAGATGAACAGCTTCGGACCGAAGCGTTCGGACACGAAGCGAACGAACGGCTCGAGGTAGCGGTAGTTGTCCGCACAGATCACGTGGTTGATGGACGTCCGCACTCCCGCGCCCAAAAGCAGCGAGATGGCGCGCACGGTGCGTTCGAAATCCCCCTGCTTACGGGTGATGCGCTGCGACACGGATTCGTCGTGGGCGTGCAGCGACACGAAGGCGTTGGTGAGCCCCGCCTCCGCCAGCCGCTGCACCTTGTGCTCGCGATCCAGCAGCACGCCGTTGGTCACCAGCTCCACCTTGGCGATGCCCAGTCGGCGGGCGGCGGAGATGGCCTCCGGCAGATCCGGCGAAAGGGTCGGCTCTCCGCCGCTGAAGGACAGGTGCGTCACGCCGCGGCGCGCCGCCCGGGCCACCGCGCGCAGCAGCTCGTCGCCGTCCGTCCACACGTTCTGACTCGTCTCGTTGGCGCTGCAGAACCTGCAGTCCTGGTTGCAGTTCACGGTGGGGCGCAGCACGACGAGCTCGGCCAAGGACGCAGCGCGCCGCTCCTCTTCGGTCCACTTTCGACTCGGAGCTTCGGCGAAGGGCGTCGTGCGGAAGGCGCCGAGCCGGCGCTCTCCGGCGCGCACCCCGATGCAGTGCCGCGCCACGGCGCAGTCGTCACAGGGCCGCGTGCGTCCGGGTCCCACGCGGACGTCGCGCCGCGGGTCGAAGCGAAACACGTCGCACAGCTCCGCAGGTAGCGCGCACATCGGAATGCCGTCGGCTGGCACGATGGGCGTCCGAATGCCGAGGGCACGGCAGCGCCGGAGGAGCTCCGGCAGCTCCGCCGCGACGTCCGGGAGCGCGCGCGCGATCGGCCGCGCCCGCTCCGTCTCTGGCACGAACACGCGCAGCGACTCCACGCGCTCCACGGCCCGGGTCGCCAACGTGAGCAGCGGCACCAGGCGCTGCAGCTTCGGTAGCAGGAGCGGCACCTCGAGCTCGAGGCCGAACCCCAGAGCTTCCGCGGCGCGCAGACAAACCAGCGATGAAACCAACGCATCTTGGCGTTTGGCCAGGGCGTCGTGGATGCGCGGCACGTGGGACAGCAGCATCGCCCGCAAGCGATCCACTCCGAGCTCCCGGAGCGCCGCGAGCTCGGCTTCACCGAACAGCGCGTGGCTCGCGACCACGATCTCCGCGAAGCCCGCGGCCCGCGCAGCCCGCACGGCCTCGGCGATCACGCTCGGCGAAGCGGTGCCGATGCGCAGCACCGCCGTGCGGCCTCCCTTCGAAAGCTCCGCGAGAGACGACGCAGGGCTGTCGCACAGCGGGCAATCGAGCTCGCAGCCAGGCGCGAGCCGCACCTCCACGGTGGCGCCGCTCGCTTCTTGCACGGCGGTTCCCGAGAGCACGCTCTCGAGCACCTGCACTTCGTCGCGTCCCTCGGACGCTTCCAGGCACTTTCGCCACAGGCGCGCCGTCTCCGGATGCTGAAAGCGCCACGGCGTCCCCGGGAAGTATCCGTAGCGCGCGGAGGGATCGTCGCTCGCCTGTTCCCAACTCTCGCACAGGAGGCCGTCGCGCTGTGCGAGGTAGTAGAGCGCCGTGTCCGGATACAGCCGCGCTCGCGAGCGGAGCAGGTGCCCGCGCAGCTCGCCGAGGCGCGAGCGGACGATGCCCTCCAGGTTCCGGCGCAGATCTTCCGGTGTGGTCCACGGCGTCCACAGCACGAAACCGAAGGCAGACAGCGACAGATCCAACGCCGGGTGCCGCTCCGCGAGCTCCCACAAAAGCTCCAGGAAGGCGAAGTTATCGTCCACCGTGGTGCCCTTGTTCATGCGATCGAGCTCAGGCTGCGAGAAATTCTCGATGCCCACCAGGTAGGGCGCGATGCGATAGCCCGCCCGCTGAGCGATCTCGAGCGCCCGCTCCAGCCGCTCCCGCGCCCGCAAGAACCAATCCGCCCGCGTCTCGAGCAACAGCGAGAACGGCGGGATGCCCTCCGCCGCGCACGCGCTCATCAGCTGCTCGAGGTAGCCAAAGGGATTCTGATCCTTGAGCACGAGATGCTCGATGTGCGGCACGAGCACGCGGATCTGCTCGAGCACACTGTCGAGCGTTTCCTTCGTGGGCTTGCCCTCGTAGCGATTGCCAGTGGTGCAGAAGGCGCAGCCGCGACCCATGCCCGCCGGCAGCTGCACGCCGGCGTACAAGGGACTTTCGCGCGCGTCCGCCTGGTACGGACAGCCGGAGTTACCGTGCACCGCAAAGGTTCGAAGCGCTGGCAACGGCGACACGATGCGCGGATTGAGGTTCGGGCGAAACGGTCGCGGGCGCGGGGCCGGCGGCATCCCGGGCACGCCGCGCCAGCCCTCGCCCTCGCGCACCCGCGTGCCCGGCAAGAGCTCCCCGGTTCCCCGCAGCTTCATCGCGAGCGCCGTCAGCGCCGCAGCAAGATCCCCGCGGCACACGTAGTCCGCCGGCGGGTCTTCGATGCGATGTTCCCCCTCGCAGCTGACGAAGATCTTGTCGGGGAGCCGCGAGCGCAGCTCTGCCAGGAGCTCCACGCTCCACACGCGCTCGTACACGATCACGTCGTAGCCACGGAGCGCGTCGACCAACCCCAGGACGTCCTGCTCGATCACGGCCACGACGAGATCGTTGTCGATCCCCGCCTCCCGCAGCTCGCCGGACACCAGCGCCAGCTCCCGGTCGTCGAGAAAGGAGCGATCCCCGTGGCTGTGCACGCTCAGGATGGCCAGCGTCGGAGACACTCACCCACCCTAAAGCCCGGCGCGAATGGCGGACACGAACGCAAGGAGATCCGGCATGTGGTGCTCCAGGACGTCGCGAACGATGTCCACGTCGACCGCCGAGTAGCCGTGAACGACCACGTTGCGGAACCCGACCGCGCGGCGCATCGCTACGGCGAGCTCCGGCGGCAGCCATCCGGCCTGCGCGAGCAGGTCGAACAGCGCCTGATTGGTGCGCGGCTCGCCCAGACGTTCATCGGACACGACGTGCGACGCGACATCGAGCGCCGCCTGGATCGCGATCTGCAGCGTGTGTTCCACGAAGCGCCGCTCCCGCACGTCGGAAGCGATCAGCTCGGGCTTCGCCATGCGCTCGAGCTCGGCCACGTAGGTCTCGATCAGCGCCAGCTTCTTGGCGACCAGCTCCGCGTCCGTCATTCGGCGCTCGGTAAATGGCGATAGGCTGCCAAGATCGGCTTCATGTCGAAGTACTCCGCGCGCCGGCGGGTCTCCACCGCGATGCGCTTGGACCGATCCGTTTCGTGGATCAGGATGGCGTCGGTGAGAATGCGGTGAACCAGGTCGACGGGGGCGCCTTCCAAGTCGATGACTTCGACGGGCCGGTCGATCACGCGCTCGAGCGCACCCGCCAAGTCGGCGTGAAGGCGCTCTGACGGGTGTTGGGCCCGCTCCTTGCGGATCACGGCGATATCGACGTCGCTGTCCGGCCGCGCTTCTCCCCGCGCCTCGCTTCCAAACAGGTAGACCGCCGCGAACTCGGGTTGCCAGCTCTCGAAGAAGCCGCGCAGACGCACCACGACGGCGTCCCGCCCGACAGTCGAGGAAGCATCCGCAGTGCCCATGGCGCAAGTATACCCCAGCTCGACAATCGTCACGCCGCCGCCACGCTGTCCTTGTTTGTTGGTGCGCCGCGGAAACACCGAGACGCTCCCAGCGCCGGTATACTCGTCGGCAGTGACGGACGTGATCGTGGTCGGCAGCGGCGAGCGAGCGCGCGCGTGGCGCGCCGTGCTCGCCCAGAGCTCCGAGCATCGCGCCGTGGACTGGGAGGGAAGCCTCGAAGCCGCCCTCGCGGGGCACCCCACCGCCTTGGTGGCGGCGGACTGCGAGCCGCGGGCGGCGTCTCGCGTGGCCGACTTGCTCGCGCAGCACGAGCGCCGCGGGTTGGTCACGCCTCCCCTGTTCACGCCACCGGAGCGCGCGGGTCACGTGCTCCTCGCCCACGGTTGGGTCTCGCTGCCCGCGGAGCGTTGGCTGGCCAAGCTCGGGGACCGTTTCGAGCGCGCCGCGATCACCGTGCGCGGCTTGCCCGACGCCGCCGAGGGCGATCTCGATCAGGTGCTGTGGCAGGCGCTGGCCTGGGTGCGGCGCGTATTTCCGACGGCCCTGCTCAGGGACGCGACGCTCGAGAGCGACGGTGAAGCGGTGCTCGAGCTCGAAGGCCCCGTGGCGATCACGCTTTCCGCCAGCTGCGCCGGCCAGTCCTTCGACGCCGTGCTCGCGGGGCCGACGATCGTCGCGCGGGCCAGCTGGCGGCCGCACGAAGAGACGCACGTCGTGTTCGAGCCGGATGCACCGCGGCCGCCGCCACGAGTGCTGCGCGTCGCCCCGCCCGCGGAGCGCGACCTCGCGATGTTGCTCGGACGGGGTCCCGTGACCGGGGACGACGTCAGCGTCGCTCGCGCCATTGCCGCCGATCTCGCGTCCATCGCGCTGCCGCCCCCCACGCGCTCGTTTCGCGTCGCCGCGGCCCGCGCCGCGCCGGACGCGGAGCTCGCGGCCGTGGGTCTCGCGGGAGAGCTGCCGGAGGCGCCCGCCGCGGGAGAGCTCTCGGCCACCGTTCCCCGAGAGCCCTTCGAGGTGCTTGCCTTCCGCGCGGGACACAAGCCCGTGGTGTTGCTCACGGTTTCCGAAACGGAGCTCGACAGCGCCAAGGGCTGGCTTGCGGGCGCCCACGTGGAGATCCGTGAGCGCGGCTTCGACGTGGGCGCGCACGACGTGTGGCGCGCCGGAAGCGAAAGGCGCTTCGAGCTGTTCGCCAGCCGCGAGCCCGAGCTCGCCCACCGCGCTGCCGAGCTGCACGCGGATCCCAGCGCGTCATGCGCGGAAATGGGCGAGCTCCTCGGTTACCCGCGCTGCTGCGTCGCCGCGTTCTGCCGCCAGCGGGAGCGCGGCGACAACACGTACAATCGCCACGCCGCCGCGGCCCGCACCCGCACTCCCGGACCTTGGCCCTGGGAGCTGAACGACACCTGGCTCAAGCTGGTTCCGTTCTTTCCCTGCAGCTACACCTGCGCTGCCGCCCTGCGAGCGGCCCACAGCGTTGCCGCGCTGCTGCCCCCCGGCCTCGAGCAGCTGCTCGCCCAGCCAACGCTGTACCTCGCACACGACAACGCCATCGCGCTGTTCGGCTCCGCCGACGCCGACGGCACCGTTCGCTATCGTGAAGTGCGCGTGACTCCCGGCGCCGCCGCGGACGTGCGCGCTCTTGCCGCTGCCCTCGGCGCAGCCGACACCCTGAAGCTCAACACCTGGGCGCTCACTGCGCTCAACGGCGCCCGCGAGCTTTTCTCCATGCGCCGAACCGATCCCGGCCTCGGCGTGCTGATGCCCTTCGGCGCGCGGGATTGACCCGACACACATCAGAGTATGGCTTTGTTCCTACTCGAGGTAGGAATGTCGGCCGTCAAAGTGAGCGTCTCTCTGGACAGTGAAGACCTGGCCTGGCTTCGCAAGCAGGCCAAGCGGCGGAAAAAGAGTCTCTCCGCCGTCCTGACCGAGTCCGTTCGCCGTGCGCGACGTGAAGGCGCATTGGATGAGGTATTGATCTGGCTCGACGCACCCAAGCTGACGCTGCACCAGCTCGAAGAGTATCGCAAGCTATGGGACGTGGGCTGACGCTCGACACCGGAGCGTTGATCGCGATCGAGCGGCGTAGGGTCAGGATCAAGCAGATACTGGCGGCAGCGCGGACGCTGGGTGTGCAGATTACCGTTCCAACGGTCGTAGTTGCAGAATGGTGGCGCGGGCGGAAAGGCCCGGTCGCGAAGATCTTGGATGGTGTGCTCGTAGAGCCGCTCAGCCGGGACCTGGCGCGAATTGCCGGCGAAGCTCTGGCTCGAACCAAGCGTTCGAACGCCATCGATGCAATCGTCGTCGCATCTGCCGCTCAGCGGGGGGACGTCGTCTACACTTCAGACCTGGCGGACCTATCGGCAATCGCCGTGTGCTTTCCTGAAGTGAGAGTCCTACGCGTGTGAGGCGCAGCTCGCTCAACGTTCCGCGGCTCGCTGGAGCGCGGCGTGCTATCGTCGGCACAGCGTCCCATGAGCGACACGGCTGACAACGACCCAGCGCACTTCGACGCCCGCGGTACACCGGCTTTCGACTCGAGCGGGGTCGACGTGACGCTGATCGACTACATGCTCTCGCTTTCGCCGCGCGAACGACTGGAAACCCTCTTCGAGCACGCGTCGTTCGCGGCAAAGCAGATGCGCAGTGACGGGACCGAGTAGGACTCTCGAGCTTCTGGACGCTTTGTGTCGAGGAGGCGTCGACTTCATCGTCGTGGGGATGACCGCAGGAGTGCTGCAAGGCGTGCCCGCCGTTACCAACCCCGAGCGACGGATTGCACCCAACGCATCGCACCTTGCATCGGCCGGTCACAAGCTCCTGCTCACTCGGCTGCCGTGAACATCTACGTCTTTGGCAACGGCAACCTGAGCTTCTCTCCGCCGTCCTGACCGAGTCCGTTCGCCGTGCGCGTCGTGAACGCGCATTGGATGAGGTGTTGACCTGCTCGCGTAGCGTCGGCCACCTCGTGTCGGTCCGCGAAGAGCGCTGACGACCCCGAGGGCCTGCCCCTCCCGCTGCCCGCGTTACTTTTTCTGCAAGCTCTGGAGATAGGCGACCACGTCGCGGCGGCGCTTCTTTCGCGCCACCGAGATCGCGCTGTTTCCTCGCTTCGATACCCACTCGGGATCCGCGCCGTGCTTCACCAGGAGCTTGGTGATCGGCAGGTTGCCCACCCCCGCCGCCTCCAGCAACGCCAGCGACAAGTGCTCTCGCGGGTGTGGGACCTTCAGCAACGCGCGAACCACCGGCGTCGCCTCCCGAAATGCCGCCGTGACCAGCACCGGATCGCCGTCCGGATCCAGCGCGCGCTGGGGCTTGGCGCCGGCCTCGAGCAGCAGCTTCGCTTCCCGCGGACGGTTGCGCAGGGCTGCCGCCACCAGCGGTGCGCGTTCCTTACCGGCTGGATTCGGCTTGGCTCCCATCGATAGCAGCTGCTTCACCAGCTCCGCGCGCCCCTCCAGCACCGCCATGAACAGCAGCGAACGACCCTGCACGTCCCGCCGCGTCAGGTCCTTGCGCGAGATTTTCGCCATCGCCGGCTTGTCGTTCGCGTGGATGGCGTCGAACGGGTCTCGCTGCTTCTCGGTTTGCTTTTTCCGGCGGCCGGCGGCAGCGACTCTGCGCGCGGGCGCGCGTTTCCGCGCCGCAGCGACATCCCCCTTCAAGCGGATCTCGGGATGCACGGCGATGAGCCCCGGGAATTCGGCGGTAGCAGCGGTGAACAGCGTCTTCGGTGCGAGTCGCACCGGTACGGCGAGGTACAGCCGACCAGGCTCGCCACCCTCTGGTCCGTAGCATCCCTCTCCCACGACCTGAAACCGGTCCCACAAGAACACGCGGAGCTTCCCCAGATGCGCCGTCGCGGGATAGTCCAGGATCATCGCGTACCGCCCTCCCGCTTTCACTGTGCGGCGGTAGGCAAGTGCGCCATCGAACGCACGCGAGGGACGCGCTTCGATCACGTCGTCGCAGATTGGCGTCGCGTGAAGGAACAAGATGTTGTCGACGCGGTAGTTGTTCGCGTGCTCCAGCGCGGTGCACCACGCCGACTCCGGGTCACGACCCCGCCGATGAAAGAAGACCTTCGCCCGCGCGGGCCGCTTCGCCGCCACTGGACGAGTATCGTCCCTTTCGGTGGCGGAGAGCTAGGCGTGATGCTGGCGTTGATCTCGCCCGAGGCCACGAGTCAGCTGGCTGAGGCGGGGATCTTGGCACGCGCGACGGGATGACAACCGAATCTGCGTCTGTGTGGACCAGGCGTCTTTCCTGAAGTGCGAGTCCTACACGTGTGAAGCCCTTGACCCACTCGTGACCCGAGGGGACCATTGGAGAAGGTGCAGGACGAGCCGAACATCCTCCAGCGCATGGAGCGGAGCGACGAGCGGGTGCACATCCCGATCGGCGCCGTGTGCAACAACAACTGCATCTTCTGCATGGAGGAAGATCGCGAGGGTCGTTACCAGAACAACTCCGCGATGACGCCGGAGCGGGTGCGCTGGGTGCTCGAAGAGCATCGAGGCGCCCTCGAGGTGTGTTTCACCTCCGGAGAGCCGACCACGCGCGAAGATCTGCCCACCTTCCTGAGCTGGGCCAAGGAGCTCGGCTATCGCCGCATCAGCATGATGACCAATGGCCGGCGCCTCGGGCATCTGCCCTATGCCGTGGCGCTGGCCAAGCGCGGCCTCAATCGCGTGTACGTGTCCATCCACGGTCACGAAAAGCGCCTGCACGAAGGTCTCACCCGCACTCCCGAGAGCTTCGAGCAAACCGTGGAGGGCATCCGCGCCGCAGCCCGCCTCGCGCCGCACGGTGTGGAGCTTCACACCTCCACGGTGCTCACCCACCGCAACCTGCCGCACCTCGAGGACATCTACCGCTTCCTCCGCGGCCTCGGCGTGCACCAGGTGGTGTTCAACGTGATGCAGGCCAACGGCCGGGCGAACACCTATTTCGACCAGCTCTTCCCTCGCTACACCGAGATCGCCCGCGCGTTCTCTCGTTTTCTATTGGATGTCGGGGAGGCGCGGCCACCGGCATTCTTGGTCGACATCCCCTTGTGTACCACCGAGGGCGTCCCCGATTTCAATCGCGGCTACGTCGAGCAGTACCGTCACTTCGATCTGGACAGCCAAGCAGCGCTCGCCCAAGAGCAGCACGCAGAACGTCGCGGCAAGGGCGCCGGCAAGGATCTGCTCTTGGTGCTGCGCTCGGATCTCGACGCCGCGGAACGCGAAAAGCGCGAAGAATGCCGCTCGTGCCGCTACTTTTCCCGCTGTGAAGGCGTGTGGAAGAACTACCTCGCGCGCTACGGCTGGGACGAGCTGATCCCCGTCAGAGCGGACGCCGCCGAGTGACGGACATCGCGGGAATCGTCCTCGATGCCGAGGGCTGGCGTCTCACGGACGTGCGGCTGGAGCCGGAGGATCGCGTCGTCGCCCGCTATGAAGCCGCGGATGGCGCCGGCTGGATCAACGTGGTGCTGATGCCGAAGGACGCACCTCGGCGGAAGCTCGGACGCCTCGGTCATTGCTCCGTGTACTACGAGGGTGAGCTGGCGGAGCGGAGCTTCGAGCATCGGGCCCGCGCGGCGGATCTGGTGGCCACCGTGGCCCACGCCGCCGAGGCGCGCCTCGAGCGCAGCGGCCTCGCGTTCCCCCAGGGACTCGCGGCGCTCGCCGCGCGCCCCGCGCGGGTTCGGATCGCGCGGGCCGATCTGTGCGCGCTGCTGCCGGAGCTCGAAGCGGGACCCCACGTCCACGGCTTTCGCTTGCTGGACGCGTATCCCGGACTGGCCCCGGAGAGCTATGCCTTCGAGCTCGGCACGCGGCGAGACGATCGCCGCGTCGTGATCTCGATCGAGCCGCGGGCCGATGGCGGTCGCGGTCTCGCGGGGAGCACGCACTTCCACGTGGAGGAACGCCACCTGCTCGGCTCGCAGGAAGGTCCGGCACCGGGCGCCTGCGCCGCCGTGGCGCTCACAAAGCTGCTGCTCGCCCTGCGCGACGATGCAAAGCTCTCGCTCGAGCCCGTGCGCCCTTCGGAAGCTCCGCCACCCTCCACGGTAACACTCGGTGCCCCCGCCCATCCCGAGGTGGAGCCGCTCGCCAAAGAAGCCCGCGCCCTCAGGCCAACGCTGGAGGCGGCCTCCAAGTTCTTCGGCGAGCCCGTCGTGCTGCGACGCATCGAAGCTGCTCCCGCGGAGGCCTACGCCGTCACGTTTCCGTCAGTGGCCGCGTCGCACATCACACCCTACTACCGCGCGCCGCACGCCCTGGTGCATCGCCGCGTGCTGCGCGACTACTTCGCGTCACTCGGCTTCGCCATTCACGACGACGGCCTGGTGCGCACCGTCCCCACTCCCGAGAGCTTGGTCACGCTGCTCGCCGCTCACGGTGTCCGGACGCTGGCGTTCCGCCCCCGCGTGTTCGTGGGAGAGGCGCAGCGCCTGACCGACGAAGAGCTCTTGGATCTGTTCTTGGAAGGCACGCTCGGCGTGTCCCTGGGCTCGGCAGAGCTGTATGCCGGCGCAGAGCCGGCGTTGCGCCTGGGCGTGGGGCACGGCTATTGGCTGGAGCACTTCACGGGCCTTGCCCACGACATGTCACTCCACGCCCTGGCCACGCATCGCGTGCCCGCCAGCGCCGCCTGTGAGCTCTCGGCCATGGTGGGACCGGCCGCGCGCACCTGCATCGCCAGCGGACGTCCTGACGCGCTGGAGCCGCTGCTCGCCTTCTACGAGGGCGACGTGACGCAGGTGTGCCAAGAGATCTGGGAGACCGTGGCCCATCCGGACGCCTTCGCAAGCGTGTTCGAGCGCAGCATGCACCGCCTCGCCCAGCGCGCCCGACGTCGAATCGAAGAGAGCGACACCCTGCGGTCCCGCGCTCCCGCACCCCGTGCCCGCATCGCCACCCTCGCCCGCCACCTCGATCCCGCGCGAAGCGCCCTGCTCCGCGCCGGCCGCACCGTCGCACGCTGGTTCCCCCGCACGGAGTAGCTCCGGCGCCAGCGACTGACCCCAATGCTCACCTGAGTCGGGCCTCTCACGCAAAGCGGCGGCTCAACGACGATCTTCCCGTCGGGTGGCTTGTCGATTCGGCGCGGAATCAGCCCGCCTACCGCGGAACGAGCAGCGCCAGGGCACGACGCAGCAGCTCTTCTCGCGAGAGGGTGCGCGCTTCTCCAGCGAGCTTCTCCGTCGCTCTCTTGGCTTCGGCCTTCTTGAAGCCTTGAGTCGTCAACGCCAAGAGGAGCTTGTCTTGCTTCTCCCGCGCCTCGGTGTCCTCGGCGTCGGTAGTGTCCTCGGTGTCTGAACGCCTTCGCTGACGAAGGCCTATCTTCTCTTCCACGTACTCGCGGCCGAAGGTCTTCTTGGCCGCGTTCAAGTTGTGGCCTCTGCAATAGATCCGACCATTGGAGGATCCATCGCCACCACCGATGCCGGTGGCTTCGATGTGGTCGTACTGCAGAAACGCCGTCGCCGTGCAGCGCACCCCGGACTCCGACACGAAGCCGCACTGGGCGCCGTCGCGCTCGTACACCTCGCGCCGGGCCGCACGGCCGGGCTCGCCCGGCTTCGTGCCGCGGGAGCGGCGCGGCTTGTCCGTCTTGCCCCAGCGCATGTTCTCCAGCTGGCGAATCAGCGCATCCAGCGCCCGTTCGACCACGACCTCCAGCTCCCGGCTCACGTGGCTCATCAGATTCTGGGCGTGCTCGAGTCTTGCTTTCAGGCTCTCTCTCCGGCCCAGCTCGAGCTCGCCGATCAGGGGGGATCGGTCGCCCCCAAATCGGTTGCTATGTAAACTGATTTTCCTACGCCAAAGACCCCCGCGCGTCCCCCTTCTGCCCTTCTCGAGCCTGCCGAACCCTGTCGAATGCAACGATCAGGGGCTTCGGATGCGCCTAGATCAGTTGCTATGTAAACCGATTTCCGTGCACCCCAGACCCCATCAATTCCGCGGGTCCACCCCGGCAAAGCCCACGCCCTTGGTCCAGCGCGATGACGTCACGACAAGCCGGGCGCCACCCTCTTGGTCCAGCGCGCAGACTCCGCGCCGCGCGCCATCCGGCACTGAAATGCACCTCGAAGCGCCCTTCCGAGAGCTGCGACGGCGCGGAGGACTGCGGCTCCGGGGAATCGTGCTGCATGCCGTCCGGCGGGATCATGCAAACGTACTGCGCCAAGGGCGGCTGCCCCGCGGGCAACTCGCTGTGTCACGAACAGAGCGATTGCAGCACGGCGGGCCAGGTCTGCTGCTTCTCGCTGGCCTTCGGCTGGCCGCACAGCGAGTGCATGCCAGGTCCGGACTGTCCGTCCTGAACGTGCTGTGCGAGCGCGCGCACCGCTTCCATGCGTCGGCCGCCCGGCGTTATGGTGCGGGCATGACGGGCACAGCCTCGCCCTTGCGCGAGTACGTTCCGGGTCAGATCTGGCTCAAAGAGTATCCGATCCACTACGCCGGGACCGACTTCGACGCGCGCATGACGGTAGTTCGGCTCGGCGATGGGCGCCTCTGGATCCACTCGCCGTCGACCATCGACGCCGAGACCAAGGAAGCGATTGCGGCGCTCGGCCCGGTCGCCTTCATCGTGGCGCCGGGCAGCTACCACTACTTCCACGTGCCTTCTTGGCAGCAAGCATTCCCGGACGCGGACACGTACATCTGTCCGGGCATCGAGCGGAAGCGCCCGGACCTGCACTTCGACTGGATCCTCGGGGATCGAGCCGAGCGCGCCTGGGACGAGGACCTCGATCAGGTGCTGGTGCGCGGCAACCGCCTCATCTGGGAAACCGCGTTCTTGCACCGCGCCAGCAAGACGCTGATCCTCGTCGACCTGATCGAGAACATCGGCGACGAAACTCCCCACACCAACTGGGCTCTGAAGTTCTGGTGGAAGGCGGTGTTCCACATGTGGAACAACCCGAAGCCCGCACCCGAGTACCAGATCGGTTGGAAGGACAAGGCGGCCGCCAAGAAGTCCCTCGAGCGGATCCTCGAGTGGGACTTCGAGCGCATCGTGATCGCTCACGGCGATCTGATCGAGGCCGACGCCAAGGCCGTGGCGCGCCGCGCGTGGCAAAAGCCGCTCGGCTCCGAGCAGTAGGCCCAATCGACGGCGCCGAAACGCTTGTTACCGCGGCGAGCCAGCATTCTTCTGGTTGATGTTGGCAAGACGCGGAAACCGCGCTCCGCCCGCCATGAATATGTCGCCTGCACATTATGTTTGGTCCACATAATGATGCTGTGCCGCACCTTCCTCGTTGGCTCGGGATCGCGGCGTGAAGCAACGCCTGTACGCCGAGTGCGGTGTGACGGAGTACTCGATCGAGCCTCGCGGAGAAGTGCATCGAAGTGCACCTCGAGCCGCATGCGGGCAGCTACTCGCGAGTCGTTCCCCACCGAAAGGGTAACGCCATCCGCCTGCAGCACTTCCCCAACGTCAAGATCCACGTGGACGAAGTGCTGAAATAGCGGTCGTGTACCGGCTTGCTGTTCCCCCGCACAACGGAGTGGTCAGCGCGGCAGCGTACCGAAGGTGAGTGTGTATGCGACGTTTGGAGACCCCGTGAGGTCCACCGTGACCTGACCGGTGGATGAGGCCGTGAAGTCACACCAACCCTGAGTACCGCTGCTGCTGCACGACAGGCCCGTCACAGGCCCGTTCACGCGCACGTTCACCGTGCCTGACGCGACGTCGGCGAACGCCTGGTACCGAAGCCCGTTGTTCACCGTTACGCTGTGCTGCACCCAGCCGGACGGATCCAGGACCCCGGACCAACGCGTGCAAGAGTCGCAGCCAGGACTGGGTGCCAGCAGGGTGGGCGCCAGGACGGCGATGCCCAGGACGCAAAGAAGCTGAACCGCTCTCCTCTTTGAGATCATTTTTGCCTTCCAATGCGTGGCGTCATCGTCAGCGCGGCAGCGTACCGAAGGTGAGTGTGTATGCGACGTTTGGAGACCCCGTGAGGTCCACCGTGACCTGACCGGTGGATGAGGCTGTGAAGTCACACCACCCTTGAGTACCACTGCTGCTGCACGACAGGCCCGTAACGGGACCGTTCACGCGCACGTTCACCGTGCCTGACGCGACGTCGGCAAACGCTTGGTACCGAAGCCCGTTGTTCACCGTCGCGTTGTGCTGCACCCAGCCGGATGGATCCAACACGCCCGACCAACGCGTGCACGCATCGCAGCCCGGACTCGGGGCCATGAGCGTGGGTGCTAAAGCGGCGATACTCACAGCACAAGACAACTGTATCGCTCTCCTCTTTGATATCATTCCGCCCTTCCTTCCGCTCAGCGCGGTAGCGTACCGAAGGTGAGTGTGTATGCGACGTTTGGAGACCCCGTGAGGTCCACCGTGACCTGACCGGTGGATGAGGCCGTGAAGTCACACCAACCCTGAGTACCGCTGCTGCTGCACGACAGGCCCGTCACAGGCCCGTTCACGCGCACGTTCACCGTGCCTGACGCGACGTCGGCGAACGCCTGGTACCGGAGCCCATTGTTCACCGTTGCGCTGTGCTGCACCCAGCCGGACGGATCCAGCACCCCAGACCAGCGAGTGCAAACGTTGCAGCCGGGACTTGGCGCCATCAGCGTGGGTGCCAGCGCGGCGATGCCCAGGACACAAAAGAGCTTAACCGCTCTCGTCTTCGAGATCATTTTGCCCTCCCGTTCCAAAGATGTTCTACCCGGGCTCTGCTATTGTCAACGCGCTTCTGGGAGCCGAACGAATGTCTCATCCGTCGTTCGGGGGGACCGCGAACAACGTCGCCCTCCGAGCGCACGTTGGGTGTCGACGATCCACGATCCCGATGCGGGGTGGCGCGTGACGTCGGGGCGGCAGCTGTTGGATCGCACGCTCGCGGGGGGTTCGGGGGCGGCGCGGGCGCTGATCACGGAGCTGACGCCGGTCGTGCAGGCGCGGGTGGCGCGCGGCTTGATGCGATCTGCGGCGCGCACCCGGGGGCGAGACGTGCGCCAGGAGCTCGAAGATCTGACTCAGGAGGTGTTCGCCGCCCTGTTCGCGGACGATGCCCGCGCGCTCCGATCGTGGGATCCGACCCGAGGGCTCTCCCTCGAGAACTTTGTCGGGTTGGTCGCCGAGCGCCAGGTCGCGTCCATCTTGCGAAGCGGCAAGCGCAGCCCCTGGATCGAGGATCCGGAGGACGACCGCACCCTGGAAGAGAGCCTGGGCTCGATCGTCCCCGAGCGGATCCTGGAATCCCGGGACCTGCTGGAGCGTCTGCTGGACGGCGTTCGGGCACGGCTGTCGCCTCGGGGCCTCGACCTTTTCTACCGCCTGTGCGTGCGCGAGGAAGCGGTCGAGACCATCGCCGAACAGTGCAAAATGACTCCGGATTCCATCTACGCCTGGCGCAGCCGGCTGCGCCGCACGGTGCGCGACCTGGCCGCGGAGCTGGCGGCAGAAGGCGATGCTGCGTCAGATGTCACCGAAGCGCCGCGAATACCCAAGCGGGAGAAATCCCAATGAAAGACCAGGATGCCCTCCAGCAGCTGGGCGAGCTTGCCCAGAGTCAAGAAGCGGATGTCGATCCGCGACTGGACGCGCTGTGCCGTGGTGAGCTCCCCTCCGAGGAGCTGGCGGCGCTCGAGAAAGAGGCAGAGACGGATGACACACTGAGGCTCCAGCTGGAGCTGTTCCGTCCGCTGGAGCCCGCGGCGCAGGATCGCATTGCCGAGCGCGTGGTGGCGAAGCCCAACGTGGTGTCCATCGCGGAGAAGCGACCGCTGTGGCAGAAAGCCGCGCTGCTGATGGCGCCCCTCGCGGCGGCGGCGGCCGTCGTGTTCTGGCTCTCGCGGCCCGCGCCCATTGTCGCGCTGCCCGGCTACTCCATCGCCGCGCACGGAGAACAGCAGATCCGCTCCGGGTCGCCGGCCGCGGGCCCCGTCGTGGTGTCGCCCGACAGCACGCTGACGGTAGTGCTTCGCCCCGACACCACGGTGGAGGGAAACGTCACGGTGCGCTTTTTCGTGGAGCGACAGGGCGCTCTGGAAGCGCTCTCGGTGCAGGCCGAGCCCTCCGCGGGCGGCTCGCTGCGCCTTCGCGCCCCTGCCCGGGACGTCTTCGGGGCGCAGACGGGGGACGTGACGCTGGTCGCCATCATCGGACGGCCCGCCGCCATCGAAGCCGATCCCCAGGCCCTGGTGCGCGGCGGTCCCGACCGCGGCCCGGGGTGGCAGCGCGTCGCGATCCCTGTGAAGCTCCTGCCGGAGCAGTGACGCGCCGACTCATCATTTCTGTGGCCGGCGCTGAGATCTGGCTCAGGTGCGGTCCCGCAGCGCCTTCGGCGCTTGCTCCGAGAAGTAGTCTCTGATCGAACGCCAATGGGCCTTCGTCAAACCGCGCGGCAGCGGGCCGCGTTCCGCGTCGTCGAAGTACGAGAGCGCTCGGAGGACGTGATAGAGGTCGGCCTTGCGAACACCAAAGCGCTCGACGTACGCGGTCAGCACGGCGCCGAGCGTCAGCGGTGACCTCGTGAGGATCTCGTGCAGATCCCAGAAATCGCGGCGAATACCGCGCGTCGCAATGGCGGACAGCTTCATCGCGGCCAGATCAGCGAGGCGCGCGACGGGAAAGCCTTGGGGCCCTGTCAACGGCTTCGAGAGTAGCGGGTACGGGTAGCGGACGATGTCGATCAGTACGCCGCCGAGGCGGATCTTCAGAGCCGCATCGGTTTGGGCGACGACGATGGCGCCACGAAGCTGGCCCAACTCATCTGCAACGCGCTCGATACTGGCATCGCCGCGAGCACTGAACAGGTCGAGGTCGTTCGACCGTCGATGGCTCAAGTGGTAGGCGACGGCGGAGCCGCCGGCCAGGTAGAAGCCGCGAAGCCCTGGCAGCTCTTTCAGCCTGGCCAGAGCACGGCGTTGCGCTTCCGAAAGCTCGCTGGCTTTGCCCATGATTCGTCACCCGCGCGGAAGAATGCTCGCCAGAAACTGATCGTGCGCGGCGACAGCTCGGTGCTTCCCGCGTCACGAAGGCAGGCGTGAATCCGCTCGAAGCCGTATTTGCGTCTCAGCCAGCTCACGTCCGCGAGCGTGCCGTGTTCGAGAATGCGTGCGATGACGAAGTCGGCGTCTCGCCGCTCATCGATGCTCGACGGATCGATATCCCAAAACAGCCAGCGCATGTTTCTGGGAATCGACATGCATCGAACCTACCACTTGTTCGACGTAGCGCCCAATCGCGAGCTGGTCCAACGCGCGAGGAGCGCAGGGGAATCGACAGTCGCGGCGGCGGTAGCGGCCGCCGCGCTGCGTGGACCCTGGAGGCGCTCGCGACCAGGGCCCAGCCAGCCGATCGCCATCATCGGACGCCCCGCCGCCATCGAAGCCGATCCCCAGGCCCTGGTGCGTGGTGGTCCCGACCGCGGCCCGGGGTGGCAGCGCGTCGCGATCCCTGTGAAGCTCCTGCCGGAGCAGTGACGCGCCGACTCATCATTTCTCTGGTCGCCCTCGCGGCCCTGGCATCCATCGTGGCCTTCGTGCTGCGCCCGCGGTCGCGGCCCCCGGCGCCCGCCGCGGCCGTCGTGCGCCTCGAGGGGGTGGAGTTTTCGGGCTGTGCCTCGGTGCTGGTGGGACCGGTGTGCGAGATCGACGGAGAGACTCGGCTTTCCCTGTGGGTCCCCGGCGATCCCAAGCTCACCGCAGCTACCGATGGGTCGGCGGCGCCGCTGCAGGACCCCCGGCCCGTGGATGGCGGCCTTGCGTTTCGCGTCACCATTCCGCGCGGCAGCCACAGCCTGACCTTGAGCGCCGCGAGCCAAGGCACGTGGTCGCTCCAGGTCGCGGAGTACCACGAGCCCGAAGCCCTGCGCCGCGCCCGCGCGCTGCGCACGGCCGGGAAGGACGACGAAGCGCGACGGGTGTTGGAAGAGGCTCTGCAGAGCGCGCCAACGGAAGACCACGGCCGCATTCACGGCCTACTCGCTCGGATTGCGCTCGAAGCCGACCGAATCTCCGAGGCACGACGACACTTTTCGAAGTCTATCGCAACCGCGACGCGAGCCCAGCGAATGTCCGACGCCGGCAAGGACGCGTTGGCACTTGCGTACACACTTTCAATCCGCACTGAACAACTCGTCGACGCGAATCAATCCCTCGACACAGCCGCGCGCATCGCCAGGGACGACGCCGAGGTCAGAGCAAACCTTCCGTACTATCGGGGATTGGTCGAGGCCAATGCCGGGAATCTCCGCGGTGCACTTGTCTTGCTCAGGACGGCACGGCGGCGAGCCCGTCGGCTACAGATGGAGGACCTTGTGCGCATTGTCACCCAACAGGAGGCATTTCTACTCGCCGATATGGGCCAGCCCGAGCAGGCTGTCTTGCTTGAGCGTCCGATACTGAACCAGCTACGAGAACAGAATTCCTGTCAGCGTTCCGACTTTCACATGAACTTCGCATGGGTGCTTGTTCGTGCTGGGCATACTGGCTCGGAAGCGAGATCACACGTAGAGCGAGGACTCGCTGACCTTCGAGAACGCTGTGACGATCCCTTTCGGCGCATGCACGCGCATCTCGTGGCGGCGTTCCTCGCGCTCGAGAATCGAAACCTAGATTCCGCCGCCAGAGAGATACAGCTCGCCGACGCGATTGGTCCGGCGAGACCCGCGATGAAGCTGTGGCAAGTAGATCTCGCCGCAAGACTCGCTTTGCTGCGGGACGAAGCACCACAGGCGCTGACCCTGTACGAGGAAGAGACCAAGCTCGCTCGCAATAGCGGAGCCCGGCCCGAAAGCTGGCGCGGGCTCTTGGGGCAAGCGCAGGCCCTTAGCTTGTTGAAGCGTAAGTCCGCAGCCGTGAAGGTTCTGGAGCAGGCAGAACAAGTCCTCGACGAGACCTTGCTGCGAGTGCCGCTCGCCGAAGGGAGGGGGCGCTTTCTCACCGATCGCGAGTCCACGTCCCGCAAGCTGGTCGCGCTATATCTCGATCTGCGGCGACCCCGGGATGCCTACCGCGCCGCTCGCCGGGCGCGCGCCCGCGTGCTCCGAGCGGCAGCCCGGGTGGACCGCATCGCCGAGCTCGCTCCCAGCCAGGCGCAGAAATGGAAGCGGGCCGTGGGCCGATACCTGCGAGCCCGCACGGCGCTGGAGCGGGAATCCGCCGGGGATTGGGAGCTACCGGCGGACCGCTTGGCCGCCATGCAGCAGGCGCGGCGCGCGCGGACGCAAGAGATCGAGGCGGCACTCGATGAGGCCTACGCCTTGGTGCCACAAGGCCAGGCATCGCAGGAAACGCCACCAGCGCCGGGCAGCGTGCGTCTTCTGTACTTCCCGCGGGACTCCGGATGGGTGGGGTTCTGCGAAACGCCTTCCGGATTGTCCGTCGCGCGCATCGCGAGCCCGCTACCCAAGAGCCCAGTGGCCCTGGCGCAGTCGCTCCTTTCCCCGTTTCACGAGCAGCTCGAGGGAGCAGAAGCGCTCGTGTTCTACCCGTACGGTGCGCTGGCATCCGTGGACTTCCACGGCTTGCCCTGGAACGGTCATCTGCTGGTCGACGAGCTCCGGGTGAGCTACGGGTTGGATCTCGGACGGGACGAAGGCGGGGCGGACTCACGTCAGTCCGTGTTGATCGTCGCCGACCCGAGCGGAGACCTCCCGCACGCCCGGCAGGAGGGGCGACGGGTGGAAGCTGCTTTCGGTGCTCCTCGCGCGACGGTGCTGGAAGGACCCGCAGCAACCCGTGCCGATGTGCTCGAGCGCTTGCCGCACGCCGGGCTCTTTCACTATGCGGGGCATGGCACCTTCGCGGGTCCTACGGGAGGCGAAAGCTCTCTAGCCCTGGCCTCGGGGGCGGAGGTGCGAGTAGGCGACATCCTTGCACTGTCCCGCGTGCCGCGGTTCGTCGTACTCTCCGCGTGTGAAGCCGCACGCACGGATCGGGGTGCGCGGCCCGAAAGCCTGGGCGTGGCTCAGGCCTTCGTCACACGCGGGGCGGAGGCAGTCATCGCGCCCACCCGCCCCGTGGCGGACGACCTGGCGGCGGCCTTGATGCGCGAGCTCTACGCGCATCCCGCGGAGGATCTGGTCACCAGCCTGACCCGCGCTCAACGAACGCTGGACAAAGCTCGACCGGACTCGGACTGGGCGGCGTACCGCGTCCTGGTGCCTTGAGTCAGCCGCCTGACGCGATGGCGAGCAGCCCGCGCCAAGGCCCCGGCACCGGCAGCCGCTAAGTGCGCGTTTGTCCTGGCAGCGGCCACGGCCCGGCAATTGCAGCACGGCTCGCGATGATCCCGATCAGCGACGAGGTCCCGGACTGTCCGCTGTGTGGCGCCAGCCGCGACGGCATCGTGGTGGGCAGCCACGGACGATTCGGCATGCAGGTCCGCAACATTGCCTGCGAGGTCTGCGGCTTGGTGTACGTCACTCCGCGACCCAGTCACGCGGCGATGATGGACTACTACCGCGGGACCTACCGCGAGCACTACGGCGAGGTGCGCTACCCCATGCCCAGCGGCGGCAGCGCCGGGCCGGGGGATCCGGAGTACCAAGCCGCCCTCGACGTCTGGCACGAGAACCAAGCCGCGAACGCGCTGGCCCTCTCGCGGCCGCAGCCCGGTGCGCGCGTGCTGGAGATCGGCTGTCGCCACGCGCGCACGCTGCAGCTCATGCGCGAGCGCGCGGACATCCGTCCCTTTGGCATAGAGCCCGGCCCCGCGGAGGCACAAGCCGCGGAGCAGGCGGGCGTGCCGTGCTTTCAGGGCACGTTGGAGGAATATCCCGAGGCCGAGCCGTTCGATCAGATCCAGCTCTTCCATGTGCTCGAGCACTTTCACGATCCGCTGAGCCAACTGGTTCGCTTGCGCGGTCTGTTGGCGCCGGAAGGCAAGCTGCTGATCGAAGTCCCCAACGTGGTGCAGCCCTACGGCCTGTTGGAAGAGAACTTCTTCCAGAACGTGCACCTGGTTTCCTTCAGTCCCAACACGCTGGCGGCCATGTGTCAGCGCGCCGGCCTGGCGCCGCTGCGGGTGATCAGCCGAGAGGCGTTGTTCCTCGTGGCCACGCCCGATCCCGACGCACCCGCGGAGCTCCCGCTTCCCTTCGATCGCAGCACGCTCCCCGATCCAACGGAGGACGCCGCCTGGGTCGCGGAGCGGCTGTGGGCCTACGCGGAGCTCGAGAAGGCGCGGGTCGCCATCCACGCCTTTGGCCCGACCATGGAGGCCCTCGAGAGCGTCGTGAGTCGGGTGGCGCGACCTGCCTTCCCGGATCACGTCGGCAAGACCGTGGCGGACCTTGCGGAGTTCTTCATGACCCACGGTTCCGCCCGGGCCGCATGTGTGATCGCCACGGCCGCCGCGGCGGGCCCGCACCCGCCGGACATGCGCGCGGCGTTCCAGCGCCTGGCCCAGGCCACCGCCCAGAACCTGGCGCCGGCAGCTCAGTAGATCCGGATCGGCTGGCGCGTGGCGTAGGGCCGCGTGCCGTCGTCCACGTAGAACCGCAGCTCTGCGGCCGCGGTGCCGTAGGGCACGTAGGCGTCGACCCAGAACAGCTCGGGATACGGCAGGCGCCCCGTGGGCGACAGAATGCGCTGACTCGCGATCACGTTGTAGCGGGCGTCGTACATCAGCAGCGTGATGGCCTGGATGTCCGTGTAGCCCGGGTTCGTGAGATCCAGGTACAGTTTCCCGCTGAGCTGGAGCGCGCAGACGTTACAACCCGGGATGGGCTGCGGCGTGACCCACGGGGCGAACAGGGCCGTCTCCCCCTCCGTGCCGCACGCGCCGTAGCCTGTGCCGAGAGAGCACGTCGGGCCAATGCTGGTGCCGGGCATGGGGTAGAGGCTGGATGGGTCCGGGAGGGACGCCGGCAGGCCGGCGTGAGCAGGCGGCGTTTCGCACTTGGGCTGCGCGCTGCAGCCGTACGCGCAGTACGCCTTGGTGACCGCGTTGCACACCGAGACCCGCGCGAGCGGCTTCGCGGCGCAAGCCGCGCCGTCCAAACAAAAATCAACGACTCTATGACCGGTGGGATCTCCGGGCACGAGCTCCACTGCGGAGTCCGTGACCGCCGACATCAGCTGATCCCGAGTCCACTCCGGGCGATACGCCCAGGCGGCAGCCGCGGCGCCGGACACGACGGCCGCCGACATGGAGGAGCCGGTGAGGTTATCCGTGATGCCGGAGCCTCGCGTGTCCGTGGTGACCACGCTGTCGCCATAGGCGACGAGGCGCGCTTGACCGCTGACGCGGGTGTTGGCAAGGGGGCGATCCGTCGCGTCCACCGCGCTGGCGGCGTACACCAGCGGCGCCGGGTAGCCGGAGGTGAGCGGGAACTTGGTGGGCAGCTTGTAGCCCTTGCACTTGGTGGGCGCGGGGAACTGCTCCCAGCCACCCGGCAACATGGGCCCCTTGCTGCCATCCCCGGAATCGTTCCCGGCGGCAGCGATGGCGAGCACGCCGTAACAGGCGGCATGTTGCAGTGCTTCGTACACGGCCTCGGCGGGCAGGGGCATCTTGCCGGGATCCGTCCCGCCGTACTCCGGCACCCAACCGAGGCTCAGGTTGAGGATCAAACGCGGCGGGACCGTCTTGGGAGACTTGTTGAAGTCGTACACCCAGTCGTCCACGGCCTTGTAGATTGCCGTCGCCAGCTCCCCGCGCGTGCCGAAGTAACCGCCGGATTCCTGATCGATATCGGTGGGCGTCTTGTGGGGCATGGCCAGCACGTTCCACATCTCGCTGGCGCAAAAGCCGCCCGGCGAGCACGAAAGCTCGTTGATCACGCGGCCGACGGCGCGACCATGACCAAAGGTGTCCGTCTGCAGCGACGAGAAGGTCTTGGCTGCGCTGTCCAACACCGCCACGCGCACGTGGCTCTTGCCCGGCGGGAGATCCGGAACGTACGACGCCTGGGTGAGGTAGTTCTTGCGCAGCGGCTTCCAGATCGCCGGATGCTCGGCGAAGCCCAAGGGCGCCACCACGGGACAGTCCGGCTCCGCCACGTTGCTGGAGTTGGTCAACACCTGGAGGGTCGACGTCAGGGTGTTGAAGTTCGGGCTCGTGCTGGTGGTCGTGTAACGACAGAAGCGCGCGAGGGAGCCGCTCGCTCCCGGGAACACCGCCGAGGCGGACCAGCCGGGTACCGCTGGACACGACGGGATCCACGCCGGCAGCTCGAACAACGCCGTCTGCGTCGGGCACGAATACGAAAGCGCCTCCGCCGTGGAGCCCGTCGGCTCCGGATCAGCCGCCGAGCAGCCCAGCAGAAGCCCCACTGCCCCTAGAAACGTCGTCGTCAGCCTCAGCGCCGTGTTCATGTCGATCTCCTCCCTCCCACGGCTTCTGGATACCAAAAACCGGGCGCCCGACTTTGAGCATGGCCTCAGCAATTCCTCAAGACTGAATCGGGGTCAGCTCCGCGTCGCCGTAGCGCTTCAAATAGGCGTGCCAAACACCGGTGCAAATCGCATCGAAACGGCACCCGGCACAGCGCGTGCTTTTGCCCTTGCCGGCCTCCAAGTTGGCACCTGGACGATTGTGGCTCTCCGCGCTGCGCTCGCGGTAGCGCTCGGGAATGGCGCACAGCGGCATGCCGCAGCGCGATGGAACGTCGATCTCGATGCCGGCCACTCGCGCTGCTTCGAAGATCTCCGGAAGCTTCCGGGTCATGTCGCCAAGCCGCGGAACCAAGTGGAGCGCCTGGGCGCCATCGCCCACCGGAGCCATCGGCGAGAGCGTCACGTGCCGCACGCGCTTTTCGTACCTGTCCGCCACGAAGGCGATGAGATCCGGGATCTCCTCGAGGTTCAGCGTGGTCACCACCATCACGAGATGACAGCGCAGCCCCGCGTCGAGCGCGGCCTCGATACCATCCACGGTTCGCGGAAGCAGGCTCTTCTTGCCGATCAGCCGCTCGAAGGTGTCCGGCGAGCGGGTGTGGAGCGAGATCTCCACCTCCGTGAGACCGGCAGCGACGAGTCCTCGGAGGTAGGCGCGGTCCGTGAGGCGCGTGCCGTTGGTCTGCAGCCGGATGCGCGCGTAGCCAAGCTCGTGCGCACGGCGCACGTAGTCCAAAAGGCGTGGCTCGAGGGTCGGCTCGCGTCCCGTGAGCAGCACGGCGTCGTGCGCCTCGCGCTCCGCCGCAAGCAGCTCGAGCACCGCGTTGGGGCCCGGCAAGATCGTCTCCGAGCCTTCCGGCGTATTGCAGAACGCACAGCGCTCGTTGCACTCGCGATTGATGCGCAGCTCCAGCGTGCCGGCGGCAACGGTGGGCGCTCGGGGCGCGCTGCCTTCGGCCGTGGCCACACGGGCGGCGAGGGCGCGAACGGCGCGGGCGGCATCGGCCTCGGAGATGCTCTCGGACGGGTAGTACGACAGGTTGAAGCGCTCCGTGCGGGTCAAGCACTCGACGCCGTCCACGCGCCGCTCGACGAACGCGACGACGCGGCCGCCATGAGGACCCTCCAGGACGACGTCCAGAGCATTGCGAACGCGATCCGCCTGCGCCGCCGTCGCGGCGAAGCCGTCGCCTACTTCCGCAGGCAACCGGCCGCCGAGGAAGTGCTCGACGAACGCTTCGGGGTCGTAGGCCACGGCGAGAGTGTAGCCGCCGATTTTGCGGAGTGCGACTCGCGCCCTTGCGACATAAGATGCGGCGTGGTGGGCGGCAGTAGCGAAAGCACTGTGACCGTGCGGCGTGGAGGCCACGCCGTCACACTGCATCTGGTTTGGGATCCCGAAGCGAAGATCCGTGCTCTGGCGCGCGGCGGCGGCCACGCGTTGTTTCACGCGGGCCAGAGCCTCGCGCCGGAGCTCGCGCACTGGATGCAGCAGCTCGGACGAAGCTTCACTGAGCGCATGGGCGCGAGCGCGGTGGACACGGCGGCAGCCACACGGGTCCTGCTCGAGCTGGTTCCGGATGCGGAGCTGGTGAACCCGGCAGGGCCCCCGTTGCCCAAGTGGTCGGCGGCCCTGCGCGCCGGTACGCCACGGGAAGACCTGGGCGGCGTGATCCCCTTCGACCCCGAGCTGGCAGCGCTCCGCGCCGGGCTTCGCAGCGTGATCAAGCGTGAGGCGCTCGAGGACGCGGAAGCCGGCATGAGCGAAGCTTGGCTTCGACGGCAAGGCCTCGTGACTCGACGTCTGGACCAGCGCGGTGGCGACGGCCAGATCGTGATCTTCGCGAGCGTGCGGACGGAAGAGCTGGAGCTGGCGGAACAGCTCGAGGCTCGCGATGCCACGACCGCCAAGCAAGAGCTCGGTGCGCTGCTCGGCTATCCGCGGTGTTGCAGCAACGCTTTCGCTCGCCTGGAGCTGCGGGACGATCGAGCTCTGCTCGAAGCGTTGCTGCCGCCGCCTGGGTCGGCCCCGGCTCCGCCGGAAAGCCTGTGGCTCAGCGGCCCGCTGGCGCTCGTGTCCCACGCCCCGTGCTCGCTCCATTGCGAGGAGACGCTCGCTCTCGGTCGCAAGATCCTGGCCCTGTTGACCAGCGAGCTACCGGGCTGGGAGCCGCGCTGGCGCGTGCTCGCGCAACGGCTTCATGTCATCGACGACCGAGGCACCTGCCTTGCTTTGCGGACGGACGGCGAGCGCATTGCCGTGGCCGACGAGATCGTCGCACCGCGCGGAGTGGCCCTGGTTCCGTTGACGAAGCCCCGGCCCGAGCTGGTCGGCCAGCGGATCACGGATCTTGCAATCTGCTTCGCTGCGGACCATCGACTCTCAGCGGAGTCTCAGCAGAGTCTCAGCAAAGTCTGAATGATGTTGGATGCGGCGGCCTTCGCGCGAAGGCCCTCACATGCGAACGACTCACTGGCAAGCGAGCTTCTTCGGTGTGCTGTGCGCCGCTGCCATGGCTGCGACAGGCTGTGGAAGTGACGGCGGCTCGGGCGCGAACGCGTCCAGCACGGCGCAGAAACTTCCAAAGGGAGAGGATGGTCCCATCCTCCCCCCCTCGGACCTGTCCTTCCCACCGGGATCGGTGGTGGAGTCTCAAGGCGTCGGCACTCTACCCGGCGAGCTGACGGTAAACGCCTTCGGGCAGCCCTCATACACCCTGCCCCTGCTGGTCCCTGAAGGCCGCGCTGGCATCCAACCCTCGCTGGCGCTGCACTATGGCGGCGGCAACGATAACGGTTCTATCGGAGTGGGGTGGTCGCTGAGCGGCATCCCCAGCATCACCCCCTGCCGCAAGACCGTTGCGCAAGATGGTCAGCCGGATGGCGTGAAGTTCGGTCCTGGTGACGAATACTGTCTGAACGGTACGCGGCTAGTAGCCGTGGAAGGGACTGCCGGTGCCAGCGGCGCGGTCTACCGCTTGGAGCAGGACAACCTGACCAAGATCGTCTCACTGGGGTCCGTTCCAGGGATGAACGTTCCCGAGAGCTTCGAAGCGCAGCATCCGAACGGCGAGGTCTGGGTCTACGGGCGGAGGATCGTCGCCAAACAGAAGGTGAATACCGACCTCTTGGGCCACAGCCCGAGCACGCGGGACGTCGTGTGGGCGTGGGCGCTAGAGCGTGTGGAAGACCGTACCGGCAACTCCATGAGCTTCGACTACGACGTGGTGCCGCACACCGGCGCCCCAAGCTCCTTGGGTTACGACGACCAGTACGCCCTCGAGTACTACCCGCAGGAGATCCGTTACACGTTTCACAAGACCGGCCTTCCGGCGTACCGCAGGGTGCACTTCTACTACGAGAACCGCCCCGATCCAGTGGATCGCTACATGTCCGGCGTCCATGTGCGCACCAGTCGCCGGCTCAGCACGATCGAGGCCAGCGCACCAAATCCGACGACGATCGAGCCGGTGTGGAACTACCGACTGACCTACTCGCAGAGCCCGCTCAACGGACGTTCTCGGGTGAACGCAATCACGATGTGCGACGCCCACGGCGCATGCCTGCCGTCCACGGAGCTCATCTGGCAGAACGGCTACGACAACTACGTCGAGCGCTCAACTGGCGTGTCCGCGGGAACGGACTTGAACCAGATGCCCAAGACGCGCGCCGCCGACTTCAATGGCGACGGCAAGACGGACCTCTTGTTCTGGGACGGCACCCGCCAGAAGTGCCTGATCGAAAGTGACGGCCCCCACTGGGTGGACGACAATGGCGTCGGCGGATTCTGCAACGAGCCGGAGACGTACAACGTCGACGGAGAATGGAAGATCGCCTACAGCAACGGCAGCACCTTCGGCACGCCCGTCGCAACGGGGTTGCAGGCCGGGTTCGTCACTCGGCTTGGACCGTACGCCGCGGAAGACACGATCACCGGACCCCAAGAGTACAACCCACCGCTGGCCCTGGACTTCGACGGCGACGGCGCGGCCGATCTGCTCAGCGCGCGTACGGGAGAGGTCCGCTCGCCGTTCCGGGGCAATGCGCTCCTCGACACCATCGGAAGCGCGTACGTCGGAGCCCCGGCGAACTGGGAGCCCGACGTCCGCTACTTCGGAGACTTCGACGGCGACGGTCGCATCGACCTGTTCGCAAACGTCGACCGACCCGTGCCAGTCCTGAGCCTCACGTCGGAAGGTAACCAGGTGACGGGCTGGACCGGACCGACGGAGTGGAGCGACTACCACTGGGCCTTCCGCCGAGGCGCGGGCGCTCCGGGCTTCGGCACCAACGCGGCGTCCACCATCACGCCGTACACGCAGCGTTACGACGCGGATCTCGCGGGGCTGTCCGTGGACAGCCGGCGGCTCAGCATCACCACCGATCTCGATGGCGATGGCCGCATGGAGCTCGTGGTGCCGCAGCCCGGCGGTAGCTACCAGAGCGTGGAGCTGGACGGCTCGGGCAACCCGACGACTCCCGAGAACGTCAACCTGAGCTATCTCGCGCCCGCGCTGCCTGGTACCAGCGCGTATGGTGCGTTCTCCCCGACGTACCTCGACATCAACGGCGACGGCCTGCGGGACGTGATCGCCGCCAACGGCGTTCGCATCGATGCCACCGGCGCCATCGAGCTTCCGGCTCGCATCAACACGGGCCGCGGCTTCGGCCCCTGGTACCTGGCTACGGTGGGCGGCTATCAGCCGCCCGACGAGCAGCGCGACTCCTTGCAGATGACGCGGGAGACGCAGTCCGGGTTGTGGCCCGCCAACCCGATGCCGGACGACGGCGTGCGCATCTTCGACTTCAACTCCGACGGCCTCGACGACTTCATGGTGCCCACCGATACGGGCCCCGTCATCTACGTCTCCGACGGCCGGCAGTTCGCGGCCCGGCCGGCAGCCTTCACGCTCACCAACCCCGTGCTGGAAACCGTGTACGACGAGATGGAGGGCATCACCCACGGCTGGTACTACGGCTGGACGCACCAATTCGCGGACGTCAGCGGTGACGGCCAAGCCGACTTCGTGGAGTACGACCAGGCCACGCGCGAGTTCAAGGTCTGGATCCGCGCCGGACAGATCCCGGACAAGCTCATCAACGTCAGGAATGGGCTGAATCGCAACGAGAGCGTCGTCTTCGAGCCGACCTCCAACGTGAAGATCTACCGGCCGGGAACTGGCTGCACCTTCCCCGTTCGCTGCTTGCGCGCGGGCGGACAGGTAGTCTCCATGTACACCCGGAGCGCCCCGGGCGGATTGACCTATACGTTCTATGACTACGAAGACGCGCGCACCGACGTGCAGGGTCGGGGCTATCTCGGCTTCGGTCGGCGCCACGAATTCCAGACGGACTCCGGAAGGGACACCAACATCGAGTATGGCATCGGCGTTCGTCAGCACGGCGCCTACCCGCTCGCAGCGACTCCCATCGCACGACGCGACGACGAGGCGATCGACTCCGCGGTGACGCGCGTAGAGACGGAAGACACCAACTACGACGTGGACTGGAGCTTCGGAAACCGCGTGTTCCGCGTGCGCCCTCACGACGTTGCCCAGCGGACTTACGAGTTTTCGGGCAGCGCCCCGGCCACGCTGGACCCGTCGAAGGCCCGTCGCACCAAGCTGACCACCAACACCTGGGACTCCTTCGGGAACCTCACGAATCAGGACGTACGGAAGTCCGGCAGCGTAGTTCCCGAATCGGGCGGCGCGCCCATACCAGCCACGGGCACTCGCACCGTGCTCCACACCACCTATGACAACCGCACGACGGACTGGCTCATTGGGCTGCCCACCCAGCGAGAGGTGACGAGCTACGCGGCCCCGCCGGACACCCGCAGTGAAAAGCGAACGACTCAGCTGGTGCCGGACGCACAAGGACGTATCGAACGGGTGATCGTGGAACCCTCCGATCCGCGGCTGCGCAAGGAGACGGTCTACCACTACGGAAGCTACGGCCAGGTGGATTCCATCGACGAGCTCAACTCGCCGAGCGATCCGGAAGCACCCTATCAGGTTCGTACGGAGCAGCTGAAGTACGACGCGGAGTACCTCTACCCCAAGCAGTACAAAAACGCCCTCGGTCACGTGACCAAGGTCGCGGTTCATCCGGCCCTCGGTCGCACCGTGGTGCTGCAGGACCCCAACGGCTTCCGGATCGACAAGACCTACGACGGCTTCGGCCGGGAACGCCGTACGGAGTACGCCAGTGGCTACGTGACGACCACGGACTACGAGGTCGGCTACGCCGGACCGTACCTGGTGCGCCACCGCTCCAACACGGGAGAGGAAACCACCAGTGAGTACGATTCCGTCGGTCTCGCCTTCAGGCTCACGGCGAAGTCCTTCAACGGCAAGCCCGCGATCCTGGAGCGCATGTTCGACGTACTCGGGAACTTGAAGCAGCAGAGCAACGTCTTCCGCGACTACGCCAACCGCCGCTGGACCAACTATCAGCGCGACGGCCTGAACCGAGTCGTACGCATCGACTTCCCAGATGGAAGCCACGCAACGAAGCGCCCTCAGCTGGACGAGCTCCGCACATGGGATCAGTTGGGGAACGAGTCGTTCCTGCGTTTCGACGTGAGTGGTCGCGTGACCGACAGCGTGGACGTGCTGATGTCCAGCGGCGCGCGCAAGCTGATCCGCACCCGCTATGGCTACCTGCCCTTCGACCTGGCAGAGACCATCACGGACGACAAGGGCAACGTCCGCACTCTGGGCTACGACACTCTGGGGCGCCAGACTTCCGTGAACGACCCCGATGCCGGGCTCAGGACCATGATCTACAGCGGGTTCGGCGAGCTCATCGCTCAGCAGGATCCGGTGAGCCGAGACATGGGGAAGTCCACTACCTACGACCGAGACCTGCTCGGCCGCGTCAAGCGCCGGAGCTCCATCGACGGCTCGGACACCTACACCTGGGATGCTCCACCGGCGGGCTCAACCGGCACGCCGTGGATCGGCGTCCGCCACGCCACCAAGAGCTCCGACGGCATCGAGACACGTACGCAGTACGACGCCTACGGCAGACCGTCGCGGGACACGACCGTGGTGGACGGCAAGGACTATGACGTCGACTACCACTACGACGCCGAATCGCGCCTGGAGCGCGTGGACTACCCAAAGGCCCCGGGCACGCCTCGCTTCTCCACGAAGATGAGCTACGGGATGAACGGCGCTCTGGCGGAGGTCGACGACCTCGGCACGGGCAAACCCCTCTGGATCGCCAAGCAGCGGGACGCCATCGGCCGCGTGGAGGACGAGATGTTCGGCAACGGCATCGAGACCCAGCGGAAATTCGAGATCGACACCGGACGTCTCGCCAAGATCGACGGCCGCACCTCGAGCGGTGGTCTGGTGTACGGCTTCGACTACAAGTACGACGCCAACGGCAACCTCAACTACCGCCACGACGCGGGCCTCGGTCGCGTCGACACCTTCGAGCACGACTCGCTGGACCGACTGACGCAATGGACGCGCAAGCGCTCCGGCGCCTACGAGTACCGCACCACCTACGAGTACGACACCCTCGGCAACCTCAACTACAAGCACCTCACCGGCGGGGGGCTCGACCTGGCCGAGAAGCTGAAGCATTACGCCAGCGGGCCGCAACCCAACGCCCTGATCGGCTACCAGCGCTCGTCGTCCGGCAGCGTGGTGGAAGCGTTCACGCCCAAGTACGACAAGAACGGCCGACGCGCACAGGCGCCGTGGTCGAGCGTGAAATACAAGTCCTTCGATCTACCAAGCCGCGTGGAGAAGGCCGGCAAGGTCCACAGCTACTACTACAACGCCGATCAAGAGCGGGTGCTCGAGAAGACCCCGGACGGCATGGTGGTCAGCATCGGCCAGCTGTACCAGTTCCGAGTCGACGACCACGACAAGGTGCACACCTTCCGCGTGTCGAGCGACACGGAGGCCGTCGCGGAGTACGTGTACAGCGAGAAGACAGGCTCCAAGAAGTACCGCTATCTGCACGGCGATCACGTGGGGTCCGGCGCGGCCGTCACCGATGCCGGCGGCGGCCTCGTGGAGCGCAGGCAGTTCAGCCCCTTCGGCGACAAGACCGACAACGATGGTCTTCCGGCCTTCGCTTCGCCGTCCGCCGACTTCACCAGCGGCTTCACCGGACACGACCATGACGCAGAGCTCGGGCTGGTGAACATGCGGGGGCGCATGTACGACCCGCTCAGCAGCAGCTTCCTGACACCAGATCCGTTGGTGTCCGCGCCGCTCTACGGCCAGGCGTACAACCGCTACTCCTACGTGTGGAACACGCCGCTGAAGTACACGGACCCGACGGGCTTCGAGCCGGAGTACGACCCGGACATCGGCATGAACGTGGACGAGGATCCCCAAGGCTCCTCCTATCCAGGCCTCGAGCCGTCCGATATGGAGTTCACGTTCCCCGACTCCGAGAGCGGCGCCAGCGACAGCCAGTCCGCGAACGATGGCGGCGAGCAAAGCTCGGACGCCGATTCGCCCCCGGGTGGGGACGACAACGTGGATCCGCCGACGGAAGCCGAGGAACAGGCCGCGGAAGGTCCCACGCGCCTCGAACAAACCTACCAAGTCATGGTGCGAGAAGCGGCGTGGAACACCATGGACCACGGACGCACCTGGACCCCAGGCACCGTGGGCCGCGAGCGCGTGGCCGCGACCATCACGCTGCACATTGCCTTTGCCGACAACGAACAGGGGCAACGACAGGCGTACTTCGATCCGACGGCGGATGTGGAAATCGCGATCAACCCGACGTGGATTTCGCCGACCATCACCGTGACCGGCACGCCGCGAACCATCGGCACGGAACCGGAGGTGGCGTTCACGATCACCATCGCCGACTCCAGCACGGTGGGGTCCACCCAGGGCACGACGACCAACAGCGGATCGGCAACGGTTCGAGGAGGCGCCAGCAGTGAGCCCCTCGGCGTAACGGTCACCTCCCCATCGCAGTCGCGCTCGCAGTCCACGTCTCGTCAGTCGACGCAGACGCGAAGCTATCGCGCGCGCGGAGTCGTTCGAGAGCGCTCTCTCCACGCCCCGCGCCTCCCGGAGCGAGCGTCGCTTCCTGAGCACACACCCTCGCCAGCGAACCTGCCGCCACTATCGGCACGCATTCGGCTGCGCCTCGAGAGCAGCCGCCCCGTCCGATACTGACCTGGAGGAAGCCAATGCAACACTCGAAGTCCCTTCCCCTGCTTGCTCTGATCCTCCCGGCCGCGTGCAGCGCCGCGAGCGACCCCGCCGACACGGGCACGTCGAAGTCCGACCTGATCGGCTTTCCTCAGCCGATCCCGACCTTTCCCGGCCCGATTCCGACCTTCGAACCTCCACCCCCCGCGCCGCCCAGCTGCTCGGGGCGGTGCGGGGAAATGGGCGGACCACCGAGCAACGTGTTCGAACCGTGCAGCTGCCTCTCCGGTTGCGAAGCGGACGGCACCTGCTGCGGTGACTACGAAACCGCCTGCACTCCGGAAACGGGCTCCTGCTTCGGCTTCTGCGGAGGACAGGCGCCGGACGGCTGCTGGTGCGACGACGCCTGTACCTCCTTCGGCGATTGCTGCGTGGACGAGAGCGCGGCCTGCGATGGTTGGCCGCGGGCCTTCGGCAACTCCACGGGCTCTCAGAACGGCACCGCCGCCATCGCGGACGGCGACAGCCTGTTCGTCACCGGCGTCTTCGAGGGCACCGTGGACTTCGGGGGCAAGTCCCTCACGCGCTACCCGGGGGACACCACGCAAGACGGGTTCGTCGCGCGCTACTCGCAAACCGGGTCTTTGGTTTGGGTCTACGGCATCCGCGGCCCGCAACAGCAATGGCCTCACGACGTAGCGGTGGATGGCCAGGGCTTCGTGTACGTTGCCGGGCACTTCTGGAACACCGTGGACTTCGGCGACGGCGTTCCTCGCACCAGCCACGGCAACACGGATGCATTTCTGCTGTGCCTCTCCCCCGGCGGCCAGTTTCAGTGGGTGAAGACCTTCGGCGGCGGCGGCTACGACGAGATCATGAACGTGGTCTCCGGAGATCGCCGCTGGGTCTACGTCGCCGGCAGCGCTCCCGGAACGGTAGACGTGGGTGGCCACGTGCTCCCTTCCGGCAGTCACTTCATCGCCGCCTACGACTGGAACGGCAATCACCGCTGGTCTCGCCGCTTCGATCCCGCGTCGGGGCAAACGCCGGCGCTCGCGCTCGAGAAAACCTACGGCGATCTCATCGTCGGCGACACGTTCTCGGGCAGCTTCAACGCGGGCGATGGCCCAGTGACCAGCGCAGGCTCCACGGACGTACTGGTGGCCCGCTACGACTACGCAGGAACGCCCGTGCTCTCCACCTTCACGGTGGGGGGTAGCGGCAGCGAGCGCCTGCACGGGCTCGCGGTGGACGATTGGGGCAACGTGTTCCTGAGCGGACGCTTCACCGGCACCCTGAGCGTCGGTTCCCAGTCCGTTGTCGCGGGAAGCGGGGGCAACGTGTTCCTCGCGTCGGCCACCGCGGGCGGTTCGGGCCGCTGGGTGCGAAAGCTCGCGGACCCGCCGCTGTACAGTTCGTACGACGAGGGCAATCGGGATCTGGCGCTCGACCCCGGCGGCAACGTGTGGCTCGCGGCGGAGACGAACATCGCGATGTCGTTCGGGGGCGCGAGCGTGTCGCCCAGCGGCTGGGATGCAGTGCTGGCGAGCTACACCAACTCGGGCGCGTTCCGGTCGCAAAGCGTGGCGAGCGGGACCTCGTCGCAGTTTGCGTACGACGCGACGGCGGACCGTCATGGGCGTGGGTACCTGGTGGGCTCGTCCTACGGGACGCTCCAGGTGGCTGGGACGGCGATCGCGAACCCGACCTATTCCGACATCTTCGTGATGCGCTCGCGGTGAGCCGGCATGTAGCGGAAGTCGCGCATGCCGGCGCGGAGTGGTGCCGCTTCCAGGGCGACGCCCAAGGAGCTGCAGCGCCGGGCCAGGCGCTCGACGCCATCTGCCGCGACGGACAGCGCGTCGAGGCCAATGGCGTCCACTGCCGCCTCGACGCGCAGGGCGGGGACGTCGAGCTCGACGGCCAGCTCCGCCATGCGTTCCAGAGTGGAGAGCGATGCGCGGTACAGCGGCGTGCGGAGCTCGAGGGCGACGCCGCGACCGCGGAGCTGTCGGACGCCGTCGCAGGCCTGCGCGAAGCCCCCGGCGTCTCGCGTGATGGCGTCCGCGACGTTGGGCGTCGCGCCGAACAGCTTGACGCTGCCCGCCGTTAGCCCCGCGCGGACCGCGGCCTGGGTGAACGCGGCGTAGGCGAAGCGCCGCCCGTTGCTGACGACGCCAACGGGCCTGGCGGAGCGCGCGACGGCTTGGACGACCTCTGGGTGCAAGGTCGGCTCGCGCCCCGCGAAGAGCAGCGGCCTCCCGTGCTCGGCCGCCGCGTCCACTCGGCCGAGCAGCGTCGCGTCGTCGACGTACCCATCGCGATGGGGGCACGCGCCGCAGCCGTTGTTGCAGGCGCCGCCGAAGAGCACGGCCTCGACGGCCACGGTGGTCGCCCGCCGCAAGTCCTTGGGCCGCGCGCCGTCCAGCAAGAGCATCTCGAACACCTGGCGGAGCCGTGCCAAATCTCGCGCCACGCCGCCAACGTCCGCATGCCCCGCCTCCGCCCACGCCACCGCGGCGCTCAGCTGCGCCAGCTCGGTCTCCGTTCCGAGCTCGTCCCTTAGCAGCTGCGCCACGCCGTACAGCGCTCGAGTGCGCCCATCCAGAAATCGCCACGGCCGCTCGCTGCTGTACCCTTTGCGACGCGCCGCTCCCTCGTCTCCCGCTTGCCACTCGCGCTCCAGCGCCCCGTCGCGCTCCGCCGCGTAAGTGATGGGCAGGTCCGGATACAGCCGCAGACGATTGCGTCCGACCTCGAAGAACAGCTCCCCGAGCCCATACGCACGCATCGCGTCCACGCTCTCGCGCACGTCCTCCGGCCGTGTCCAGGGATTGAACAGCAGCATGCTGTGGCCGCGGCTCCGAGCGTACTCGAAGGCATCCGGGTAGCGCGTACCCAGCTCCCGCAGCAGCTCCACGCTCTCGAGCATTTCGCTCTTGGTGGTGCCTTTGTTGTAGCGCGCGAGCTCTCGATCCGAGAACGCCTCGAAGCCCGAAAGGTACACCTCCAAGATCTGCCCGTTCGCCCGCGCCGACAGGATCGCTTCCTCCAGCGCGCGCTGCTCTCGCAGCACTGCGTCCGCCCGCGCCGGGAACAGCCAGCGCAACTGGGGCAACCCGCGAGCCCCCCGCATCAGCGCCGCCAGGTAGCGAATCGGATGTTGGTCGCTCAGCACGATCTCTTCGAGCCCCTCCACGCGTTCCGCGTAGTAGCGCGCTTGCGCCACCAGGCTCTGCACCACGTCTTCGTCCGAGCGCACCTCGTAGTCCCCGCCCATGTGACAGAACGCGCACCCGAGCCGCGACAGCTCCTGCTCCACGGGCAGCTCCACGCCGCGGAAGTGCTCGCTCTCCGCCGGATCCCGCGCGTACGGACAGCCCACGTTGCCGAACACGGTCTTGCGCACCACCGGAGGCGCTGCGCCGGGAGCAATCACTTCCTGCTCGATCACCGGAGCGAAGGGAAAGGTCCGCCGCTCCTTTCCGAGCGGGCCTTCCCCTTCCCGTTCCCCCTGCCCCAGCGGTGTTCCCGTTTCTGATGATGTCGGTCCGCCGCGGAAAAGGCCCGGTACGCTCCGCCACTTTGCGTCGAGATCCGGCGCGACGGAAAGCAGCTCGTCGAAGGCCGCGCGCAGCTCGTCGATCTGCGGTGTTCGGCGCGTGGTCCCCCGCCGCGTCACCCCCGGCGCGGAGCCCAATACGTAATCCACGCCGGCTCCCGGCTCCACCGAATCCCCGCGCGTGACCTGCAGCACGCGGCTCTCCGCAAATGCCCGTCGGTGCCGCTCCATTGGCGTCGCGTCGAACAATCGCTCTACCACGACGAGATCGCACGCGCGTTGCGCCAACCACGCGACCAGTCGCTCGACGATCTCCGCGTCGCGTTCCGCGCTCCGCCCGTCGTAGTACACCCGCACCATCTCCGCGCGGTGACCGCGCGCCCGCGCGTCCGCGCACAGCAGCGCGAGCAGGGTATCCGCAAAGAACCCGTCACTCGGCTCACCGTAGGGCAACACGAAGGCAACGTTCACGCGCCGAAAAATGTAGCACGCGCACGAGCCGCAACGGACCTTGCGACGAGGGCCTAACTAATCCCACTGCTCGCCTGAATCGGTCCTCTCTCGCGAAGCGGCGGCTGAGTCAGCGGAGCATCTTCCCACCTGGCAGCTTGTCGGTTCGGCGCGGAATAAGCCCGCGCGCAAGGCGCCTATCGCGGAACGAGCAGCGCCAGGGCACGGCGAAGCAGCTCCTCTTGCGCGAGGGTGCGGGCTTCTCGAGCTTCGCTTTCAGGCTCTCTATCCGGCCCAGCTCGAGCTCGCCGATCAGGGGGGATCGGTCGCGCCCAAATCGGTTGCTATGTAAACTGATTTTCCTACGCCAAAGACCCCCGCGCGTCCCCCTTCTGCCCTTCTCGAGCCCGCCGAACCCTGTCGAATGCAACGATCAGGGGCTTCGGACGCGCCTAGATCAGTTGCTATGTAAACCGATTTCCGTGCACCCCAGACCCCATCAATTCCGCGGGTCCACCCCGGCAAAGCCCACGCCCTTGGTCCAGCGCGGCTCGGTCGAGTTTGCTGCCACGCGCGTGATTGGCCGGTTAGATATCAACGAAATTCGCATTCGCGGTGTCGAATTCTGTCGTCCGTTCGCGCTCGTCTCGCGGTGCGGTCTTCCGGCCGCTGGGCTTCAGAAGGCCGCGCGCCCGCCCTCGAACGACGCGCGGCGACGGCGGCGCGGCCGTCAGCGCTCTCGCCGGGGTGGCGTCCGTGATGGTCAACCCAGGCGAACAGTGGGCTTAAGTCCGCACATTGACGGAGGGTCCGCTTTCGGGACGCGAAGTCGAACCGCGGTCTCGGTCAGTACAAAAGCTTCCAGTCGTCGAAATACACGTCGGCGTAGTCGGTGCGGATGCCGGTGGTCCCCCAGGAGAACGTGTCGTCCTTCGCCGTCAGCACGACCTGGCCGTCGATCTTGAACGTGAGCGTCGTGCCAATCGTGGAAAACTGCAGCGTGTACCAGGTCTTCAAAACCGGCTTGCCGTAGGTCTTGGATGCCAGCGTGGTGTAGTTCCCACAGTGCTTCTTCTTGATGGTCACCAGGCCATCGAAGCGCAGAGATGCGACGTAGAGGTCGTTCTCCGTCTGATAGCGAGCAAAGATGTGCAGGCCGTTCGTGGTGCTAGCGGTGGGGTGCCACGCCCACAAGTAGCCGCGATAGCTCGCGGTCATGTTGGTCCAGCGGATGCGCTTGCCACCGGAGAGACCCACGGCGAGAACGCGGAAGTTGTAGATCGTGGTCCAGCCGCGGCGATAGCTGCCGACGTACTTCTCGTACAGCGACCCGCTCGTCACATCCAGATGACTGCGCAAGCTCTTGTTGCTCGACGTCTCGATCAAGGCGCCATCTGCGTAGCTCTCGAAGTCTTCTCCCTTCCACGGCAAGCTGGTGGAGGGCACGCCGATTGGATAGCTCGCGTTGTTGCCAGGGAATGGATCCCACACGCCGGAGTCGTAGCCGGGCTCGCACTCTCCATCTCCGGTACCAGGGCTGACGCTGCCACCGGTTCCGCCCGTGCCGCCGCCGCCCGTGCCGCCCGTTGCACCGCCGCCTGTACCGCCGCCCGCTGCGCCGCTACTACCCGCCGCGCCGCCGCCCGCCGCGCCGCTGCTGCCCGCTGCGCCGCTACTACCCGCAGCGCCGCCGCCCGCCGCGCCGCTGCTGCCCTGCCGCGCCGCCGCTGCTGCCCGCCGCGCCGCCGCTGCCCCCGGACGACGCGCCGCCCGTCGAAGCCCCAGCTGCGCCGGCCCCACCGCCCGTGCCCCCGCCGGGCGGCCCGCCGTCGCTGCCACTCCCACAAGCGCACAGGACAAGCGCCAAGATCCAATGACCGCGCAACATCACCTCAGGGTAACGCCCGCCTGGCGCGCTGCAAAGTGCGACGCCTACCAACCCGCGACCATGAGTGATACGCCTGCGGCGAGGATGCAGGACGGCGAGCGCGCGCACTCGGACTTCGCAACGGCATTTCGCGACGGTGCCGTCGTCGAGGACGCCGATCGAGCGCGGCAGCGGCTCCGTGTCGTGCGGCTCGGAATGCTGCCGATCAACTCCGGTCGCATTGCCGTCGGGGATGCGTTCACGGGTGTTTCCGCGGTCTCACCAACAATGGAAGCCATACCCCCCGGGAGCTATCCGTTGGATCTGTCTCTGGTCCACTACGAGGACGACGGCATCTGCCAGAAGGGGGACGTGCGCATCGCCGCCGCCAGGCTCTCCTTCTCCGACACACCCGTCACGCGCTGGGTGCCCGCAGATCACGGCGCCGGCGTGGATTCCGGCACCGTCGCCTTCACGGATGGGGATTCGGAAGAGTGGGTCCCGGACGAAGAGCTGAGCGAGCGCTGGATCCGGGAGCTGGACGCCGAGGCCCTCGGTCCCAGCGCCAACGCCATGATGCGCAACGCCGGCTCGCGCGAGGTGGCGCTGTTCTCTTCGGGCCTGGGGGACGGCATCTACGACGCCTACTGGGGCCTGGACGGACGCGGGCAAGTCCACGCCTTCGCCATCGACTTCGACCTGCTGATCACGCCGGAAACCATCGATATCGAGCTCCCGTGGCCCCGAGGGCGTGGCGGCGTGCACGACGAGACCCTGCGCGCGCATGGCGTTCAGGTGCGGGTGCCGTGGCTCGATCCCAAGCGCCTGGAGCTCACCACCAACGGCCACCATCACGCCTTCGTGCGCTGGCGCACGGCGGACGGTCGCTTCCTGCGCGTCGAGATGGAGCGCAAGAAGGGCGCCTATCGCATCACGCCCGGGGAGCCGCCGGACGGAGCACTGCTGTACGTCCGCATCGTAATCGGGGATCGACCGATGACGGTCTGCCGCTGACGATCACTTCTTGAGGTACGGGTTCTTCTCGAACTCGATGCCGCTCGGCTTGGACGTGGGCTTGGCCCGTCGGCTGTGCGGTGGGTTTCGGCGCGGCCGTTTCGGCGGGCGGCGCTGCAGAAGGCTCGGGCTTCGCGGTCGCTTTGGGTCGCGGGTGCCAGGGTTGCACCGCCACGGGGCGCGCGGTCTTCTCGGGTGCCGCCGTCGCCGAGGGTTTCTCCTCGGGCTCGCTGGTCGTGGTCGGCGGGACCGCAGGCTCCTTGGGAGCCGTGGCCACGGGCACCGCTGCGGAGGTGCCCTGGGACGCCTGCACCGGCGTCTCTTCGCCCCCGGACGCCAAGATCGCCACGACGATACCCGCCACCAACAGAAGTGGAACCACCGCGAGCCACAGACGGCTTCGGCGAATGGGCGCATCGAACACTGCTTGCTGCGTTACTTCTGCGTGCGGCGCCAGTGAGCTCGGGCCCGTCTCCACGTGTGCCGGCGTGGTGGACACGGGCGTGTGATGCTCGTGCGGCCAGGAGTCACGGGACACCGGCACTCCCAGCGCGGGAAGCGCCGGCACCACCACGCTCTGAGTGCGCGGCGGAGCTTGCGCCGCGCCCCGGACAGCCGCGCGGCGCTCCGCCAGCTCCGCCTCGAAAGAGGTCATCACCCAGTGCGCCACCGCGGCGCGGGACGCCATCTCCTTGCACGCCCCGCGCAGGGCCTCGGCCATTTCCCGCGCCGACGCGTAACGCTTGTCGCGATTGCGCTCGAGGGCGCACAGGCAGATGGCGTCGTACACCGCCGGCGGTTGAAACCCCACCGTGCTGGGCGGCGGCACGTCCTTGTGCAGTACGTTGTGCAACGTCGCGCCGTCGCTTTCGCCCCGGAACAACCGCCGCCCCGTGAGCGCCGTCCACAGCACAGCGCCCGCCGCGAAGATGTCCGCGCGCTGATCGACGTCTTCTCCATCGCCGACCAGCTGCTCCGGCGCCATGTAGGCGAACTTGCCCTTCCACACGCCCGGCCGCGTGGTCGTCACCCGGGCTTCCGCCTTGGCGATGCCGAAGTCGATGATGCGCGCAGTGCCATCCGCACCAATGAGGATGTTCTGCGGCGTGACGTCCCGGTGCACCAGGTGCAGCGGATTGCCGTCGTCGTCTTCCAACGTGTGCGCAGCGTGTAGGCCTTCCAGGGCGTCGATGAAGATGGGCACCAACAGCTCCGGCGAGCGCGACTGCCGGTTGCGGACCAGGAGGGCGGCCAGCGAGCAGCCGTCCACGTACTCCATCACCACGTAGGGAATGCCGCGGTCGGTGCCCACGTCGAGGACCGGCACCACGTTGTGGTGATGCAGCCGCGCCGCGAGCCGCGCTTCGTCCCACAGCATGTCCACGAAAGCGCTGTCCTCCGCCAAGTGAGGATGCATCGCCTTGATGGCGAACAAACGCTGGAAGCCCGCGCTGCCGGCACGCCGAGCGAGGTACACGACCCCCATGCCCCCTTTGGCGATCTCGGCGATGATTTCGTACTCGCCGAGCTGCCGGGGCGGAGGCGTGGAGCTCGCTTCCGATGCCGGCGCGCTGGTCATCAGAAGCTCCCTTGCAGCACCACGCTCCCGGGACCGACGCCGGCGGACAAGTGCGGCTTCTGCGCGCTCTTTTCGTCGCTTCCGCCGAAATCGGTGAACAGCGCCAGCGTGATGGTGGCGACGGCTGCCACTCCGGTAGCGCCGATCAGGATGTTGGTGCGCTGCTCTTTCTTCTGGCCGTCTTCGTAGCCCGCTTGAGTGCGATGCTTGTCGTACTCGTCCCGAGCCGAAAGCGTGTCGAGGCCGGACCAGGTCGCCACGCCGCCCAGCACCGCCGTGACGCCCAAGGCGGTCCCGAACACCCAGGGCGAAAGCCCGTGGGAGCTCTTGCCATCGGCCCGCACGTCCCCAGAGGAGGTCACCTCCGGCTCCGCGGTGACGGCCTTCGGCTCGCTCTTTTGCGCCGGCGCTTGGAAGCTCAGCGAATCCCTGCCGCCGGCCTTGGCGTCCACGTTCTGCGGCTCCGCCTTGCGGGAGCCGAACACCGCCGCCAGCTCGTGCTTGCCCGGCTCGATGTACAGCACGTGCTCGTCTTTGGGGGACGCCGTCTCCACGCCGCCATCCACCAAGATCTGACAGGCCTCCGGCTGGCAGCTCACCTGGTAGCGCGCGAGCTTCTTCTTCGCTTGCTCCAAGATCTCCGACGCGAGCTTCTTGGACTCCGCGTCGTCTGGATAGCGCCGCTGGAGCTCCTCGGCGCTGGTGGCAGCAGCGCCGAGCTGCCCCGCCGCCTTGTGGGCAGAGGCCGCTGCGCGCAGCGCTTCCGGAGTGGGTGCCAAGCTGTCGGCGAGCTCGAACAGCTCCGCGGCCTTCTCGTAGTCCCCCGAGAGCGCCGCCTTCTGCGCCCGTGAGTAGGCGTTGGCGGCCGCCGCCATGTTCTCGTCCGCCTGCGCAGGGCCGGCCAAGGCCATGAGCCCGGCGATCGCCCCGAGCATCAGGCAGCGTTTCAGCTCAACCGCCATCGGCGCCTCCGTCCGGCAACACGCAAGGGCCACCCACGGTGGGATCCGGACACACACAACCGTGCGGCGGCGCCAACGGGTTCTTGGGTGTGGGGCAGTCCACGGGAGGATTCACGGCTTCCACGTCCGCCGCCGTGGCCGTGGCCTGACGTGCCGCGAACTCGATGCCAATGGAGAGCGAATCACAGGGCGTGTTGGGCAGCTTGTCGCTGGTGGAGCTCAGGGTGTCCTGGTTGGTGTTCAGATAACCGACCACGTTGTCGTAGGCGGCGCACATGTTCTTGCAGAAGCCGAGCTCCCGGAAAGACGAAAGGATCTCCGTGGGCAGCACCACGCCGGCGATGGTACCGCCGAGCAGCTGCCAGGTGCCGTCCAGCTGCTTTTCCAGCCGACCCACCAGGATGGCGCGGTGAAGCTGCAGCCGGAACCCAGGCACGTGGGCGCGCTGGCCATCCAGCCAGAACTCCGCGCCGGATGGCAGCTGCGCGAACAAGTAGCCATCCCGCACGAACGCCGCCGGGTCGGCGTACTTCGAATCCGGCACGTCGATGCCCGCGTCCGGCGCCGTGAGCGACACCGACCGCTGCGCGATCTTCCAATGCTCCGTGAGCAGCCAGTCTGGTTGATTGAACCAGTCCGGCGGCACCGTGCCGCCCGGACCGCTGGTGCAGGTCCAGGTCTTCAGCTGCTGCAGGCCAATGGTGGTGTACATGTCGAGGCGCACGGCGTCGTCGTTTGGCTTGCCGTTGTAGTCCGACACCTTGAACATCACGGCGAACTCGCCGCGATGCAGCGCGCAGTTCCAATCCGGCTCCGTGACGCCGAAGAGCGGGCCCACCTGCGGCGACAGCGCCGCCACCGGATACAACTTGCCGATCTGGTTATCCTTGCAATCGTTGCCGTCGAAGGGAACCAAGAGCGGGTTCTTGCACGCGTGCTCTTCCACCAGCGCGCCGTCCGCGGAACAGCTGGGCGAGTTGGTGCAGCTCTCGTCCAGGTCCATGCCGATGTCCGCCCAGGCGTCCTTGTTGGGCGTGAGCGCCTCGTCGTCGTTGGCGCTGCCAAAGCGCATGCGCGACGTTGCCATGTAGATCGGCGCCAGCGAGTCTCCGGGGTCCGACGCCGAAGGTCGATCCGACGCCTTGGGCACGCCCGCGCTCTCGCACCCGTCTTGAGTGGTGTGCGGCCACCAAGGGCCCGTGGGTCCGGAGTCTCCGGCGTTGCCACCGCTGCCCGCAGTGCCGCCACCGCTGCCCGAGCTTCCCCCCAGGGAGCCGTCGACGGACGCGTCTCCACCAGTGCCGCCACCGGTTCCGCCGCCGGCGTCGGTCGTGTCTTCCGGTGGCTCGAACACGCTACACGCGCCAAAGACCAACAGCCCGACGACCGTCAGGCCACGAAGTCGTGAAATCGATTTGGAGGCGAACATGACCCTCCCCGGTCGAAGCTCGCATTCCCCCAATTGGCTCGGGAGCGCGACCGGGCACTGAAGTCTAGATCACCGCACGCCCTCGCTCCACATACGTGCCAGATTGGGATATTTGGGCCTTCTGGCCGATATCACCCCACGGGATGGCCGAGTCAGGCGCGGCCGAGCTTCACGAAGATGGCCACCCAGCCCGCCAGGAAGCACAGGCCGCCGAAGGGCGTGATGATGCCGAGCCGGCCGATGCCGGTGATGGCCATGACGTACAGCGAGCCCGAGAACAGCACGATGCCCGCGAGCAGCAGCCCCGCCGGGAGGCCCACGTCCACCTTGGCGGAGCGGGCATACAGCGCCAGGGCAAGCAGCACGGCGCCGTGCACCAGGTGATAGAGCACACCCGTGTGGTACGCGTTCAGCAGGCTGTCGGAGATCTTCCCACGCAGGCCGTGGGCACCGAAGGCGCCGAGAGCGACCGCGAGAAACCCCACCACGGCGGAGACCTTGAGCCAGGGCATGGGCCGAACCTAGGGCAACCCCGAGCGCTCGGGTAGGCTTCGAGCATGGATCTCGCGCGCCACCTGCTGGAGCTCATGGCCCCGGCGAAAGTGGGAGACTCGCTCGCGCCGGGGGCGCGCTGGACCGGCATCTCCACCGAGCTCGGGCTCCGCCTGGTGGTGGACCTGGGCGGGGTGGACGTTCTCGTGGAGGTGGATCCCGTGGACCCCGCACGGCCCTTCGCGGTGCGCACCCAGCATTTTGCGGTGTCGTATCGTGGCGTCGACGCCAACGCGCCGCCGGACCACCGCGCAGGCCTCGAGCTGTGTCGTGTCGTCGCCGAGCGCATCGATGCGAACGAGAGCGCGGCGCTCCCGCGCCTGCGGGCCGAGGCCGCCACCGCCCGCAGTGAAGCCACGGAGGTGGGGCGCCTGCGCGAGGTGCGGGTTCGGCAGCTGCTCGAGAACGCCGGCAGCCGCTTCGAGCCGCACTACTGGCTGACGCCTTACGTCGGCTGTCTCATCGGTTGCCAGTTCTGTTACGCGCAAGCTCGCGTGAGCCCGCTCCGACGCCTCGGTGGCCTGCCACAAGCGCCTTGGGGCTCCTGGGTGGACGTGCGCGTCAACGCCGCCGAGGTGCTCGCCGAGGAGCTTTCGCGCCTGCCGCCGGCGCCCATCAAGTTCTGTCCCATCGTGAGCGACCCGTACCACGCGGCGGAGAAGCGCTATCGCATCACGCGCCAGTGTCTCGAGGCCATTCGCAAGGCGAAGAAGTGGCCCGCGCTGGTGCTCACGCGTTCCAGCCTCGCCCTCGAAGATCTGGGGCTCTTGGCCGGCATTCGCGGGGCCGCCATTGGTGTCTCCCTGCCCACCATGGATGACACCGTGCGAAAGCACTTCGAGCCCCGCGCCGCGAGCATCAACGAACGCCTCACGCTGCTGTCCGAAGCCAAGGAGCGCGGTCTGACGACCTTCGCCATCGTGCAGCCGCTGCTCCCCGGCGCCCTCAGCTTCCTGGCCGACGCCCTGGCGGATCTCGCGGATTCCGTGCGCATCGACGTGCTGCACGGCGTCGAAGGCGCCGCCGCCCAGTTCGCCGACCCGCGCTTTCTCGATGCTGCAGCGCGCCACTGGCAGCAGGAGCGCGCGGAAGCCCTCGCCACAGCCTTGAAAGAACGCAACGTGCCGCTGTGGCCCGGCGAGCTGCCTCCGCATCTCGCTGTTTGATTTTGTCGGTCCGCCGCGGAAGCGTACGCTGTCGGACATGCGGTTCGCCTTCATCTTCGTCGCGCTCGCGCTCATCGGCTGTGGCTCGGACGACGGCGGCAGTCCGTCGAAGAACGGCACGGACTCCGGCACGGGCGGCAGCGGCGGCAGCGGCGGCAGCGGCGGCACGGCCGGCATGGACGCCGGCGCGGACGCCCAAGGCGACGCCGCGCCCGCCGACGGCGGCGCGGGCGACAGCGGCGCGGACGCCGGCCCTTCGGCGCCCACGGTGCTGTTCCCCAAGTCCGCGCTCGCCCCGGAAGAGCTGGCGGTGCTCGTCAACGAGAACGACCCCGTGTCCGTGGAGCTCGGCGACTACTACCTGAAGCAGCGCGGCATCCCGCAGAAGAACCTGATCAAGCTGAAGCTCACGGTGCAGAACGTGATGCCCGTAGCGGAGCTCACCACCGCACAGAGCGCGATCGACGCTGCCATCGACGACACCATCCAGGGCTACGTGATCACCTGGACCAAGCCGTACCGCGCCGACTGCATGTCCGTCACCAGCGCCTTCGCCCTCGGGTACGACAAGAAGTACTGCAACACCACCGGCGGAGCGTGCGGCGCCACGGCGAGCATCGACTACTTCGGCTCCGACTCCGTGGCGCCGCGCACGGACCACAAGGTGATGCCGGCCATGATGCTCGCCGCCAAGAACGCCGACGACGCCAAGGCGCTGGTGGACCGGGGCGTCGCCGCGGACGACACCTTCCCGCCCGGCAAGGGCTTCTTCGTGCGCACCACGGACAAGGCGCGCAGCGTGCGCTGGCCGACCTTCCAGCAGACGGTGAGTGAGTGGGATCGCCCCGACGGCTTGGAGGTGAGCTACGTGGACAACTCCGACGGCACCGGAGAAAACACCATCCACGATCAGACGGACCTCCTCTACTACTTCACCGGCCTGGCCAAGGTCGCCGACATCGAGACCAACAGCTACCGCCCCGGAGCCGTCGCCGATCACCTCACCAGCTACGGCGGACAGGTGCCCACCAGCGGCCAGATGAGCGTCGTGGCTTGGCTGGAGGCGGGCGCGACCGGGAGCTTTGGCACCGTGGTGGAGCCCTGCAACTACACCTCCAAGTTCCCCAACACCAAGGTGCTGCTCGAGAAGTACTTTGCCGGCGCCACGCTGCTCGAAGCCTACTGGAAGAGCGTGGCCGCTCCGGGAGAGGGCCTCTTCGTCGGAGAGCCGCTGGCGCGGCCTTGGGGCAAGGAGACGGCGACCTTCGACGCGAGCACGAGCACGCTCACCATCGAGACCACGCACCTGGATCCCACCAAGAGCTACGCCATCGAGTCCGCGGACGCCGAGAGCGGACCGTTCTCGCCGGTGCAGGGCGGCATCACCGTCCCGGCGTTCCGCAAAGAGACGATCACCGTCAGCGGCGCCACCGCCAAGTTCTATCGCCTGGTGCAGGAGTAGCTCAGCTCTCGGGAGCCAGCTCCGCGTCGCCGTGAATGGCGAGGTAGTCCTGGCGCACGCCGCCGCAATCCTTCCGCAGCGCGCAGCCCGCGCAGCCGGGCAGGTAGTGCCCGCCCTCGATGGGCGACTCTTCCAAGAAGAAGCCGTAGCCGCCGGGGTTTTGCACCCACAGACGGAGGTCCGCCGCGTGAAACGCCGCGCGCCGGTGGCTCTTCGGGATGGTGCAGGGCGGCGTGTGCAGCGAGCTGATGAAATCCGCGGGGCGCTCCGGGTGCTCGTCCAGTGCTTGGACGATGAAGGGCATCACGTCGGAGATGCGCGGCACCTGCTGGCTCAGGTCTCGATCGCCCTGATCCGTCGCCGAAAAGAGCCACACGTTGAAGCGCGCGAGCCCGGCTTCGGCGTACTGCCGGACCATGTCCGGAAGCTCCGCCATGTTGGAGCGGTACACCAAGATGTCCCCCTCCAGGCTCAGCGCGTGGCGCCGCGCTTCCGCCATGCCCTTCAGCATCAGCTCGTGGCAGCGGGGCGTGCGCGTGAGGCGATCGTGCGTTTCCGCGCGCGCGCCCTTGATCGCGAAGTTCACCTCCGTGACGCCCGCTGACACCAAGCGTTCCGTAAACTCCGGATACGCCAGCAGCATGCCGTTCGTCTGCAGCTTGACGCGCTGGTAGCCGAGCTCTCGGGCGCGTCGCACCGTCGCGACCAAATCCTTCCGTAACGTAGGCTCCCCACCGCCGAGCCACAGACTCGTGGCCCCGCGCTCCCGCGCCGTGACGAGCGCCGCCGCGATCTCCCGCGACGACATACTCGGCCCGCCGTCGTCCAGCACCGAGAAGCAACCGATGCAGCGATTGTTGCAGCGATAATCCGCGCTGATCTCGAGCCAGTGAAGGGGACGCGCCACGTCGGAAGCAGTGTTGAACGCGCGCTTCGTGCTGTCCAGCGGGGACGTTTCCGCGGCGAGCCAACAACAAGAAGACGATCAAGAGTGGGCGGCTCTCCCACCTGTTTTCGGGCGCACGCCCGTTCCCGATGTCATAGTGAGCGCCCCTTGCTGCGCTTCTTCTCGATCGTGATTTGTTTCGTGGTGCTGGGCTGCGGAGAGCGCCCGTTGGAACCGCGGGATCCGACCCCCGGCGTTCCGCACTACGTGTTCAAATCCTACAATGTCGAGTCCCACCAGGAGAACGACACGCCGACGGTAGAGGCCGTGGGCGCGGGCAACGCGGACATCGTGGCGCTGCAAGAGGTGACGCCGGAGTGGGAAACGGTGCTCCGCGCGCGCTACGCCGAGCAGTATCCGCATCAGCTGTATCAGTCCAAGCCGGGGGCCGCCGGTCTCGCGGTGCTCGCCAAGTTCCCGGTGCGCGATGGCGGCTGGCACCCGGGCGCCGGCTCGGAGTGGCCGCCGGGGTGGCACGTGTTGGTGGACACGCCGAGCGGCACGCTGCAGCTCCTGGACGTGCACTTGCGCTCGGCCCACACCGGCAACGGCAACGTCGTCAGCTCCTACCTGAAGACGAACCAGGACCACGCCCACCAGATGGCCCTGTTCTACGAGGACTGCGGGGAGGACTACCCGACGCTCGTGATGGGGGATTTCAACGAGGAAACCAGCGGCGGCGGCGTGAAGTTCCTCGAGTCCCACGGCTTCCGCAACGCGCTGCCGCTGTACCACCCGGGGCAGTACACCTGGCGCCACAAGTCCGTGGCGAACCAGTTCACCCAGACGCTGGATCACATCCTGTTCGACTATCGCTTCGAGCCGCTGAATGCCTGGGTGCAGCGCATCGGCAACTCGGATCACATCCCGGTGCTCGCCCACCTGGAAGCCGCCGAGCCGTGGAAGCCCCTACCCCTGCCGCAGCCGCAGTCCCGTGACGGAGAGCTGCTCGTCGATCACGTGTGGTGATCAGAAGCTGAGCCCGAGCTCGGCGGACAGACGCCGGACCCTGGTGCTCGACTGATAGGGCCCGTAGTGGGAGTCGAGGTGGCTGTCGTTTCTGAGCTCGCTCGCCTCGAAGCGGGCCGAAACCGGTGAGCCCTGGGGCTCGAGCTCGAGGCGCGCGCTGAGCTCGGTCATCGCTTCAGTGCCGTGCGTCGGGCGCCGGATCTCCTCTTGCAGGCGATCGAAGTGGTCGATGGTGGTGTAGCGGCCGTGCTCTGCGGAAGCGCCGATCACCACGTCGCCGAACCGAAGCGACGCGAAGGCTTCGCCGGAAATGCCGAAGGAGTGGGCGTAGCCGTGGCGCTTGAGGGTGGCCCGGGTGCCGAGGACTCCGTTCTCTTCGGCGTAGCGCTGGTACGACGCCGAGGTGATGGACGCGAAGTCGGGCGAAACGCGGGCGCCGATCTCGGCAACGACGCCTCCCTGACGCAACCATAGGGTGGCCACCGGGTGGGGCAAGTGCACCATGCCGTAGTGCTGTCGGAGATCGAGCTCGCGACGATCCACGTAGCGAAGGCCGCTGGCGAGGGCGACCTCCGTGGCGGTGCCCAAACCGGAACCGATGTTCTGCGCGTAGTAGCCGGCCAGGTGCGAGTGAAAGCGAACGTCACCGGCTTCTCCCCCATTGCCTCCGCCGATTCGCAGCTTCACCGATGCAAAGTTTCCGTTGGAAAACCAACGGTGGAAGCGACCCGGTCGCAAGAACCCGGGCATGGCGGCAATCCAGAGCTCACCCCGGCCGACGATCATCTCGCCCCGACGATCTCCGTCGAACAGCGCCTCCTGCCCCAAGCGCAGATGAAACTCGTGAGCATAGGCGGTAGAGAGCCCCAGCGCGTCCCGCTCCACGGCGTACGGCGACGGCGGCGTGTCCATTTCGTCGTGCACGTTCCGGGGCAGCCCCAACGTGAGGCCGGCAAAGTCTCGCGTCACCGATCCCGCCGTACCCCGCACCTCGGTGCGCACCGCGGGCTGCTCGCTGTTCACGTAGTCGCCAATCAAGTGCATCGTCTCGCCCGCGGCCATTCCGCCGAAGGGCGTCACGATCAGATCGTTGATGCTGATGACCTCCAGCCACTCGAGCACGGTCTCGTACAGCACGGACGACGCCACAGCCGTGGCAAAGGACGGAGCGATACCGAAGCCATTCGTGCGCGTCATCAGGTAGTGCACGCCACCCGCGGTGGAGTGCAGCATGTAGTTCGTGCGCAACAGGTTGTCGTCGAATCGCAACGCGTTGTGCGACGTGACCTTGGCCGCGAAGTTCGGGAACTGCCAGTCCACCACGCTGGTGTTCGGCTCGTACCAGTAGATCCCGAGCTCCAGGAGCAGCATGGCGCCGTTTTCCACGCCGGCGCGCAGGTAGTTGGGCTGGTAGCGATCCGAACCGAACCAGGCTTCGTACACGTCGCTCTGGCGAACGCGCAGGCCTTGCGTGGTCACGAAGTAGTCGTCCTCGGATTGCGCGAATGCCGTGGCCGGAAACGCGCCCAGCGCAATGATCGCGGGCAAGATCTTGCCCATGCGTCCGAGAGTTCGGGCGCCGATATGTCCGATAGTCGAACGAACGCGGCGCACGCTTCATCGGGGGTGCACCGGCTGTGCCACCCGGCACGCGGCTTGAATGCGATCCACTCGTGACGGACCGACTTCTACTGGCAGCCGCGCTGTTCTCGGTGTGCGCCTGTGGTCCGATCGCGAGCTTCCGCCCCGCGTCCGGTCTGATGCCGGACCGGAGCCTGGAGGTCGGCGCCGGCATCGCCAAGGTCACGCGCCGCCCTTACGTGGACGAGCCGTCCGCCAGCGCAGGACAAGTATGGGTCTCCGGCGAAGTGGCTCACCGCCGCATCGGGCTCACCGCCATTGCGCCCTTCGACGACGACGCCGCCGGCTTCGGCGGTGCGCTGCGGGTGAACGCGCTGCGCACCGATCGCCTGGCCATCGGCAACGAGGTGGAGCTCGGCTACGCGTGGTTCGGCCTGTCGTTACCCGTCGCCGTACGCCTCTTCGATCAGAGCCACGTGTACACCGCGCCGCGCCTGTTCAACTGGAGCCGCGATCTGGCCTTCGGCATTCCCGTCGGCGCCAGCTTCCGCCTGTACGACGGCTTCATCCTGCGCGCGGAGTGGCAACGCAGCTGGCAGGACTTCAAGTACTACAACCGCCGCGATCACTACGGCGCTGCCCTGGCCTTGCAGTTCTGAAGGTTTGTCGCTGCGGCGCGAGCCCCGTCACTGCCCCGCGGTGAGGATGTCGCTCGTCGGTGCGCCGCCGGGCGCGTCCGCCGCGGGGCTGCAGGTGCTCACGAGCAGCGGCAGCGCCAACATGGACGCCAGGGCGAACACCAAGAGCACGTGCACCACCGAGCGCTTCTGTTCCATGCCCCGCTGGCGTGCGCCCGAAACCCGGGCCTCGCAAGGCGGTTCACCATCTCGTTACACGGCTGCCACGGAGCGATCCCGAACGTCACCGACGTGTCTCGGCTACACTGCGGAGTGTGACCATCGGGACCATCACCGCCCGGGCGGGCGCGACGCTCGAGGGCGACGCGCCGGAGCGACTCCGCGTGGTGGGCGCGGAGCGACTTTCCCGCGACGACTTTGCGGAGCTCGTGGTGCGCGGCAGGGCCGCGGGGGTTCGCACGGTGACGGTGGTGCCCAGCGGCGCGCCCCTCGACCCGCGCGCCTTGGCGGACGGTGGTGCAGACGAGATCGAGATCGTGGCGTACACCACCGTGCCCGGCGAGCACGATGCGATCACGCGCCGGCGCGACTCCCACGCCGCGCTGCTCGCCACCATGACGCGCATTGCCGAGACGCCCCTCGGCGTCCGCGTCGTGATTCCGCTGCTCTCGCGCCGCGTGCAAGATCTCGCCGCGCTGGTCGTGGATTGCCTGGCCCGCTGTCCCCGCGCCGTGGCCGTGGAGCTGACGCTGCCCGCGACGTTTCCGCGGCGCACCGACATCCTGATGCCCGAACCGATGGAGGCGTTGCGAGAGCGGATTGCTGCCTCCGCGCAGGCGGCGAAGGAGCGCGGCGTGCCGCTCACCACCCGCGGCATTGCCTTCTGCCTGTTGCCCGCGTCGCAGCGGCGCTCTGCGGAATCCACGGCGCGGGGACCCGACGACGTGATGGCCGAGGGCTGCGGGCGCTGCCTGCGGCAGGGCGAGTGCCGCGGCGTGCCCCGCTACTACGCCGATGCCTACGGCCTCGACGCGCTCACGCCGCTGGAAGAGCTGGAAGACGGCGTCGGCATCGATCCCGCGGCCCACCCCGAGCCTACGCGCGGTCCCATCGCGCCGCGGGATGCGAGTCGCTTTCGCGTGGTGCTCGTGAACCTGTGCGAGGCCACCTGGGGCTACGGCCCCGGCGCCGCGGAGTACTTGCGGGCGGAGCTCCTCGCGCGGCTCGGTGAGCGCGTGGACGTGGAGATCTTGTTCCTGGTGAACCAGAGCGCGGACGCCGCCGCGGACGCCATCTGGGAGATGGAGCCGGATGTGGTCGGCTTCTCTTGCTACAGCTGGAACCTGGCGGACAGCGGCGCGGTGAGCCGGCGGCTGAAGGCACGCGGCGCACGCTTTCCGATCGTGTGGGGCGGCGTGTCCTTCGCGTTCCTCGATCGCGATGCGAGCTGGTTCAGCTGGTGGGACGCGGTGGACGCCGTGGCCCGGGGCTCCGGAGAAAGCACGCTGGTGCAGCTGGTGGAGCGCTTGCTCGCGGGACCGCGGCGCATCGACCACGTGCTGCCGGGCCTGTTGCTGCCCCGTGCAGGCGGGGTGGAGGTGGGACCACCGGCGATTCCGCCGAGTCGGCTGGACGATCTGGCGTCCCCCTACCTGAGCGGCACGGTGTATCAGGTCGCGCGACCCACCATCGAGATGGCGCGTGGCTGTCAGTTCCAGTGCGCGTTCTGCAGCGACGCCAAGGACAGCCGCGAAGGGCGCATGGTGGCCCACTCCGTGGAACGCATCGCACAGGAGATTTCCGCCGTCACCCGTTGGCCCGGCGCCAGCTGGATCGACGCGGGTGCCAGCACGGCGAACGTCACGGATGCCGTGTTCGAGGACGTGTGCGCGGCGATCCGCCAGGGCGATCCGGAGGGGCGTTTGCGCTACGGCTTCCAGCTGTATCCGGCCCTGGCGCGCCCGGCGCAGCGCGAGGCCCTGCGCGGCGTGAACGTGGGCGCGCTGCACTTTGGCGTGCAGTCGTTGACGCCGGCCACCTTCGGCGCCATTCGTCGAGGCACGCGGCTTTCCCACGTGGAGCGCGCGCTGAGCGTGTTCGAGGGCGTGGGCCCGCTGGAGCTGAGCTTGATCCTGGGATTGCCGGGCGAAACCTTCGACAGCTTTCGGCAGGTCTTCGACGAGCTGGTGCGCTTTTCGGAGCTGCGTCTGGTGGTCAATCGACTGCTGGTGCTGCCGGGCACCCAGCTGCACCTGCATCGCCGCGCCCTGGGCCTCGAGATCGAAGAAGAGCGCTACTACCGCATTCGCTCCACCCCCAGCATGAGCGCCCGGGATCTACGCCGCGCTCAGGACTACGTGATCGATCGCGCCTGCGCACTGCCGGATCTGGTGAAGGACGGCGAGGCGCGCGTGCGCTGGGTGAACTTCGACGCCCAGCGGAGCTTTGCCGCTCCCGCGGAGTACGGCGCGAGCTTCCTGCCGGCGTGAGCTCACTCTCCGAACACGCGCACGACGCGGAACTGCTCCGGCAAGCCCCGCACGGCAGCGACCACCGTCGCTCCGGAGCGCTTCCAGAATGCCGCCAGGGACTCCCCGGCCACGGTGTCCTCGCTGCGGATGGCGCGGCCCAAGGCGCGCAGGTGCGGCTCCAGCGCCGGCTGGGCGATGGCGTCGTTGTCGTAGCGCGGCGCCAAGCAATTCACGTCGAAGCTCGGCGTGCGAAACAGGCTGGGGGCCGCCGGATCCTTCGGCTCGATCAGCAGGTACAGCTGCGCCGGCTTCTCGCTGCCGTCGTCGAAGGCGATCTGAAAGCACACGAAGCCGAGCTGCTCCGGAAGCACCAAGTTGCCGTCGTCCACGTCCGGAGCGCTGCCGGTGAGGGCCCGCTCCCGCCGCGCGCGGGTGGCTTCTTCGCGGCTGTCGAAAGCGAGGTTTCGCACCAGACCGCTGGTGAGGATCAAGAACGCCTTCTGCGGTTTCAGCTCCGTGTCCGGTCGCATCAAGATGCGCTTGGACTCCCAGAAGTAGTCATCCTGAGACAGCGTCTGCTGGTAGTAGAAGCGCACCATGCGGAGCAAGTCGCCGAACAGCTCACGGTGGTGCTTGGAGTATTTCGAGAGCGCGTCCGCCTCGGGCTTGTCGCCGTTGACGATGTCCACCACCGTGCGCGCCGCGTGCCGCCCCGCATGCATCGCGAGGAACACGCCGGTGGAAAGCACCGGATCGATGAAGCCGGAGGAATCCCCCGCCATCAACCAGCCGGGCCCGGTGACGTTCGCCACGCGATAGCTCCAGTCTCGCTGGGTGCGCACCGGCGTCACGCGCTTCGCGCCTTGTCCCAACACCTTGGAGAACGCTTCACTGGCGGCCACGGTTTCGTCGAACGCAGCCGTGCGCTGGCTCTCTTTGCCTTCGCCGTCGTCCAGCCGCACGATGCCCACCGACGCCTTGCCGCCCCCGAAGGGAAACAGCCACAGCCAGTGGCGCTTCTCGGCCACGAACAGCGCCTGGTTCTCCCGCGGCGGCGGAAGCGTACCGGCGCCTTCGTAGTGGGCCCAGGACGCCTGGTGCCGCAGGCCGTCCATCACGCTGCGGGTCTTGAGGTTCCGGGCGATGAGCGCCGCCTGTCCGCTGGCGTCGATCACGTAGCGAGCGTGGGAAAACTCGTCCTCTTCCGAACCGCGCTTGCGGTGCCGAACGCCCACCAGCCGGTCCCCATCCCAAAGCAGCTCCCGCGCCAGCGTCCGCTGCTGGACCTCCGCCCCCGCGCGCTCCGCCGCCTTGTGCAAGATGGCGTCGAACTCCGCGCGGTTCACCAGCCACGCGTGGTCGTACGTGTCCGTATCCGCGAACCACAGGTCCCACTCCGGCGTGGTGCCCCAGTTCCAATGCGTGGTGCCCGTCTTCGGGTTGAAGCCGTGGGCCTCCACGTCCGCGAGCGCGTCAATCTCCGCCAAGATCGGAACGATGCCCGGTAATAGGCTTTCCCCCACGTGGGGCCGCGGATGTTCGTCCGCTTCCAGTACCCGCACGCGAAGCCCCGCCCTGGCAGCGATGGCTGCGGCGGTGCTGCCAGCGGGTCCCCCACCAATGACGAGGAGGTCGAGCTCGGGCGTCGGCATGAAGCCGGAGCGTACCAGCATTTTCCCCGACGTTTGCAGCCGGAAAAATGCCGTTCGAGAGTTTGTTGGTCCGCCGCGGAAGCCCGCGCCGAGGCGCCACTGTGCAGCTCGCCGACGGCAGCGGCGGGCTGAGTTCATGGGGGTGCGCCCCGCGGCGTGGCCGCGGCGGACCGGCAAACCCTCAGACAGGCTCGAGCGTGCGGTACCCGTGGGCGCGGACGTAGTTGATGTGCACGCCCCGGCACTGGGAGTCGTAGCGGCAGCCGTGGCAGCGGCGGCTCTTGGTGCGATACCCGGCGGCGATGTAGCGCTCGGTGTAATGACCCATGTCGAGCCGCGCGTCCGGGCCCAGCATGGAGGCGTCGAGCGTGGAGACGGGTGGCTCGGGCTCGCGCCCGCCGATGCACGCGGGAATGTTCACGGTGCGCACGTGGGCGGGCATCTTCTGGCACAGCGCGCGCAGGTCGACGTCGTGCTCGAGGTTCTCCGTCACCCGTGCGTAGTCCGGCTGCGCGAGGATCAGACCTTGGGGCACCGGGCTCAGCGCCGCGAGGACGGGCTCCGTGCTGGCACACACCTGGGCGACGATGGCGAATGGCCGCGGCGTTTCCAGCAGGCGCGACAGCTCCTGGCCGTCGCGGGTGATGCAACGGACGACGTCGTTTCGCTGCTCCACGCCGGCAAAGCTCTCGAGCTCGAGCCACAGCGCGTTCGCTCCGGCGCGGTCGATGAGCGGCGCGGCGTCCGCCAAGTCCTTGGCCACCACGTGAGCGATCTCGGCGCGCGGCAAGCTGCCGCTTTCGGGCGCTGGGTGCGCCATCCGCAGCACGTGGACCTCCGTCTGGGAGCGGTCGTCGATGGCGGCGTCCAGACCGTCGCACAGATCTTGGAGGTAGCAGTGCTTGCAGCGCTCCGGCTCCCGACAGCGGAGCTTCTCCCCGAGGGCGAGGTAGCGGTCGAACTCCTCCCGACGACCGCGCACCTCGTCCGTCATCTTGTACGGATCTTGGATCAGCTCTTCGAAGCCCTCGGTGTAGGGCGGCGGAAAGCGATTGAGCCAGATGTGGATGTCGGGGCGTCGCGAATACTCCATCGCTTTCCGGAGCGACTCCTCGTTGCCTTCCAGGTCGTAGAACAGGTGATCCCGCGCGTCGGTCCAGGCGTTGCCGAAGGGGATCACGTGCAACAAGTCGAACTCCTGCACGCCCCAGGAGATGAACGTCTCCAGCATCTGTGGCAGGTGCTTCACGTTCTGCTTGTTGATGACGATGTCCACGTTCACGATGAAACGCCCGCTGTCGAGCGCCGCCCGCAGGCCCCGCACCTCTTCTTCGAAGGCGCCCGGAGTGCCCACCAGGCGGTCGTGGAGCTTGGGCGTGTGCCCGTGCAGGCTGAAAGTGATCTCGTGCAGGCCGTTGTCCGCCGCGCGCTGGAGGAAGTCCGGGTACGCGAACATGCGCCCGTTGGTCACCGTCTGGATCTTCGGGTAGCCGGCCCGGGCGCCCAGCTTCACGAAGTCCAGGAAGTTGGGATGCATGGTGGGCTCGCCACCGGACAGGATCAGCCGCGTGGCACCCTTCTTTCGGCCTTCTATGATCTGCACCTTGATGTCCAGGTTCGCCCGCATGGTGCCGTCGTGGGCGTTGGAATCCAGACAGAACACGCAGTGGTTGTTGCAGTCGTAGGACAGCCGCACCCAGTTGCGCTTCTCGTGGGCCGCGCTCTCGTGGCTCTGGATCTTGTCGTCCGCGCTGGTGAGCGTCCCCGGCGCCACGGCGTCGTGCTCCCACGCGGTCACGCGCCCTCCTTCTGGTAGCGCAGGAGCCACAGCGTGCTGCTCTCCGGAGTGACGTCTCGCCGCTCCAAGAGCCGCAGCGAAAGCGTTGCGAGACGCGCGTGCATCTGCTCCGCGCTGTCGTTGCGATAGTGCTCGAACTCGGCGGGGCCCTGCTCCGCGCGGCGCGCCTGCTCTTCCGTACGGACCAGGGCGAAGGCTTCGTCGTCGGCGACCACCAGAGTGCCGCCGGGGCTGAGGAGCTCCGCCAAGCGCGCGAACGCCGCCTCGGGGTCCGGCAAGTGATTCGCGCTGCGGATCACCAGCACGTGGTCGAAGCGACCGTCCACGTGATGCAGGTCCGCCACCACGCGCGCCCGCGGCATGCGCGACGCGAGCACCCGTGCGCGCTCCGCATCGGGCTCGACGGCAACCAGCTGCACGCGCTCCCGGTCGAGCTCCGCGGCGTAAGGCCCCTCGCCGGCGCCCACGTCCAGCACCGCGCCGGAGAGCTCCCGCACGATCTCGCGCAGGCGCGCGTCGTCCCGCGAGAAGACGTCCCCGCTCTTGCCCGCGAAGCAGTGGCCGCAGCCGGCAAAACGCGGACACCCGACGCAGTCCGGATCCAACGAGAGCTTCACGAGATCTCGGCGAAAGTCGTCCGGTGCGAGCTTCTTGCTGCCGTCCAGGTACAGCTGCGTCGCCTTGACGCGGGCGATCTCCGCGTCGTCGAAGTCCCGCGTGCGGGTCTCACACAGCCGCATGCGGTCCCGCAGCCGGAGCCACAGCTGTCGTCCACTCCGCTCCGCCGCAGGCTCCGCCACGAGCGGACACCCGCCCCCCGCTCCGCGCGGCACGTCCCGCACGGGCACGAAGTGAAAGGAGTTCGGCCTCGGTACGCTCACGGACACCCAGGATACTTCCCGAACAACGATCGAGCCACCGCGGCGGTACCTCAACGACGGGCTCATCGGAGCCGCCGGCCGTTCTCTGTTGGTGCACCGCGGAAACGGGGGACCTCCGAAAAATGCTCACCACGGTGATCATTTCGGAGACATGGCCGACCATCCCCTCCGAATGATCACGAATCTGAGCAAATTGTGGCAGTACGTCGGAACGCGACGGGCGTCGCGCCGGGCCAACAAAGAAAGACGTCAGCGCTTGGGCTCGTGGAAGGTGACGGTGATGGGCTCCGGTGTGCTGCCGTCGCGGGAGAAGCTCCACACCACGCGCTGGCCCGCCGCCCACACGTTCTTGCCCGAGCCGCGAATGGTGCTGACGGAGCCCTCGTCGCTGGGATCGGCCAAAACCTTCTCGAAGCGCTGGCCCACGAGTCGATACGGCTCGTAGCCCGAGATGAGCCACACTTCGTCGCCGACCCACAGGTCGTTGCTCTCCTTTGCGGGCACCGACAGCTGCTCGACGAAGGTCTTGCCGCTCTGCCGCCACAGACTCTTGCCGGCGGCCCACACGGTTCCGTCGGCGCCAACGGCGACGCGGGAGAGCTGGTCGTCGGCGATGACGTGCTCCACCCAGCCCTTGGAGGTGCGCTCCATGACGAAGCCGCGATCGAAGGTTCCACCGCGATAGGCGCGGCCGGCGACCCACACTCCGCCGCGGGTATCGGTCGCGATGGAGTAGAACGTGGTGACCGCGTCGTTCTGTCGTGTGGGGAGCACGCAGCCCAGCTCCCTCACCCACTTGTTCTTCGCCAGGCGGTAGACCCCGCACTCGGGGGCGCCGTGCCAGTCGTCCCCCAACGCCAGCGCGAAGACGTCGTTGCCCGCTCGTACCAGCACGTCGGGACTCGACTCGTGCACGCTGGCGGAGGGGAAGCGCGTGGGGACCGTGCGCCACGCGGAGCCGTCGAAATGCACGGGATCGATCATCCAGATGGTGTTCGGATCCAGACCGCAACGGCGATCCCCGGTGGTCCATACGTCGTCGTCGGCCCGCGCGAGGATGGTGTCGAAGAAGTAGGTCGCGGGGCAGCTGCCTTTGACGCCGGCGATGTCGAACTTCACGGTCTCCGAGGGGGCGCGGTAGTCGTGGAAGCGGCCGGCGGCGTCGATGCGACCACGGAGGCCGCAGCTGCCGGCGATCCACACGCTGCCGTTCTGGAGCACCGAGGGCGGCGCCATCAGCGGCATGCAATCCACGCCGTCTTCGTACTCGGTGCGTAGGCGCACCACGAAGCGCTCCTCCGCAGGCGCTTCTGGCGGCGGGGGCGCAGAGCTTTCAACGGCCGTGGGGACCGGAACGGCAGCAGCGGGAGGCAGCGGCGCTTTTGCCGACGGCGATGGCGCGGGCGTGCAGGCGACCAGCAGCAGCGCGCTACACGCTGCCCGCACGGCCTTCCTCCACCGTCGCGCCCAGGGCGTAGTTCTCGAGCTCCCGCGCGATGGTCGTCTCGTCGTGCTCCGAGGTGCTCGTGAGCTCCACGATGAACACCCCCGGCTCACGCCGGAGCTCCGCCTTGGCAAAGCCCTCGAAGGCCTTGACCGCCGCGTCTATCGCGCGACCCGAGTACAGCTCTTCCAAGAAGCGAAGCTCGATCACTTCTTCTCGCTCTTCTTCTTGTACTTCTCTTCCCAGCTCATGGCGATGCCGAGCGGATCTTCGAAGGCCGTCTCTTCATCGATGTCCATGGCCAGGAGATCGTCCAAGCCGGGCGGGCCGGCGGCGCCGGAGAGCGCCTGGGTGGTCACCTGCTCGATGAGCTGGCGGTTCTCTTCCACGATCTGCCGGCGCCAGGCTTGGCCCAGAAGCTCGTTCTCGAACTCGCCCGCCATGTCGTCGAGAGACACCGTGGAACCGGGCTTGGGCGCGAGGCGCACGGAGATGCGACCCTGGCTCGGACGATCCAACTTCACGTAGCAGCGATCGATGAAGATGTACGCGGCGCCGTAGATGGCGTCCTTCGGATACAAGTCTTCGTCGAGCTCGATGACGAGGCCGTCTTCCGTAACGGAGCGATCGAGCTGAGGCATCGTGGGCGTAATATCAGACTCCGGCGGCGCTGTCGTCCTCGGCGCGGCCCCTGCCCGCGAACCACTGACGCGCGCTTTCGGCGCCGGTGTCCGCCCCGGTGACGACGGACAAGCCGAGCTGCCGCGCACGGCGGATGGCGGCTTCCAGGTAGGGAGCGACGAGCTCACGATTGGGCAGCACGGAGGCGGCATTCAGCGCAGCGCTGCCCACGGCTTCCGCCGCGGCGAGGTGCAGGCCGCGCGCCCCCAAGGTGTGCGCCACGTGAGCAATCTCCGGCAGATGGCGGTAGTTGGAGCGCGTGATCACCACCGTGATGCCGAAGGCAATGCCCGCCGCGCGCGCGCGCCGGAGCCCCGCGACGGTCTGCCGAAAGCTGCCTTCTACCGTGGTGTGGTAGTCGTGCATCGCCTCCGTGGAGCCGGCCATGGACACGTCCAAGGCGTCCACGCCGGCGGCGGCCAGCTCCTTCGCGTAGCCCTGAACGGCCAGGCGCCGCGCGTTGGTCTGCACCACCACTGAAGCGGCGCCGTGCTCCTTTGCCTGCCTCACCCAGGACGACAGCTCGTCGAACAGCGTGGGCTCACCCCCGACGAAGGCGACGCGATCCCCCTCGGCCACTTCCGACAGCTCCGAAGCGAGCTTGGGGTTCTGCGGCAGCCGCTCCCGCAGGTTGCCAGGAGCACAGAACACGCAGTGGTTGTTGCAGGTGAAGCCGACCTCGATACGCCGCACGTCACTCCACGTGACGGCGCACGGCACGGGCCGCCACGCACTGCCGCAGGGTGCGATAGCCGCTTCGATCCACCGTGGTCTCGTTGCCACGGATCACGTCCGCCACGGCCATGGCCGCGAGGCCCTGATTCTCCACGGTGCTGAGTGCGCCGTTGCCGTTGTTGGCGACGTACACCGAGAAGTGCTCCGTGACGCCGGGCCCCTGATGCGCGCCGGCTTCGCGATCACGCGCGCAGATGTCGAGCTGGAACGCATCGCCGCCGCGCTGGCTACGCAGCACCAGGCTGGTGCTGCCCTCGCTGAGAGGATGGATTTCCTCGATCATCCAGCGGCCGAGCTGGGAGCCCGCGGTGAGCGGCGAAAGCAGGCTCTCGGAAGTGCGCAGCGGCTCGGGCGCGGCACTCGCGGAGACTGGCAGGGTCAGCGCTGCAGCGCCCACGCCCAGGGCTCCCAAGACTCCGCGACGGCTCACTCCACGCTCTGCCATGTCGGAAGAATATCGCGACGACCCGCGGGACGCTACGATTCGAAGCCGTGGACAGGGACCGGCAAGCGATCCTCGCTCGACGCGCACGCTTCATCGCGTCGACGCTGGCGCTGCTTTCCCCCGCGGCCCCCGCCCGCGCCGAGCCCTGCCCGCCGGCGGCTCCGCCCAGCGAAGAAGACCTGCAAACCGCGCGCGCGCTGCTGACGGAAGGGCAAAGCGCCGCATCCGCGGGAGATCTCGAGCTCGCCCGAGCCAACCTCGAACGCGCCTATGCCCTCACCGGCAAGCCCCAGCTGCTCGCGATGCTGGGACGACTGGCGCTCGACGCCGACGACCCCGCCGGCGCAGTGCGTCACCTCGATCGTTACTTCGAGTGTGCTGAAGAGCCCGACGAGAGTCTGAAGGCGCTCCGCGAGCAGGCGCTTTCGCGGACGGCGACCCTGCGCATTGCCACCGAGCCCAGCGGCGCCACGGTGGAGCTCGATGGCGAAAGCATCGGGACGGCACCGTTGGAGGAGCGCGTGAACCCCGGCCACCACACCGTGCGCGCGACGTGGAGCGACGCCAAGCACCTGCCCTACACGCGGACCCTCGAGCTCGGCGAGGGAGACACCACCGAGATCACGCTGGAAGGGGACGCGAACGACTGCCGCGGCGATCCGTGTGTGTGCCTCCAACCGTTGGTGTGCCTCGAGCCGCCCATCGAGCCCGAGTGGACACCGACCTGGGGCATGGAGCTCGGCTATCGCGCGCTCATCGACGTGGCGAATCGCGAGGACCCACACCACGGCCACGGCGGTCACGTCGCGGGGTTCTACGCGTTCCCCCTCGGTCGCCCAACGGAGCTGCGGCTGAAGTTGGTGGCGGAGCCGAGCACCGTCGACAGCCGTGCGTGGCTGCCCCTGGGCGCCGGCGTGGAAGCTTCCCTCTTCGGTGGCCCACTCCGGATGGGTATCGGCGTGGTGGCCGGCTACGGCCTGAGCGACCCGCCGCCGAACACCCGGCTGCCCGACACTGGCGCGTACCTGGCGCCGGAGATCGTGGTGGCCGGGCGTCTCGGGAAGCGCTTCGAGGTCGGCGTCCGAAATGGGTTCGTCGCGACGGAGCTTGCGTCTGGGAGCTTCCGCGTGTCCCACGTCAGCGCCGGACTGTGGCTCGGAGTTCTGTTCGGGCTCCGCGAGAATCCGGACTATTCCGAGATGGCGCGAGGTTCCGCGCCGCAGCGACAATAATCAGCTGCCGAAGATGAAGTCGTCGCCCTTCACGGTGACGCTGATGGTGGTGTTCTCCGGGAACTTGGAGGAGAGAATGGACTCCGCCAGCGGATCCTGGATCTTGCGCAAGATGGCGCGGCGGAGCGGCCGGGCGCCGAGGGCGGGCTCGTAGCCGAGATCCACGAGCTTGTCTTTCGAGGCGTCGTCCAGGGAGAGCGTGAGCTTGCGATCCGAAAGCAGCCGCTCGAGCTTCCGGAGCTGGATGTCCACGATGAGTCGGAGATGCTCCTTGGCCAGGGAGCGAAACACGACCACGTCGTCGATGCGGTTGAGGAACTCCGGCCGGAAGAACTCGCCGAGCTGACTCAAGAGCACGTCCTTCAGCGCCTCTCGACCGTCCACCGTGTCGAACAGCTTCGGGTCGGTGTCCAAGATGCGCTCGGAGCCAATGTTGCTGGTCATGATCACGACGGTGTTGGAGAAATCCGCGAGGCGCCCGCGGCCATCCGTGAGGCGGCCGTCGTCCAACACCTGCAGCAACAGGTTGAACACGTCTTGGTGCGCCTTCTCGACCTCGTCGAAGAGCAGCACGGAGTACGGGCGGCGGCGCACTGCTTCCGTCAGGAAGCCGCCCTGATCGCTGTCGGCGTAGCCGGGCGGCGCGCCGATCAGCCGCTGCGCCATGTGGCGCTCCATGAACTCGCTCATGTCCAGGCGCGTGAGGGCCAGCTCGTCGTCGAACAAGAATTCCGCCAGCGCCTTGGCCAGCTCCGTCTTGCCCACGCCGCTGGGCCCCAGAAACAGGAACGATCCTATGGGCTTGCCGGGATCCCGCAGACCCACGCGGCCGCGACGCACGGCCCGCGAAATGGCCCCTACGGCGTCGTCCTGGCCCACCACGCGCTGCGCCAGCCGCTCTTCCATCTTGAGCAGCTTGTCCGCCTCGCCCTCGAGCATCTTGGCCACGGGGATGCCGGTCCACACCGCCAGGGTGGCCGCGATGTCCTCTTCCATCACGTTGCGCGAGATGTCGAGGGCGCCGGTGCTGCGCGCCGCTTCTTCCGCGGCGTGCAGTCGCTTCTCCAGATCTGGAACCGTGACGTGCTCCAGCTCGCCGAGCTTGGCGAACTCCTTCTGCTCGCGGGCCTCTTCCAGCGCGCGGCGCGCCTCGTCCAGCTCGCTGTGCAGCGCACGCACGGCGGCGACGGCACCGCGACGCGATTCGAGCTTGGAGCGCATCTCGACCACCTTGGGCTCGAGCTCGCTCGCCTCCGCCTCGAGCTTCTCGCGGGCGCTGCGCGTGGTGGCGTCTCCCGAATGATCGAGCGAATGGATCTGCGCCTTGAGGGACTCCAGCCGGCGAATGGCTTCGTCCACCTCGAAGGGCACGCCGTCCGTCTCCACGCGCTTGGCCGCCGCCGTCTCGTCCAGCAAGTCGATGGCGCTGTCCGGCAGGAAACGATCTTGCACGTAGCGCTTGGCGAGCTTCACCGCGGCGACGATGGCACTCTCACCGATCTCCACCTGGTGCCGCTCCTCGTAGCGGCTGGAGATCCCGCGCAGGATCTCGATGGCGCCATCCACGTGCGGCTCCTCGATGGGCAGCGTGGTGAAGTTGCGCAGCACGGCGGCGTCCTTGTCGGCGATCTTGCGCATGCCCTCCGGCGTGGTGGTCGCCAACAGGCGGATTTCCCCGCGAGCCAGCGGAGATTTGAGCAGCTCCCCCACGCCGGAGCCCGTCGGCCCCTGGGCGAACAGCTGCTCCACGCTGCGCACCACCAAGATCGACTGGCCGCGGTTGGCCTCACCGAGAGACGCGATCAGCGTGCGCACGCGCTCGTCGACGTCGCTCCGCAAGCGCGTGCCCGCCACCAGCGCGCTGGCGTCCAGCTCGAGCAGCTTCACGCCGGCAAGGCTCGTGGGCACGTCGCCCGCGGCAATGCGTTGCGCCAGCGCACTCACGATCGCGCCCTTGCCCACGCCGGGCTCGCCCACGAGCAGCGGGTGGCTCTTCTGCCGTCGCTCCACGATGGTGAGCAAGCGACGCACCTCGGCATCACGACCGATCACGGGATCCAGACGATCCGCGCGGGCGTCCTCCACCAGATCGAAGGTGAAGCGATCGGCGTTGCCCGCCACGCTTCCGCCCCGTCGCACCGGGCGCGGCACCTGGCGCAGCGCGCCCATGTGCTGGCGCAGCGATCCCGGCCCCACGCGATGCGCGCCCAAGATCTCGCCGGCGGGCCCGCGGATCTCCTGCGACAGCGCGTTGAGCAAATGCTCCATCTGCACGCCGGGCGCGTGATCGCGATCGGCCTCGCGCCCGGCGCGCTCCAACAGATCGAGCATGGCCACGGACAGGTACGAGGGCTCGTTGGCCTTCGGCAGATCCGAGAGCGCGCGCTCCGCCGTGCTCTGCATCTCCACCACGTCCACCCCCGCCGCCCGAAACACCGCCACCACGCCGGCGTCCCGCTCCAGGGCGCGCACCAACAGGTGCAGCGGCTGCACTTCCGCGTGCTTGCGCTCGTCGGCGAGGGCCTGGGCGCCCGCAACCAGGCCCTTGGCGTCGGGCGAATAGCGTTCGAGGCTCAAAGTGGTGGTGTCTGCACTGGCCATGGGGCGCCCACGGTATCCTGGCCAGGCCGGGGTTGCCGGGGCTTTTTTGTTGGTCCGCCGCGGAACCTCCCGCTCATCACGTCCCTCCCGGCGCATCCCCTCCGCAGCCGCATCACGCCCGCTCGCGCCCCCAAATTCGTTCGGCTCCTCTCGCGCCCCCTCTCGCGCCCCCAAATTCGTTCGGCTCCGAACGGTCTGCGCCGCTCGCGCCCCCCTCTTGCGTGGTTGCCACAGCCGAGCACTCCGCTCGGCGTTCCTCCGGGGGCTGGCGGGACGGGCGCGGAAGCGTAAATTGTCGCCGTGTCCGCCGAAGTCGTGATGTACCGAACCCGCTTCTGCCCCTACTGCGTGCGCGCGGAGCAGTTGCTCGTCCGCAAGAACGCCCAGCTCACCCAGGTGGACGTGGCGGGCGACTGGGAAAAGCGCCGCTGGTTGGCGGAGGTCACGGGGCAAGGCACCGTCCCGCAGATCTTCATCAACGGCGAGCCCATCGGCGGCTGTGACGAGCTGTACGAGCTCGAGCGCCAGGGGCGCTTGGACGAGATGCTCGCGCAAGAGCCTTGAGCTGGCCTATTAGACTCGGGTCGCACCCGCTCGATCGCTCAGCTGCGCGCCGCACTCGCCCTGCACACGACGCGACTGCTCGTCGGCGTCGGGCGCTCGAGTCGAGAAGTGCTGGGCGCAAGCAACTACAGCTCCTCCTGGGTCTCAGCGCGAAACGGCGGCATCCAGGTCTGCTTGTCGGAGCTCCACCTTCACCGTCGGACCCGTGTCCCTGCCAACAGGTCGATGCTGTGCTCACCCGGTGCGCCGCCCGGAGCAAAGCGCCGCGAGCGGATCATGAGCTGCCCGACGACGCGTGCGACTCCATGTCGCTGTGCCATCGCGCGAGCATGCAATTCCCGGAAACATCCGCGCTGCAACCCGCGGGCGCGGGCTCCTCGACGGGGGGCTCTCCCGGGCCCAGGTCGGATAGATGTCAGCTCGAAGCGCACGCCGTTTTGCGTCGTGCCGGTTCGCACGGAACGTGACGGGCACGGCTGTGGCGCCCTCGCTCGCCGGAGGACACACGGCGGTGAGCTCGACGGGCGGGGTCGAAGCTGCACCGACGGCCGGAGCTGGACCAAGGCCTGGCCGCCGTGCGCGCGGGTGCCGCACAGCACCGGGCGGCCGCCCGGCGGAGCGAAGTGCCGATCGACAATCTTGCGGGCGTGCGCCACCACGGCCTCGACCATCGAGAACGAGAATATCTCTCCGGTGTAGAAGGTGCGCTGGTGCCCCTGGAGCGCTTCGAGCCGCTCCTGGAATCCGGCGCCCAGATCCGCGCTCGAGACGTGAGGGAAATAGCGCCAGGGCCTGGATAGCTCGATCCGCTCGACGCTGCCGCCGTGGCGCCGCACGACATGGCGCACGCCGGCCTCGATGCGCTCCCGGTCGTCAGGCGTCCCGAAGGCGTAGAAGAAGACGAGGTCGCTCTCGGGCCAGCGGCGATACGCGAACATCGGCTCCCCCAGCGCTTCGCGCTTCAGGTGCTCCTCCCAGAACGTGTAGCGACTGCGCGGGAAGTTCCTCACGATCGCACCAACAGCGTGGTACGAGCAGTAGCAGATGCGCTCGATCAGCTCGCGTTCGCTGGGGCTCGCCTCGATGAACGCCAGCGCGTCGTCCAGCGGGCACGCCACGATCAATGCGTCGTACTCCCGGCTGCCGGCGTCGGTTTCGACCACCACCCGCTCTCCATCGCGAATCACCCGGCGCACCTCGGTACCCGTGCGCGCATCGAGCCTGTGAGCGACCCTTTCCCACAATCCGCCGTAGCCGGTGTCGAGCAGCTCGTACATCGGCATGCGAAAGACCGTCAGGTACTTCAAGACGTACACTGCCGGGGTCTCGTCGAAGAAGCCGTAGCCAAAACCGGTCACCCAGGGTCGGACGAGCTCTGCCACCCGCTCCACGCGCTCCTTTCGGGCCCAATCGGCGAACGGCTGGTAGAGCTCGGCGTCAACGCCGTCGATGCCTGGCTCGAGCAGGCGCTTGTGCCGCTGGAGCGCGCGGCGGATGCGTACGACCTCCGGCATGATGGACAGGGCGCTCGTGCTTCGCAGCAGCGGCTGGAGAAAGTTGACGCGCTCGCTCCCCTGCTCTGCAAACCATCCGCTGACTTTGGGGCGCGCACGCACTCGATGCTCGCGCATCAAGTCGCGGACGTTGTGGTACGCCGTGGTCAGGCCCCCGGCGCCCACCTCGTAGGTGTGCCCATCGTGGAGAATCGTCCAACACTTACCGCCGACGCGCGAGTCGCGCTCCAACACGGTGACGGAACGATAGCCATGCCGGACCAGCGCGTGGGCGGCGGCAAGGCCAGCCGCGCCCGCACCAACCACACACACGCGCGTCCTTGCCGGATCCGGGTTCAAGGTCGCCTTAGAACCACTCGGGCTCCATACGTGCGTACGAGTCCTCTCCGCTGCGGCACAGCGCAGCGAGGTAGCCGGCGCGAGGCAGCTCGGTGTTGATCCAGTACTGCGCAGCGCAGAGCTTGCCCTCGTAAAACGCGGGCGTGCCGCGGCCGGCGTCGAGGCCGCGCTTTGCCGCCGCCGCCTGCTTCAGCCACTGCCAGCCAATCACCACCGTCGAGAAGAGGTCCATGTAGTCGACGCTATGCAGGAGCATCCCGGCGACGTCGCCGTTCATGCCGAGCCCGCCAAGATGCTCCGTCACGCTACCGAGCGCGGCGAGCGCGCCCTCGAGTCGGCCGCACCACTCGTCGTCCACGCCGGCGGCGCGCGCGTCGGCGATTGTGGCAACGAGCTCGTCGCGCAGGGCGAAGAGCGACTGTCCGCCGTGGCCCATCACCTTGCGGCCGAGCAAGTCCATGCTCTGGATGCCCGTCGTGCCCTCGTGGATGCTGTTCAGCTTCTGGTCGCGCAGCCACGACTCGGGCAGGTACTCGCTGGAGTACCCGTAGCCGCCGTGGACCTGCACGCTGAGCGCGTTGGCTTCGAAGCCACGCTCCGCGGGAAACGTCTTCGCGACGGGCGTGAGTAGATCGAGCAGGAGGCGCGAGCGATCGCGCTCGGCGGTGTCCTCGGCGTACTCACCGAGATCGGACAGCCGCGCGCACTCGGCGAGCAGCGACAAGCCCCCTTCGACGATCGCCTTCTGCCGGAGCAGCATGCGCCGCACGTCGGCGTGCTCCATGATCGGTACCTGCGGCCGGGTGGGGTCCTTCTCGCCGAGGCGCCGACCCTGTGGGCGATCCGCGGCGTATGCCAGCGCCTCGTGGTAGGCCGCGGACGCGGTGGCCACGCCGTTCACGCCTACCATCAGCCGCGCCTCGTTCATCATCTGGAACATGTAGCGGATGCCCTGGTGCGGCTCGCCTACGAGCCAACCACGGCAGTCGTCGTTCTCGCCGTAGTCGAGCGCGAGGCTGGGCAGCCCGCGCCAGCCGATCTTGTGGATCGCGCCCGTGACGGCGACGTCGTTCGGCACGAGCCGGTCGCCTTCGCGGCGCAGTCTGGGCACCGCGAACAGGCTCACGCCCTTGATGCCGGGCGGCGCGCCGTCGATTCGCGCCAACAGGAGGTGCACGATGTTCTCGGTCACGTCCTGATCACCGCCGGAGATGAAGATCTTCGAGCCACGGATCAGGTGGTAGCCCTGGTCGGTGGGGGTGGCGTGAGTCTGCACGTCGGTCAGGCTGCTGCCCGCCTGCGGCTCCGTGAGCGCCATCGTGCCGGCCCAGCGCCCCTCGTACATCGGCTCCATGTACTCGCGCTTGAGTGCTTCGCTGCCGAACGACTCGAGTAGTCGTCCCGCGCCGGACGTCAGACCGATGAAGCCGTAGGCGCTGGCGTTGGCAGCCATCAGATATGCGTTCGCCATGCACGCGACCAGCAGCGGCAGCTGCTGTCCGCCTACGTCCGCCGGCCGCGTCGCCGCTATGATCCCGAGCTCGACCATCTGCGGCAGGATGTCGTGGAGCAGTGGGTGCACCTTCACGCGCCCCCGCTCGAGCACCGGCGGCGCCTCGTCGAAGGGCCGGTACGCCGGAAACAACACGTCGCGAGCGAGCCTCTTCGCCGATGCGAGGTAGAGCTCGAAGGTCTCGCGCGAGTGATCCGCAAAGTGAGGGAGCCCACACAGGCCCTCGGCGTCGAACAGCTCGAACAGCAGGAACTCGACATGGCGGTCGGAAATCAGCGGATTGGCCATCTTGCCGGATGGTACTCCACGATGATGCGCCTGAGCTTGGTTCCGCGATGGACCAACAACCAAACGCCACTGGGACTGGCGGAGCTGGATCAGCGGCCCGGCGGATTCCGTCAGCGGATCTTCCTAAACCCACTGTTCACCTGGGTTGACCACCACCGATGCCACTCCGGCGAGAGCGACGGACGGGCGCGCCGCCGTTGCGCCGTGTTGGTCGAGGGCGGGCCAAGCGGTCCGAAGATCTGAAGCTATGACGATGCGAGACGAGTGCGAAGCGGACGACAGAATTCGACACCGCGAATGCGATTTCAGTTGACGAGCTTGCGGCCGCTCCGCGCGCTCGTTTCGCCGCTCTCGTTCGCACAACGCCCGCGCAGCGCACGTGCGCCCACTGGGCGAGCGTTCGAAACGAAATCGATCTT